>DAIUES010000188.1:0-4626 GCA_036844985.1 Candidatus Limnocylindrales bacterium
CGCCTACGACCCGGGTGGATCGGCCGGTGGCTTCGGCGTGTACTGGGACCAGCCGCTCGAGGTGCCCGGGGCGTTCGTCACCCCTGCGCCGCTCGATGGGCTGTACAGCGTCGGCGCGGCCATGGCGGCCACCGGCCGGGCGCTCGACTGGTTCCGCGACGCGATCGTCGGGCGCGACATGACGACCGAGCGGATGCTCGAGGAAGCCGCGGCGACACCGCCCGGCGCGGACGGGGTGGTGTTCCTGCCGTACCTCGCGGGCGAGCGATCACCGCTCTGGGATCCGACGGCGACCGGCGCGTTCGCCGGGCTGACGCTGGCCCACGGTCGAGGCCACCTGGCCCGCGCGATCATCGAGGCGAGCGCGCTCGCCATCCGTCATGTCGCCGAACCGATGCTCGCCGCCGGGGTCACGGTCGACGCGATGCGCGCCTGCGGCGGCCCGGCCCGCAGCGAGACCTGGAACCAGGTCAAGGCCGACGTGACCGGCTTCCCGGTGCTCGTCCCGGCCGTGCTCGAGACCGCGGTCCTCGGCTCGGCCATCCTCGGCGCGGTGGCCATCGGCGCGAGCCCCGGGCTGGTGTCGGCGATCGGGTCGATGACGCGGATCCGGCGTCGTCTGGAGCCGCGACCGGAGTTCGCGGCCACGTACGACCGACTGTATGCGGCCTACACCGGCCTGTACCCCGCCATCGCGCCGGTGGTGCGGCCGCTGGCAGGACTCGATCGATGACGGCCGGCGCCGGGGCGCTGCGCATCGCCGACGTGGACCTGTCGTTCCCGACCCGTGACGGCGGGCGGCTGGCGGTCCTCGACGACATCGACCTCGCCGTGCCGGGCGGCGGGATCGTCGCCCTCATCGGCCCCAACGGCTCGGGCAAGTCGACGCTCCTGCGCGTGATCGCCGGCCTGATCCGGCCGCAGCGCGGGGACGTGACCCTCGATGGCGATCCCATCACCAAGCCCGACCCGCGCATCGGGCTCGTGTTCCAGGAGCCGCGTCTCCTGCCGTGGCGATCGGCCGCCGCCAACATCACCTACCCCCTCGAGCTCGCCGGCTGGTCGCGCGCCCGCCAAGCCGAGCGACTCGCCGTACTGCTCGACCTGGTCGACCTCGATCCTGGCGTGGTCGGCAACCATCCGGCCGAACTGTCGGGCGGGACCCGACAGCGCGTGGCCCTCGCCCGGGCGCTCGCGCTCGAACCGGAGGTGCTGCTGCTCGACGAGCCGTTCAGCGCGCTCGATGCGCTGTCTCGCGAACGCTTCGACCTCGAGCTGCTGCGGCTGTGGGAGCGCTCGGCGACGACCATCGTGCTCGTGACCCACAGCATCGCCGAGGCCATCCTCGTGGCCGACCGGGTCGTCGTGCTGTCGCCGCGGCCCGGGCGGGTCGTTGCCGATCTGCAGGTCCGGCTCCGCAGGCCGCGCTCGATCGGCGATCTCGACGAGGCCGTCGTGTCCTCCACCGCCCGCGAGATCCGGCGCCACCTGGGCGATCCGGACGAATCGGCGATCAGCGAGGCCGCATCACGGTCGGCGTCGGGCGTGCTCGCATGACTCGCGCAGGCCTGCTGTCGGTCCTGGCCGCATTCATCGTGTTCGTCGCCGTGTGGCAGCTCGTGGTCGTCATCAGCGGCCTGCCGCCATTCATCCTGCCTCCGCCGGCGGACGTGGCCGTCAGCTGGTTCGACGCGTGGGCCGCCGGGACGATCCAGCCGCACCTGTTGACGACCCTCGGCGAGGTCGCCCTCGGCTTCGCGGTCGGTGCCGGCGCCGCGCTCCCCATCGGGTACGCGCTGGCCCGCAGCGCCTTGGTCGAGCGGCTGCTGTCGCCGTACCTCGTCGCCGCCCAGGCGATCCCGATCCTCGCCCTCGCCCCGCTCTTTGCCGTGTGGTTCGGGCCGGGGTTGCTCGGCAAGGTCATCATCTGCACGGTCGTCGTGTTCTTCCCGATGGCCGTGGCAACGATGGTCGGCGTTCGCTCGGTGGACGCGGGCCTGCTCGAGCTCGGGCGGTCGCTCCGGGCGACGCCGCGGCAGGTCCTCACCACGCTCGAGATCCCGGCCGCCCTGCCGTCGATCTTCGGGGGCATGCGCGTCGGGGTGACCCTGGCGGTCGTGGGCGCGATCGTCGGGGAGTGGGCCGGCTCCGAGCGCGGACTCGGCGTGCTCATCAACCTCGCCCGCGGGTCCCTGTTCGACATCCCGCTGATGTTCGCCACGCTCCTGACGATCGCGCTCATCGGGATCGGGCTGTATCTCGTCGTCGTCGTCATCGAACGCCGGTTGGTCGGCGCCCGTTAGTCTCCCGAGATCCCCAGGAGGTCCCGTGTCCCGGTTCCGCACCATCGCCGCCCTCGTCGTCACCATCGCCCTGGCCGTGGTCGCATGCGGCCCGCCGTCGGGCTCGACCGTCGGTCCGTCGGTCGGGCCATCGGTCGGTCCCAGCGCCTCCGCGTCCCCCGCGTCGCCGAGCGTCGGACCGAGCCGGGAACCGGTCGCCCTGACCGTCGGGCTGGGGTTCATCCCGAGCGTCCAGTTCGCGCCGTTCTACCTCGCCGACCAGGCCGGCTACTACGCCGAGGCCGGCTTGACGGTCGAGCTCCAGAACAAGATCGACCCCGACCTCATCCTTCTTGTCGGCCAGGGCGCGCTCGATATCGGGCTGGGCGATGGGACGAGCGTCATCCCCGCGGTCAGCCAGGACATCCCGGTCAAGTACGTGGCGACGGTCTATGGGCAGTTCCCGTCGATCGTGTTCGCCAAGGCGTCGTCGGGCATCGCCAGCGCGGCCGACCTCAAGGGCAAGCGGATCGGGATCCCCGGCCGCTACGGCTCGTCGTGGGTGATGCTCCAGGCACTCCTCGCCTCGGCCGGACTGACGCCCGACGACGTGCGCGTCGTCGAGTACCCCGACTTCGGCCAGGGAGCCGCGGTCGCCCAGGGAGCGGTCGACGCGGCGACCGGGTTCGTCAACAACGAGCCGGTCCAGCTGCAGCTCACCGGCGAGCAGGTGAACGTGCTGCACATCGACGACATCACCCCGCTGCCGGGCAACGGGCTCATCACCGGGACGGCCACGCTCGAGACGAAGTCGGAGGCCATCGCCGCGTTCATCGCCGCGACCCTCCGGGCGATGGAGGACATCACGGCGAGGCCCGAGATCGGGCTCGAGGCGGCGTTCAAGGCGGTACCCGAGCTGGCCACCCAGCGCGACACCCAGGCGGCCATCCTCGACGCCACCATCGCGGCGTGGCGAGGCAAGGCCCAGGTCGCCCACGGCCTCGGCGCCATCGAGCCGGCCGACTGGACGGCCTCGATCACGTACCTGACGAGCCTCGGCCTGGTCGACCACCCGGTCACGGCCGAGGACGTGCTCGAGATCGGCCTGCTGCCGGCCGGCGGCTGACGAGCGTGCTCGGAGCGGTCCGACCGAGCGGCACGCGGCGCTCGTGGTGGCTGCGCGAGGCGCTCGCCGCGGAAACGTCCCGGGCGAGCTACCTTGCCGACGCCGCGCCGCCGTTGCGTGGCACGACCACGGCCGACGTCGCCATCGTCGGTGGCGGCTACACGGGCCTGTGGGCCGCGCTGCGGGTCACCGAGCTGGAGCCGGGCGCGCGGGTCGTCCTGCTCGAGGCCGACATCTGCGGGGGCGGTCCGTCGGGGCGCAACGGCGGGTTCGTGACGAACTGGTGGGACGAGTTCCCGACCCTCCTCGAGCGCTACGGGCCTGACGGAGCGGTGGCCATGGGGACCGCGATGGAAACGGCCGTGGACGACATCGGGGCGTTCTGCGTCGCCCACGGGATCGACGCCTGGTTCACCCGGCGCGGCTCGCTCACGGCCAGCGCGGCGCCGGCCCAGGACGGGGCGTCGTCGGCCGCGGTCGCGGCGCTCCGGGCGCACGGTCTCGGCGATCGCCTCGTGCCGCTGCGCGCCGACGAGGTGCGCGCCCGGGTCGCGTCGCCGGTGTTGCGCGACGGCGTGTTCATGCCGGCCGCGGCCACGGTCCAGCCGGCGTCGCTCGCGCGCGGCCTCCGCCGGGTGCTGCTCGAGCGCGGGGTCGTGATCGCCGAAGGGACGACGGTCACCGACATCGACGGGCAGCGACCGGGCTGGTTCGGTGGCCTGCGTCCGGCCCCGGCTTCTGGTGCGCCGGTCCGCCTGGGCACGACCTCGTCGGCGGGCCGCGGCGAGGTCCGCGCCGCCTCGGCCATCCTCGCCCTCAACGCATGGGCCGCGGCGTGGCCGTGGTTCGGGCGGCGGCTCGTCACATGGTCCTCGTACATCGTGCTCACCGAACCGATCCCGACGCAGCTGGCGGACCTGGGCTGGACCGGTGGCGAGGGACTGTCCGACGCCCGGTTCACCCTGCACTACCTGCGCACGACGCCGGACGGGCGGATCGCCCTCGGCGGCGGTGGCGGGCGGGCCGGCTTCGGCGGTCGGATCGGTCCCGTGTTCAGCGACGACGTGCGCGATGCGCGCCGGGCGGCCGCGGGACTGCGTCGTCTGTTCCCGAGCCTGGCCTCGGTCCGCATCGAGGACGCGTGGGGCGGCCCGATCGACATCACGGCCGACCACCTGCCGTGGTTCGGGACGATCCCGGGACGACCGATCCACTACG
>DAIUES010000189.1:0-4613 GCA_036844985.1 Candidatus Limnocylindrales bacterium
GCGCGCGCGGGCGCCGTGCTCGGACGGCGCTTCCTCCCCGACGTGCTGGCCGGGATCATGGATCGGCCGATCGCCGACCTCGACGAGCCGCTCGACGAGCTCGTCAAGGCCGGCATCCTCTATCCCTTCGACTCCGTGGACCAGGGGCAGTTCGACTTCCGGCACCAGCTGCTGCGCGATGCGCTCTATGACGACGTGCCGGCCCGCGACCTTCGTCGCTTCCACGGCCGCGCTGCCGAGTTCGAGGCCTCCCTCCCGAACGCCATGGAGATCCACGCCTCGGTGCACTTCGAGCGGGCCGGCCTGCATGACCACGCGTTCACCGCGGCGCTCGCTGCCGCGACCGCCGCGACCAGGGTCCACTCGCATCGCGAGGCGTTCGAGCTCTACTCGCGCGCGATCAAGAACATGCCAGCGACGCTCCCGGATGCGGAGAAGGCACGGATCTGGATGGCCTACAGCGATGCAGCGGGCAGCCTCGACCGCAACGATCTGTCCAGCGACGCTGCCCGGCGTGCTCGGGAGCTGGCCCTTCAGGCGGGTGATGGCCCCCTCGCCGCGGAGGCGCTGGTCAACCTCGTGATCGTGGCGCGCCGCGAAGGTGAGCCGGTGGCGGACCAGCGCGACCTCCTGCACCGCCTGCTGCTCGAGCTCGATGCCCAGCCCGACGGGCCGGCGACCTCGGAGATGCGGGCCGTGGGGCTCGCGCTCCTCGGGTTCGTCGAGCTCGATGCGCGGAATATCGCCCAGGCTCGGCAGTACTCCGATGCAGCACGCGATCTTGCTTCGAAGAACGGCCTGCAGGGCGAGGTGGAGGAGGCCGAGATGTTCCTCGCGGCGATCGACGTCATCGAAGGAAGGCCAGACCCGGCGCTCGCCTCCATGCGCTCCGTCGCCGATCAGGCTCGAACCGACGGTGCCGAGTCGGCCGCGGTGGGAGCCTACCGGGATGCCGCCTTCTACGCGGCGCGTTCGCTCGACTATCGGCAAGCCGGCCTCCCGCTCGCCGAGGGCCTCAAGTACGCCGAGGAGATCCAGGAGTCGTTCTGTGGTCATTTCCTGGCCGCCACGGAGGCACTGGTGTCGTGGGCGGACGGCCGCTGGGACGACGCGACGAGACAGGGAGGCCAGATCCTGAGCGATCCCGGATCGCAGCGGGCGCGGGCGGTCGCCAACTGGGCGCTCGGCTATGTCGCCCTCGGGCGCGGCGATCGGGACCTGGCCGAGTCGCACCTCCGTCCAGCGCTCGAATGCGGGCGGCGTGCGGGTTGGCTCGATTCCACGCTGTCGGCGCAATGGGGCCTGGCCGAGGCTGCCCTGGTGAGCGGCGATCCGACGGGCGCGATCGGCCGTTGCGAGGAGGCCCTGACGGAGGCACGCCAGCGCGGTGAGTGGGGCATGCTCGCCCAGTTCGTCGTCACCGGCGTGCGGGCGTACCAGGCGGCCGGCCGACCCGACGCCGCCGCCCGCTGGTTCGACCAGGTCGTTCGTGCCATCGGGCCCCTCGCCGACGTGGCGTCGCCGGCGATCAAGCATGGGACCGGACTGATCAGGCTGGCCGAGGGCTCGCTGACCGCCGCCCGTGAGTCCCTCGACGCCGCCGCGCACGAATGGGACGACCGTGGTCGACGGTGGGAAGGGATGTGGGCTCGCCTGGACCTCGCTGCCGCCAACCTTCGATCGAATCGCTACGCGGAGGCGATGACGCTCGTCCGCGAGGTGCAGGTGGCGGCCGCCACGCTCGACAGCGGGCCATTGCTCCGTCGGGCCGAGCAGCTGGCCGGACTGGCCAAGGGCCGGGGTTCCGAGCTCGAACCATGGCATCCGCTGACCGTGCGCGAGTTCGAGGTCGCGCAGAAGATCGCCCAGGGCCTGACCAACGCCGAGATCGGGGAGGAGCTGTTCGTCTCGCCCAAGACCGTCAGCGCCCACGTGGAGCACATCCTCGCCAAGCTCGGCGTCGCGCGGCGGACCGAGATCGCGGCCTGGGTGGCGCACATCCGAGCCGAGTCCCAGGCCACACCCCCAGCCGAGGTCGCGGTTCGCGTTCGCTAGCGGCGGTGGACGGACGCCCGCGACGTCAGTCGGTCGGTGGGCGATCCTCGGGTGCGGCCGGGGCAGTCGGGGCAGTCGCGGCGATCGGGGCGGTCGCGGCGACGAGGTCCTCGGCAGGGGCGATCACCGGCGGCTTGGGCGCTTCGATCGGTGGCAGCAACGGCGTGCCGGTGATGAGCCGCGCGCCACGGCCGTGGGTGACGAAGCTCGCCGCCCAGCGAGTCAGCACCACGATCCGGTTGGCGAAGCCGATGAGATACGCGATGTGGATGCCCAGCCACAGCAGCCACGCGAGGAACCCGCTCTGGCGCCCGAAGGGGCCCATCCAGGCGATGTTCGTCACCCCCGACAGGCGCCCGATGACCGCCACGTCGCCGTGATCGCTGTAGTGGAACGGCTCGTATGGCCGCCCGAGGATGCGGCGCCGGACCACCTTCGCCGCGTACGTGCCGCCCTGCATCGCGCCCTGGGCGACGCCGGGGGTGACCCGCTCGTCGTCGTGCCCCCACGGCTGCACGGCGGCATCGCCGACCACGAAGATCTCCGGGTGGCCCGGCACGGTCAGGTCGCCCTCGACGATGACGCGGCCGTTGCGATCGGTCGTCGCGCCCGCGGCATCGGCGACCTTGCGCGCGAAGGACGACGCCTGGACGCCGGCGCCCCACAAGACGGTCCGGGCCGGGATGATCTCCTCGGGCGCGTTCGGATCGTCGGTCGGGACGACGTGGACCGATCGATCGTCGATGGCGGTGACCCGGGTGCCGACCCGGACCAGCACCCCGAGTCGCTCGAGCTGGCGTCGGGCCGACGCTGACTGGCCGGGTGGATACGGCGGCAGCACCCGATCCATCGCCTCGACGAGGATGATTCGGGCGTCGGCCGGGTCGATCGCCCGGAAGTTGCGCCGAAGGGTGTCGCGGGCGATCTCACCGAGCGAACCGGCCAGCTCGACCCCGGTCGGTCCGCCGCCGACGAGCACGAACGTCATCCACTCCCGGCGACGGTCCGGATCGGCTTCCCGTTCCGCGGCCTCGAACGCGATGAGGATCCGGCGCCGGATCTCGGTCGCGTCCTCGATGGTCTTGAGGCCCGGCGCGACCTGTGCCCACTCGTCGTGGCCGAAGTAGGTGTGATGCGCCCCGGTCGCCACGATGAGCGTGTCGTACCCGATCGGCCCGCCGTCGGCGACGCTGACCTCGCGTCGATCGACGTCGATCCCGACCGCCTCGCCGAGGATGACCGTCGCGTTGCGCTGCCGGGCCAGGATCGAGCGCAGCGGCTGGGCGATCTCGCCCGGTGACAGGGCGCCCGTGGCGACCTGGTAGAGCATCGGCTGGAACAGGTGGAAGTTGCGTCGGTCGAGGACGGTCACCACGACCTCCGGGTCGCTGCGCAGGCTGCGCGCGGCGTACAGGCCGCCGAACCCGCCACCGACCACCAGCACACGGTGGCGTCGATCCTGGTCCATGGCGCCAGTCTAGTCGGCGCGACGGACCGTTCTGATGACGTGCGTCCCGAGCTCGGGGATGGCCCGGGCCACGATCCCGGCGCCGGCCACGCAGGCCAGCCCACCGACCACGACCGCCTGGCCCGGTCCGATGATCGACGCGACGACGGCCGACTGGATGTCGCCGATCCGTGGCCCGCTCGTCACCACGAGCGTGTGGATCGACATGACCCGGCCGCGCAGCGCATCGGGCGCACCGAGCTGGACGATCGTGTTGCGGAACACGGCCGAGAGGACGTCCGCGGCGCCGGCCACGGCGAGCATCGCGAGCGCCACCGCGAAGATGCCGGTCGAGGGCGTGACGATGACCTCCTGGACGACCGTCGCGGCACCGAACGCGGCCATCGCCAGCCCCCACGCGATCACGCAGCCGTAGACCGCCCGACCCACCCGCACGACCCGCCCGACCCACCCCGAGAAGACCGCCGCCAGGAACGCCCCGACCGCCGGCGCCGAGGCAAGCAGGCCCAGGCCGGCCGGCCCGACCCGGAAGACGTCGAGGGCGATGGCCGGAAAGAGCGAGGTCGGCATCGCCAGGAACATCGCGTCGAGGTCGATCACGAACGAGCCGAGGATCGCCCGGCGGCTGCGGACGAACGCCAGTCCTTCCCGGATCGCGGCCAAACCCGGACGACCGACCGCCTCGAGCGGCGGCAACGGTCGCAGCGCGAGGACGGCGAGCAGCGTGGCGACGAAGCTCAGGACATCGACCGCGTACGCCCCGACCAGGCCGACGGTCGCGATGAGGATCCCGGCCACGGCCGGCCCGACGATCGAGGCCGCTTGGCCGTTGAGCTGGTTCAGGGCGAGGGCCGCCGGGAGCCGGTGGGGCGGGACGAGGCGCGCGATCGATGACGACCGGGCGGGCTGGTCGACGGCCGACAGCCCTGCTGCGACGAAGGCCACGGCGAACAGCGCGGGGAGCGGCGGATCCCCGATCGCTGCCAGCCCGACCAGAGCCACACTGGAGGCCATCAGCCCGACCTGCGTGGCCAGCAGCAACTTCCGCCGATCGACGCTGTCGGCCAGCGAGCCCGCCACCAGCGCGAAC
>DAIUES010000190.1:0-469 GCA_036844985.1 Candidatus Limnocylindrales bacterium
GAGGAAACGGTCGATGCGGAGGGCTTCGAGGCCTTCTTCACCGACCTGCCGCCCAAGGATCCCGACCAGGGCATCCCGGCGGTCATCGGACCCGGCCAGCCGATCCCGGAGCCCAAGGCCCAGCCGGCCTGACCGCCGGTTCATCCGACCGACCGCACGAGCGGGCCGAGCCATCGGCCCGCTCGTTCGATTCCGGCGGCCGCTCGCGGGGAGCGCGACTCCCCTAGACTCGGGCCATGCCCGACCGACCTGCCGACGACCCCATCGAGCGTCACCTCGAGGCGACCCGCGCTGCACGCCTCGACAGCTTCCAGGCGTTCCTGCGCATCCCCAGCATCTCGGCCCTGCCGGACCACGCCCCGGACGTCCGCCGCGCCGCCGACTGGCTGGCCGATGTGCTGCGGGACACCGGCCTCGAGCATGTCGAGGTGGCCGGGACCGGGGGTCACCCCGTGGTCTACGCCGACTG
>DAIUES010000190.1:479-4596 GCA_036844985.1 Candidatus Limnocylindrales bacterium
CCAGCCGGTCGACCCGCTCGACCTGTGGACGTCGCCGCCATTCGAACCTGCCGTGGTCGACGGCAGGATGCTGGGCCGCGGTTCGGCCGATGACAAGGGCCAGATCCACGCCCACGCAATGGCCGCCCGCGCCCTCCTGACCACACGCGGCGGCTATCCGGTCAACATCCGCTATGTATTCGAGGGCGAGGAGGAGAGCTCGAGCGTCCATCTCGACGCCTGGCTGACGGCCAATCGCGAACGGCTTCGGGCCGATGTCGCGATCATCAGCGACACCGGGTTCTTCGAGGGCAACCTGCCGGCGATCACCGTCAGCCTGCGCGGCCTGATGTACGCCCAGATCGACGTCGTGCTCTCGCCGGTCGACCTCCACTCGGGCAGCTACGGCGGCGTGGTTTCCAACCCGGCCGTCGCCCTGGCCCAGATCATCGCGGCGCTCAAGGGGCCCGACGGACGCATCCGGATCGCCGGCTTCTACGACGCGGTCGTCGCCCTGACCGAAGCGGAGCGAGCGGCGCTGGACGAATTGCCGTTCGACGAAGCCGCGTACCGGGAGGCGGTCGGCGTCCCGGCACTCGTCGGCGAGGTGGGCTTTTCGACCCTGGAGCGGAAGGCAGCGCGCCCCACGCTGGATGTCAATGGCATCTGGGGCGGCTTCCAGGGCGAAGGCTCCAAGACGATCATCCCCGCCCATGCCCACGCGAAGGTCAGTTGCCGGCTCGTGGCCGCCCAGGACCCGGACGACATCTTCGACAAGTTCCGGGCGTTCGTGATGGACATCGCCCCGCCGGGCGTGACGGTGTCGGTCCGGAACCTCGGCGGCGGCCGGCCAAGCCTGACCCCGATCGACCACCCGGTCACCCAGGCCGCGGCGCGCGCGCTGGAGGCGACGTTCGGCCGGGCGCCGGTCTACAGTCGTGAGGGTGGCTCGATCCCCGTCGCTGCCAGCTTCGAGTCGATCCTGGGGCTGCCGGTCGTCCTGCTCGGCTTCTCGCAGCCGCACGACAACGCCCATGCGCCCGACGAATGGCTCGACCTGGCCAACTACGAAGGCGCCATCCGGGCCATCATCGCCACGTTCGACGAGATCGCCGCCACGCCCGATCGGAGTGCGGACTAGCACAGTCCGGGTGGGTGTTTCGGGGGGTCGCGGGTGCTACCCTTGTCGTCCAGCACAAGCGCCACCAGCGCACGCCTCCGGGGAGGATCTCACCGCGTGACTACGGAACTCGAACGCACTACCGCCGAGGCCTCCGGACGTGACTGGCGTCTCGACACCGACAACGGCAGCATGGCACCACGGTCCGCGCTCGACGTCCTCGTCGACCTGAACGAACGCGTCACGACCGGGCACCTGGCCGAATACCAGCCCGTGCCGCTCGGCTTCACCCCCCTCGACAAGACCATCGGCACCGGCCTGCGGGCCGGGGAGCTGTTGCTCATCGGTGGTGCCCAGGGCACCGGCAAGACGACGATGGCGCTCCAGATGGCGCGCAACATCGCGTCGGGCGGTCAGGCCAACGTGCTCTACATCTGCTTCGAGCACGACGAGGCCTACCTCATGAACCGGCTCATCGCGATGGAGTCGGCGCTGGCACATCTGCCGCACAAGACCGGGGCCATCAAGATCCAGGACGTCCGCAAGGAGATCCTCGGGACGTGGATGGCCGAGGGCGCCGCCGCGCCGCAGCTGGCCAACAACCCGCGCCTTCGGCCGTCGCTCGACCGGATCGCGCGCTACGGGCAGAACCTGTTCCTGTTGCGCGGCTCGCAGACCGCGGGCACGATCGACAACATGCGCAAGCTGGTCCAGCAGCATCGGGCCCTGTCGGGCGACCGCCGGCTGGTCGTGTTCGTCGACTATATGCAGAAGGTGCCCCAGATCCCCGAGCCCGAGAACGAGTCCGAGAAGGTGACGTTCATCGTCAACGGCCTCAAGGACATCGCCCTGTCCGAGGACGTGCCGATGGTCTCGATCGTGGCCGCCGACAAGGAAGGCCTCAAGGCATCCCGCCTGCGCAACTTCCACCTGCGCGGCTCGTCGGCGATCAACTACGAGGCCGACATCATCCTCATCCTCAACGAGAAGTACCACATCGTCGCCAAGGTGAACATCGAGTTCAACCCGTATCAGGCCCAGCGCTTCCGCGACTGGGTGGTTGTGTCGGTCGAGAAGAACCGCGGTGGCCAGGACAACGTGGACCTCGAGTTCGAGAAGCACTTCGAGTTCTCCTGTTTTGACCCGAACGGGCGCACGGTGCAGGAGAAACTCATCGAGGAACGCCTCTACAACGACTGACGGCACGGCCGGATCGCGGCCGCATCCTGGGGTGCTCGGGCCCTACACTCCGTCCATGCACAGCCCAGGCCAGTACCCCGACGTGGTCGAGATCGTCGTCGAGATCCCTCGTGGATCGCGCAACAAGTACGAGTTCGACGAGGAAGCCGGCGTCTTTCGACTCGACCGGGTCCTGAGCAGCGCGGTCTTCTACAACTTCGACTACGGCTTCATCGAAGGCACGCGGGCCGGCGACGGCGACCATACCGACGCCCTGCTGGTCATCGACGAGCCGACGTTCACGGGTTGCCATGTCTGGGCGCGCCCGATCGGCGGGTTGGAGATGCGCGACGAGAAGGGGTTCGATTTCAAGGTCCTGTGTGTCGCCCTCGGTGATGCCCACCAGCAGCACATCGAGCGGCTCGACCAGGTCCGACCGCACCGCCTCGTCGAGATCGAGCAGTTCTTCAACACCTACAAGGTGCTCGAGGAGAAGGACGTGGACGTCGTCGGCTGGCGCGACCGCGATGCCGCCCGACAGGTCCTCCGCGACGATCGAGCGGCGTGGCGGCGCGAACGGGACGGGCTCGCCGCCGATGCCGGCGAGGCTGCACGGAGCGGTTGAGCGGCCCGCGCCGAGGCGGTCCGCCCCACGGCGATCCGTATGCCGGGATCCCCGGTCGACGCCTGTTCGTCGGCGTCCCACTCCCACACGAAGCCAGTGCGGCCGTCGCCGAGGTCGTCGCGACCGTGCGGGCCTCCACGCTGGCGCCCGGCAGCCGTGATGTGCGCTGGGTCCGGCTCGATGGGCTGCACCTGACGCTGCGCTTCCTCGGACCGACCCCGACGGAGCGCATCGAGCCGACGACGACGGCCGTGCTGCGCGCCGCGGCCGCGTTCCGGGGCCCGATCGATGTCGAGCTTGGTCACGCCGGATCGTTTCCTCCCGGCAGACGACCACGAGCCCTGTGGATCGGACTGACGGCTGGGGCGGAAGCGCTGAGTGAGCTGGCCAGCGGTGTGGAGACGACGCTCGCCGAGGCCGGCTGGGCGCCAGTCGATCGACCGTTCCGGCCGCATCTGACGCTGGCCCGTTCGGACGGCGTGGCCAGCGGCGCCCAGGTCGGTGACCGGCTGAGCGCGCTGATGGCCGATCGACGCATCGGGTTTCGCGTCGACACCGTCGGCCTGTACGAGAGCGTCACCGGCGGCGGGCCCGCCCGATACGTCCCGGTAGCGGTCGGCGTCCTCGGCGAAACGCCTGTCGATGGCATGTCGGTTTACAATCCGACCACCCCGGACCCGCTCTGACCGGGTCGACAGGAGTGCCCCGACCGCTGTGACGACCAGTCAGCGCGCCCGACTCGTCCTGAGCCTCGGTGTCCTGAACCTCGTTCTCGCGACGATCGCGCTGGGCATCGGTGGCGTCGAGCTCCAGCAGCGATCGACGCTGTCGCCGCGCCCCTCGGATCAGGTCGCCGTGGTCCCGACGCCCCCGCCGTCGAGTGGCGCCCCGACAGCCTCGACCGAGCCGACTCCTGGTCCGTCGCTGCCCCCACCCAGCGCTTCGCCGCCGCCATCGATCGTGCCGAGCCCGTCGCCGTCCGGCAGTCCGCTCGTGCCCGCCAGCGCCTCACCATCGACACCCGGCGGGACATCGAACCCGACGCCATCGCCGGGCACTCCGGTCGTCGGTCCGACCCCGACGCCTGGCTCGCCACAGGGCCGACCGACGCCGACGCCCGGAGCCCGTCCGACGCCGACGCCCGGAGCCCGTCCGACGCCGACGCCCGCCCCGACCCCGCGCGCCACCCCCACGCCCGCTCCGACCCCGCGCGC
>DAIUES010000191.1:0-4573 GCA_036844985.1 Candidatus Limnocylindrales bacterium
CCGCTCGACCTCGGCGCCCATCTTCTGGAGGAACGCGATGAGGTCATCGACCTCGGGTTCCTGGGCGGCCGGGCGGATGACCGTGTGGCCGTCGGCCAGGGTCGCGGCGAGCATGGCGTTCTCGGTGCCCATGACCGACACGAGCGGGAAGCGCACCTCGGCGCCGCGGAGACGACCCGGCGCGGTCGCGAAGTAGTAGCCGTTGCGGTACGAGATCTGGGCCCCGAGCGAGCGCATCGCCTCGACGTGCAGGTCGACCGGTCGGCGGCCGATCCGGTCGCCGCCGGGGTTGCTGATGATGACCCGCCCGAAGCGGCTGAGCAGCGGCCCGAGCAGGATGAAGCTGGCGCGCATCCGGGCCGCCGCCTCGAGCGGCACGAACAGCCACTCCACGTCGCCCGACGCGATCTCGTACACGTTCGGCTCGGGGT
The DNA here is from genome assembly GCA_036844985.1 of Candidatus Limnocylindrales bacterium. Lineage (GTDB taxonomy): Bacteria > Chloroflexota > Limnocylindria > Limnocylindrales > CSP1-4 > SPCO01. The sequence continues at coordinate 432 of DAIUES010000191.1, forward strand.
GTTCGACCACGACACCGAGATCGCGCAGCGTGTCGGCGAGGACCCGCACGTCCTCGATCTCGGGCACGTTGGTGAGCCGGCAGCGCTCTCCGGTCAGGGTCGCCGCCGCCATCAGCTTGAGCGCCGCGTTCTTGGCGCCGCTGATGGCCACCGTCCCCGACAGCGGCCGACCGCCCTCCACGCGAAAGACCTCCCGCGGCACGGCCTCGGGCACGAACTCCCAGTGGAACGGCCGCGCGTCAGCCACGGCTAGCCGCGCCTTCGGGGGCCTTCGCGATAGCGCCGCTCAGCGACACGGATGCGGAGGAGGGCCTGTTGCAGGGCGGCCCGGGCAGCCGACAGGTCGACGCCTTCGGTGTACCCGGTCTCGAGCGCGCGCTCGGCCTCGCGGCGGGCTTCCTGCGCCGTCTCGAGGTCGATCTCGCTGGCCATGTCGGCCGTCTCGGCCATGACCACGATCTTGTCCGGCAGGACCTGGAGGAAGCCGCCGGCGATGGCGAACGACTCCTCGGCACCGCCCTTGCGGATGCGCAGCTCGCCGACGCCGAGCATCGACACGAGCGGCGCGTGATGGGGCAGCACGCCGAGCTCGCCTTCGGTGCCGGGCAGGACGACCGAGTCGACCTCGTCCGAGTAGGCCAGCCGCTCGGGGGTGACGATCTCCAGCGTCAGGGCCATCGGGTCAGCCCGCCAGCTTCGCCGCGTTCTCGCGGACGTCGTCGACGGTGCCGGCCAGGAAGAACGCCTGCTCGGGCAACGTGTCGGTCGCGCCTTCGAGGATCTCCTTGAACGAGGCGACCGTGTCCTTGATCGACACGTAGGCGCCCGGCCGCCCGGTGAACACCTCGGCCACGAAGAATGGCTGGCTGGCGAAGCGCTGCAGCCGACGCGCCCGAGCCACGGTCGCCTTGTCGTCCTCGGACAGCTCGTCGATGCCGAGGATGGCGATGATGTCCTGCAGGTCGCGGTAGCGCTGGAGGACGCGCTTGGTCTCCTGGGCCACGTCGTAGTGCTCCTGGCCGACGACGTTCGGGTCGAGCACGCGCGAGGTCGAGGTCAGCGGATCGACCGCCGGGTAGATGCCGAGCTCGGCGATGCTGCGCTCGAGGCGGATGGTCGAGTCGAGGTGGGCGAACGTCGTTGCCGGGGCCGGGTCGGTGTAGTCGTCGGCCGGGACGAACACGGCCTGGAGGCTCGTGATCGAGCCCTTCTTGGTCGAGGTGATGCGCTCCTGCAGGCCGGCCATCTCGGTCGCCAGGTTCGGCTGGTAGCCGACCGCCGACGGCATCCGCCCGAGCAGCGCCGACACCTCGGAGCCTGCCTGGGTGAAGCGGAAGATGTTGTCGATGAACAGGAGGACGTCGCGGCCCTCCTCGTCGCGGAAGTACTCGGCCATCGTCAGGCCGGTCAGCGCGACCCGCTGGCGGGCACCGGGCGGTTCGTTCATCTGGCCGAACGCGAAGGCGGTCTTGGCCAGGACGCCCGACTCGGTCATCTCGGCGATGAGGTCGTTGCCCTCGCGGCTGCGCTCGCCGACGCCCGCGAACACGGAGTAGCCGGCGTGCTCCTGGGCGACGTTGCGGATGAGCTCCTGGATGATGACGGTCTTGCCGACCCCGGCGCCGCCGAAGATGCCGATCTTGCCGCCCTTCTTGAACGGGCAGATGAGGTCGATGATCTTGAGGCCCGTCTCGAACACCTCGACCTCGGTCGACTGCTCGTTGAACGCCGGGGCCTGGCGATGGATGGGCAGGCGCAGGTCCGTCTCGACCGGACCCTTGTTGTCGATCGGCCGGCCGAGCACGTCGAACACCCGACCGAGCGTCGCCTCGCCGACCGGGACGCTGATCGGCGCGCCGGTGTCGATGACCTCCACGCCGCGGGCCAGCCCGTCGGTCGTGGTCATGGCCACGGTCCGCACCCAGTTGTTGCCGAGGTGCTGCTGGACCTCGCAGACCAGCGAATCCTGGCCCTCGCGCTGGATCTCGACGGCATTGAGGATCGCCGGCAAGCGGCCGGGCGGGAACTCGATGTCGACCACCGGGCCGGTGATCTGGATGACCCGGCCGGTGGCCGGCGTGGCGATCGCCATGGTTGGATCTAGCCTCCTTGCGTCCTGCGTCAGCGTGCCTGGGCGCCGGACGCGATCTCGATCATCTCGCGGGTGATGTTGGACTGACGAACCTTGTTGTACGAGAGGGTCAGGTCCTCGATGAGCTCCTCGGCGTTCTCGGTCGCGTTCTTCATCGCCACCATCCGGCTCGACTCCTCACTCGCCTTGGCCTCCAGCACGGCCTGGAACAGGCGCGTGGCGACGTATCGCGGCAGGAGCTGGGCGAGCACCGCGGCAGCGCTCGGTTCGAAGATGAACTGGTTGCCGGGGATGCCCTCGGTGTCCTCGCTGGACGGGATCGGCAGGAGCTGGAACGACTCCGGCCGCTGGGTGAGGGTCGTGACGAAGCGGCTGTAGATGATGTCGACCTTGTTGTGGGTGCCGGCCAGGAAGTCGTCCGAGATGAGGCGGGCCAGCGGGATCACGTCGGCGAACGTGGGCCGATCGCCGAACCCGGCGAAGTGCGCCTCGAGCGGCACGCCGGCGCGGCGCATCGCGTCGCGGCCCTTGCGCCCGACGGTCACCATGGCCAGGTCGCCCGGGTGGTCGAGGATCTCGCGCGAGGCGAACCGGATGGTGTTGGTGTTGAGTGGCCCGGCGAGGCCACGATCCGTGGTGATCAGCACGATCAGGCGCTTCCCGCCCTCGGGTCGCTCGGCCAGCAGCGGATGATCCTCGGCGCCGAGCACCGCGGCGAGGTCGGCCAGGACCTCGTCCAGCTTCTCGCTGTAGGGCCGGGCGGCCAGCGTCGAATCCTGGGCGCGCTTGAGCTTCGAGGCGGCCACGAACTGCATCGCCCGAGTGATCTGCTTGATGTTCTTCACGGCGCCGATTCGGCGCCGGATGTCACGCTGGCTTGCCATGCTGTGGTCCTTGGCCGACGCCGTGTTGGCGTCGGATTCTCGGTTCCATCGCTCGTATCAGGCCAGGAAGGACTGGCGGAAGGCGTCGGTGGCCTCTTCGAGGGCCTTGGCCAGTTCGTCGGACAGGGCCTTCTTCTCGCCGAGTTCCGTGAGGATGGCCGGTCGTTCGGTCTCGAGGAAGCGGTAGAACTGGGTCTCGAAGTCCTTGACCCGGGGGGTCGGGACGTCGTCGAGCTTGCCGGTCGTCGCCACGTACAGGATGGCGACCTGCTTCTCGACCGGCAGCGGCTGGTACTGCGGCTGCTTGACGATCTCCGACAGCTTCTCGCCGCGGGTCAGCTGGTCGCGGGTCGCCTTGTCGAGGTCCGACGCGAACTGGGCGAAGGCGGCCAGCGCGCGGTACTGGGCCAGGTCGAGCTTCAACGGGGCGGCGACCTGCTTCATCGCCTTGGTCTGGGCGGCAGAACCGACCCGGGACACCGAGATGCCGATGTTGAGGGCCGGCCGCTGACCGGCATTGAACAGGTCGGTCTCGAGGAAGATCTGGCCGTCGGTGATGGAGATGACGTTGGTCGGGATGTAGGCCGACACGTCGCCGGCCTGGGTCTCGATGATGGGCAGGGCCGTCAGCGACCCGCCGCCGTTCTCGTCGTTGAGCCGGGCGGCCCGCTCGAGCAGCCGGCTGTGCAGGTAGAAGACGTCACCCGGGTATGCCTCGCGGCCCGGCGGGCGGCGAAGCAGGAGGGCCATCTCGCGGTACGCCCAGGCGTGCTTCGACAGGTCGTCGTAGACGCACAGCGCGTCCTTGACGAGCCCCTGCCCGGCCACCTCGACGCCGTTCTCCATGACCTCCTCGCCCATCGTCACGCCGGTGTACGGGGCAAGGTACTGGAGCGGGGCGGGGTCCTCGGCGCCGGCCACGACGACGATCGTGTGCTCCATCGCGCCGTACTGCTCGAGGACCGCGACGGTGTTGGCCACGGTCGACAGCTTCTGGCCGATCGCGACGTAGATGCAGACGAGGCCCTTGCCCTTCTGGTTGATGATCGTGTCGATGGCGATGGCCGTCTTGCCGGTCTGGCGGTCGCCGATGATCAGCTCACGCTGGCCACGGCCGATCGGGATGAGCGCGTCGATCGCCTTGATGCCGGTCTGGACCGGGGTAT
>DAIUES010000192.1:0-1493 GCA_036844985.1 Candidatus Limnocylindrales bacterium
CGACGCCGTTGACCTGGGAGGAGGTGCCGACGGTCGAGGCCGAGGCGTTCACGATCGCGACGGTCCCGGCGCGCTACGCGACGATCGGCGATCCGGGTGCGGGCATCGACGACGCGGTCGGCTCGCTCGACGCCCTCCTGGAGCTCTCCCGCCGGCACGAGGCCGAGGGCGAGGGCGATGCCCCCTGGCCACCCAACTACGCCAAGCAGGCCGGGGAGCCGCCACGCGTCCAGCCGTCACGCAAGCGCCGTCCCGATGCCGAGTACGAACCCGGTCGGGGCGCGGCGGGTGGTCCGCCGCCGGAGGTCGCCGCAGCCCGGGCGGCGGCTGTCGCCGCGGGCGACCCGAACGCCGGCTTGCCGACCGACTGGGAAGGCTCCCGACCGACCCCCACGGGCCGGCGCAAGACGAACGTGCCGGTCATCGAGATCTCGCGAGCGGCCACCAAGGCAGAGGCGCTCGAGGGCCTCGAGCGATGGAAGACCCGCCATCCGGCAGCGGCCGGCGCGCTCGAACCGGCGGACGTGCTGGTCGACGGGATGCGCGGCCGCTCGTCGTTGTGGTACCGCGTTCGGGTGAACCTCACCCACGTCCCGGAGAGCGATCGTCCCGGGCAGGAGCCCCTCGATCCGGACTACGACCCATGGGCCGGCTACGAGTGGCCGGACCGTGCCGGTCAGCTCGAGCGGGCGCCACGCAAGAAGCCGGCGGCGCACTGATGGCGATGATCGGCATCGACCACGTCCAGCTGGCGATGCCTGCCGGCGGCGACGAGGCAGCACGGCGCTTCTATCGCGATGTCCTCGGCCTGGCCGAGGTTGGCAAGCCGCCGCAGCTCGCCGCTCGGGGTGGGCTCTGGTTCGTCGTCGGCGGGGTCTCACTCCACCTCGGTGTCGAGGCCCACTTCCGGCCCGCGACGAGGGCACATCCCGCGTTCCTCGTCGCTGATCTGCCGGCGTTGCGGGCCCGGCTCGATACGGCCGGCGTCGAGATCGTCGAGGACGACAGCGGGCTGCCGGTCGACCGCTGCTACGTCGGTGATCCGTTCGGCAATCGGATCGAGCTGGTCGCGTCAGCCGACTCGGGCTTCAGCCTGCGCTGGGCCTGATCGGGGACCGTCAGCTGCTCGCCGCCGGGCGCTCGTAGAGGACGACCCGCCAGACGAACGTGGTGGCCTCGGCCGTGGGTCGCAGCCCGGCGGCCCGAACCTGGGCGTCGACGGTCGCGTTGGGGTGGGCGAACGCGCGGTATGGATCTCGCCGCAACCGGAACCACAGGTTGATCAACCGGACACCGAAGCGCAGGATCCCGCGGTCGCGCGGCAGAACGAGGCCATACAGCGAACCAGCCTTGGCCGCGGACAGGGACACGAGCCGCTCGACGTCGGGGTAGCAGCAGATCACCCGATCGAGCGTCACGACGTCGGCGCGGTCGACCAACGGCGCCAGCGACACGAAGTCGCCATCGACGAACTCCATCCGATCGAGGTGGCC
>DAIUES010000192.1:1593-4504 GCA_036844985.1 Candidatus Limnocylindrales bacterium
CGCCGTCCGCCGGTCGAAGATCGACGTGAACCCGTCACAGCCGCAGGCGTCGGTGTCGCGGCTCACGATCCGACGCGTCGCGGCACGTAGTCGCCGATGCATACGCTGAACGTGTCGTCGTTGCCGGTGACGCCCCCTCCAAGACCTTCGACCGGCTGGCCTTCGCTCGCGATGACCTTGCCGTCCGGCGCGACGATCTCGAGTTCCGGGGCGAGCCGGGCGGAGAACCCGAACTGCCAGCGCACATGGACCTCCTCGCCGCCACCCACCGGGCGGTAGTGGATCGGCGCGGCGGCGTCCTCGGGGACGTGGTGGATCGTGATCGGGAGGAGCAACGCGGCCGGGCAGGCGGCGTATACGACGCCCGGCGCCACCACGGCGGGCATCGGCTCGACGTCGAGCTTGACCGCGGTCGCGCCATCCGGAAGCGGCGCCGGCGTCGGCCACACCCAGCCACCGCGCTCGATACCCGGCGGAGGACCGCCGAACTGGCCACACCCCACGGCCAGGATCGCGATGCCGATCAGCAGGCGAGAGAGCCCTGCCATCAGCTGCCGAAGATCGACTCGAGGAGGTACGGGGTCGTCGTTTCGAGCTGGTCGTAGCGACACGACTCGGGCGGCTTGTCCGGCCGCCAGCGCTTGAACGTCGTCGCGTGGCGGAAGCGGTCGCCCTGGAGATGGTCGTAGGCAACCTCGGCCACACGTTCCGGCCGGAGCGGCTGCCACGACAGGTCCTTGCCGCGGTTCCACCGCGATGTCGCGCCAGGCAGCCGCTGACCGGACGCGTCGGCCTGGCCCGCCTGGGCCCACTCGGCCCATTCCCGCCAGGGATGGCCCTCGAGGGCGCCCTCGCGCCAGGGGGCCAGCTCGTCGACCAACGTCGCGCGCCGGTCCCACGTGAAGGACGAGGTGATGCCGACGTGGTGGAGCGTGCCGTCGTCGTCGTACAGGCCGAGCAGCAGCGACCCGATATGCGTGCCCGGGCCGTTCTTGTGCCATCGGAACCCGGCGACGACGCAGTCGGCAGTGCGCTGATGCTTGACCTTGAGCATCGCCCGCTTGCCGGGCTGGTAGGGCGCATCGAGCCGCTTGGCGACGACGCCATCGAGCCCGGCCCCTTCGAATCGATCGAACCACTCGGCTGCGGTTGCGCGGTCGCGCGTCGCCGGTGTCAGGTGGATCGGTGGCTGGACCCCGGCGAGAGCCGCCTCAAGCCGCGCACGCCGCTCGCCCTGCGGGACCTGGCGGAGGTCCTCGTCGTCGAGCGCCAGCAGGTCCCATGCGACGAAGCTGGCCGGCGATTGCTCGGCGAGCATCCGGACCCGCGACGCGGCCGGGTGGATGCGCAGCAGCAGCGCCTCGAAGTCGAGCCCGTCGGCACCCGCGATGACCACCTCGCCGTCGAGCACGCACCGTTCGGGGATCGCGGCGCGTAGCGGCTCGGCGAGCTCCGGGAAGTAGCGGTCGAGCGGCTTCAGATCGCGCGACTGGGTGTAGATCTCGTCGCCGTCGCGAAACACGAGGGCGCGAAACCCGTCCCACTTCGGCTCGTACAGCCAGCCGTCACCGTCGGGCAGGCCATCCGACGCCTTGGCCAGCATCGGTTCGACCGGCGGCTCGACCGGCAGGTTCAGGGCCATCGACCGAGTGTAGCGCCGGGTTCGGCGACGAACGTGCGAGCTGTGCCCGCGTCCCGTGCCGTGCACGCGTCCGGGCCGTGTTTTCCACCACCTATCGCTCAGGGCGATGCTATGCGCGACCAACCCGGCCACCGCGGCCGGATCGGATCCAGATATCGCCGACGGTGATAGGTGACAGGGAATGGGGCGCACGGCGTCGACCGGGCGCCCATACCATCGCCTGGAGCGATATCTGGCGGGCGCCGGGGCTCCGGAGCTCCGGGTTCTGGCCTCGGCGCGACGTTCCGGGGTGGCTCGGGGCGGCTCGGGGACGCTGTGGGTGCAGGCGTTCGGGCGGTCGCGAGCCCGAGCCCCGGAGGATCCCGGTGGCTTCGGGCACCACGACCCCGACATCCGGCCCGCTCCCCGGGAACCGCTCCCAGTCGGGATTCGTCCCCCTGATGCCGCCCGGGCCGCTCCGGCCAGGCGAGCCCTGGAGGATCCGACGATGTCCCACGTCCGTTCGATGATCATCCGCTCCGGACTGGTCCTGCTCCTTGGCGTCAGCCTGGTCGCCTGTGCCGGGTCGGGCGGGGGCACCTTGTCGACCGTCGGCAATGCCGTCGGGGACCCGATCGCGGGCGGCGTCGACCGGGCCGGCTACGGCGAGGGCGCACAGCCCGCCGCGAGCCCAGCGCCCCAGGCCCCGGGCGATGGTGTGGGCGCCCTCGTCGATGACGCCAAGATCATCCGCACCGGCACGATCGACATCGAGGTCACGGATGTCCCCAAGGCACTGCTCGCGGCCCGCGACGGGATCCGGGCGATGGGCGGCTACATCGGCGCCTCGCAAACGGCCAACACGGACGACCGACCGACCGCGTCGGTGACCTACCGCATCCCGGCCGACCGCTGGGAGGACGCGCTCGATCTGCTGCGCGGTCTCAACGGACTCACCGCGAAGGTGCTCGACGAGAAGACCGACGCCATCGAAGTGACCGGCGCCGTGATCGATCTCGAGGCTCGCATCCGCAACCTGCGCGCGAGCGAGACGGCGCTTCAGGAGATCGCCGCCGGGGCGACCAAGGTGTCCGACGTCCTCGAGGTGCAGGCGCAGCTGACCGCCGTTCGTGGTCAGATCGAGCAGCTGAGCGCCCAGCTCGGTGACCTCAACGATCGAGCCTCGTTCGCGACCCTGACCGTCAGCTACAGCCTGCCGGTCGTCGCCGTCGACATCGCACGCAAGGGGTTCGAGCCCGGAGCCGTCGTGGACGAGGCGAGCGCCAGCTT
>DAIUES010000193.1:0-4495 GCA_036844985.1 Candidatus Limnocylindrales bacterium
CCAAGATGGTCGTGGCCGTCCGTCCGCTCGCCGGGCAGCGCCACGAACAGCTCGCCGGGTCTGATCACCCGCGAATCGACCGCTGCGCCGCGGATCGGCCGATCGGAGCGGGCGAGCAGTCGGCCGCCGGTCAGCCCGACCAGGTCATCGGCCGACAGCGACGGGTCCGGCCAGGCCTGGGGCTGCGCCTGGGTCGACGGATCGACGTCGGTCACGGTCGGGAGTGTGGCACAGGGACCGGTCACCGGTCGGTGGCCGGCGGGACGGCGGCGACGGGCCGATCCTTGAGCAGGTCGGGTGTCGTGATGGCGTCGGTGGCGATGCGCCGGAACAGCTCGAACGACATGACCGGCATCTCGAGGTGCCCGAGACGCGGCTGGCGCGGTGTGCCCTCCTCGATGCGCACCGCGACGACGAGGTCGGGGACGTCGAGCTCGCGGCCGATGAAGCCGATGAACGAGTAGTTGAAGAGGTTGACCTTCCAGTCGCCCTTCTTGGCGTCCCAGATCTGGGCCGTCCCGGTCTTGCCACCGACGTGGTAGCCGGGCACGAGGGTGCGATCGCGGTAGAACGGGACCTCGTCGACGACGTGGTCCATGAGCGAGATGAGGGCACGCGAGATCTTCGGAGCGACGACGCGCCCGTGCTGGTCCGGCACCACATCGCGATCGCCGATGCCCTGTACGACGTGCGGCTGGACCATCGTCCCGCCGTTCACGAGCGCCGCATAGGCGCTCGCCAGCTGGATCGGGGTCACGGCCACGCCCTGGCCGAAGGCGCCGTTGGCGAGGTCGATCTCGCTCCACGGATGGACGGCCGGATCGCGCACGTACGCGCTGCCGGACGCCTCGCCCGCCACGTCGATGCCGGTCCGCTGGCCGTAGCCGAGCTTGTGCCACGTGTCGTACAGCAACGTCGCGGACTTGGCGGTCGAGCTGCCGAGCTTGAGTGCCGCCTTGGCGGCGACCACGTTCCGCGAGTACGCGATGCCATCCTCGAACGTGATCCAGCCCATGCCCTTGTGGTCGGCGTTGTCGATCTTGGTGCGGCCGTTGTCGAGGCGCAGGGTGCCGACGTCCTTGAACTTCGTCGTTCGCGTGATCTTGCCCGATTCGAGGGCGGTGACCGCGGTCATCATCTTGAACACCGAGCCGGGCTCGTAGACGTTGGACACGACCGGGTCGATGAACCGGCCCGGGTCGATCGAGGCGATCGAACGGTAGGCATTGGCGTCGTACGAGGGGTAGGTCGCCTCCGCGTAGACCTCGCCGGTGTACGGGTCCATCACGACCGCTGAGGCGCTCTTGGCGCCGTCCGCGATCCACGCTGCGAGCAGCTCCTGCTCGACCGCGAGCTGGAGACCGGCGTCGATGGTCAGGCGCAGGTCCTCCCCGATCGTGCCGGGCTGCTCGACGACCGCGGTCTCGGGCATGATCCGACCGTTGACGTCACGCTGCGAGACCATGATCCGCGGCGATCCGGCGAGCGTGTCCTGGTACTGCTGCTCGACGCCGTACTGGCCGACGCTCTCGCGATTGACGAAGCCGAGGAGATGCGCGGCGAGTGACGAGTCCGGACCGCCGCCGGCCTGCGGGTACACCCGCTCCGGCTCCGACTCGAGGGCGATATGGACGATCCGCCCGTCGCGTGCCGCCTGGCGGATGCGCTCCGACTGGGTCGGCTCGATCCCCCGGGCCAGGATGACGTACGGCTTGCCGGTCGCCAGCCGCTCGCGCAACGCAGCGGCGGCCGGATCGTCGAGGTCGAGGATCTTGGTCAGGGTCGCTGCCGTCGTGCGTCGCTGGTCGGGGGTCATCTGGTCGGCGGCGGCGGCGAGTCGATCGCGATCGACGGTCGTCGCGAGCAGGACGGTCCCGGTCCGGTCGTAGATGTCGCCGCGCCGGCTGGGCTCCTCGACGCGGACCGTCGTCTGGGCCGCGGCGCGGGTCATCAGCTCATCGCCGCGCCAGACCTGCCAGTAGGCGCTGCGCGCGAACAGTGCGAGCGACCCGATGAGGAAGATCGTCAGCAGGACGAGCAGGCGGCGACGGGAATCGGTACGACCCAGCATCGATCCGGTGGCTCCCTCGATCTAGCGCGCCGGCAGCAGGACGGTCTCGCCGAGCTGCCCCAGCCCACCGTCGAGCGCGAGCTTGCGGACCGCCGGCTCACGACCAAGACGGCTGAGGTCGGAGGTGATCTCCTGGAGTCGGGCGTCGAGCCGTTCGCGCTCCACCTGCAGCCGTCCGATGTCGTAGCTCGTGGCCGACACGCGGACCTCTTGGGCGAGCGAGAAGAAGGCCAGCATGAACGCCACGACGATCACGCCCAGGACCAGGCCCGGCCGGCCGGCTGCGGCGCGACCGGCGCGAACGGCAGGTCGGGCGCGACGGCGCGGCAGCGTCGGCGCGGCCGCCCCACGCAGGCGCGGTCGACCCGGCAGGACGATGGTGCGTGGGCGAGCGCCCTCGTAGACAGCCACCGATCAGTCGCCGAGCACGAAACGGAAGCGCGGCGTGCGCGGGTCGAGGAAGGCCAGCGGATCGGACGGCGCCCCGGAGCCCCATTCCTCGAGTTCGAACGCGGCGGATTCGGCGTGCTGCGGGCGATCGTGGCGCTCGCGGACCTCGTGCTGCCGTCGACCGTACGCCTTGCGCCGGCTCGACTGGTGACGCTTGCTCATCGGGGGCTCCTCCTTCCGCTCGGTGGTCAGGCCGCGAGTCGCTCGGCGGCCCGCAGCCGGGCACTCCGGGCACGTGGATTGGCCGCGATCTCCGCGGCGCTCGGGGTGATCGATGGGCGGGTCACGAGCCGCAGTCGCGGATTCCGACCGCACACGCACACCGGCAGCTCGGGCGGGCAGACGCAACCCCGCCGTTCGGCCGCGATGAACCGCTTGACGATCCGATCCTCGAGCGAGTGGTAGCTGAGGACGACCAGGCGGCCGCCCGGGCGGAGCAGATCGAGCGCGGCGGTCAGGCCCGCGGTCAGCGCATCGAGCTCCTGGTTGACCGCGATCCGCAGCGCCTGGAAGACGCGTGTCGCCGGATGGGTTCGACGTGGCTGGCGGGGATTTGGCGGCACGATCCGTTCGATGAGGGCGGCAAGCTCCTCGGCCGTCGTGATCGGCGCGGTTCGCCGCGCGTCGACGATGGCCCGCGCGATGCGCGATGCCTTGGGTTCCTCGCCATAGCGCCGGAACAGGGCGGTCAGCTCATCCGTGTCGAGGGACGCAAGCAGCTCTCCGGCCGGCACGCCGCGGCTGGTATCGAAGCGCATGTCGAGCGGACCACCGGCCCGGAAGCCGAACCCGCGTTCGGTGTCGGCCAGCTGGTAGCTCGACAGCCCGAGGTCGAACAGCGCACCGTCGACCTCGGCGAAGCCGGCCTCACGCGCGACGCGGCCCAGGTCGCTGAAGTTCGCCTGGCGAAGGACGAGACGATCCCCGAATCGGGGGCGGAGGCGACCGTCCACTCTGGCGATGGCCGCCCCATCGGCGTCGAGACCGAGGAGGCGGCCATCAGGGTCGGTCGCCTCCAGGATCCGCTCGGTGTGCCCACCGCCGCCGAGGGTGGCATCGATCTGGAGGCTTCCCCGGGCAGGCGCGAGCATCGACATGACCTCCTCTGCCAGCACCGGGGTGTGCCCAGCCTCCATCTCTCCTCCACCGTTCGACGATCGGATCCCGAGCGGACCCTGGAAGCGCATGTGGTGTGGACCTCAGATCCCGAGGCCTTCGAAGGCCTGGGCGAGCTCCTGCGGGTCATCGAGCTCCCGGCCGTAGCTGGCCCAGGTGTCCGGGACCCAGATCTCCGCGTGATCGCGCGAGCCGACGACCATCGCCTCGTTGGCGAGACCGATCGTGTCGCGCAGGAAGGCCGGCAGCAGGATCCGGCCCTGGCGGTCGAGTTCGACCTCCGCGGCGCCGGCGAACACGAAGCGCTGGAACCGGCGGGACGCGGTGTCGGTGATGGGCAGCGCCGCGACCTTGGCCGACAGGTCGTCCCAGCCCTGCTGGGTGTGGATGGCCAGGCACGCGTCGAGCCAGCGCGAGACGACCGCCCCGCCGCCCAACTGGACGCGGAACTTCGCAGGGACGGCGATCCGTCCCTTGTCGTCCACCGTGTGCCGGTACTCGCCGGTGAACACCCGAGGGGGCTCCTTGGACTGCCTTGGCCTGGTCCGTCATCGGGCGGCCGGGGGTCGCTCGCCTTCCCCACTTTCCACCACTTTGGACCACTTCGGCGCATTCTGGCGCGCGAATCGGCCGGCGTCAATACGGAACGTTCAAGGAATCCGTGGTCACCGGGCGCGTGCCAGCGGACATGGGAATCTGGACGGAGGCGGACACGAACCCGGACGCTGACGGCCACGAGATCTGAACGCTGACGGCCACGAGATCTGGACGGGCTCGCCGCAAGGCGCCAAAGGCGCCGTGAGCTGAGTCGTCCCTCCCCGGTTCACTGAGGGTGTTGTGGAACCCCAGGAATCGAGG
>DAIUES010000194.1:0-896 GCA_036844985.1 Candidatus Limnocylindrales bacterium
GCCGATGGCGTCGTGGGCCACGTTCATCGTCGGTTTCCAGCTCGATGGGGCCCGGACCTGGCGGACCAGATCCTGCTTCGCCAGCCGCTCGGCGCGCGCCGCGGGCAGCCGGGCGTAGACCATCGGCGCGAGATCGAGCGTGACGATGTCGGTCGCGCCCTCCTCGCGAGCGGCCGCCAGGAACGGTTTGCGATACGTTGCGAGCAGGGCGGCCTTGGCCAGGATGAGCTCCTGGCTGGCCCGACCGACGGCCGCGATGTCGTCGCCGATCGGTCGGTCGTCCTCCCAGCGCAGCTCTGGATGGCGGGCCCGCACGCGCTCGACGGCCGGGCCGTAGTCGGGCGCCCTGAGGATATAGGCAAGTAACGGTGCGCTTGGCACGCCTCGCGCCGCGGCCTGCAGCCTGGCGCGCGCCGGTGGGGTGATCCGTGGCTGCGCGTCGATGGCGCGATCGACCCGAGCCTCGAAGGCGGCCGCATCGAGCGTCGCGCCGCTGTCGAGGTCGACGGCTACGAACGCCTGCCGACCGCGGGGATCGTCGAACAGCCCGGTCCAGTAGCGTCGGCCGCCGGCAGTCGCCAGCGGATCGTCGTAGGCCACCGGCCTCAGGGTGGCGGCACGGACGCCGAGGATCGCGGCGGCCTTGGCCCGTCCCGCGGCTTCGGCTCGACGCTGGGGGAGCGGCGTCGGGTTCGCAGCCATGGCCGCGGAGGCCGTCGAAGCGGCCAGGATGACCGCGAGCGCGAGGGTCAGGAAACGCCGCATCGGCAGGCTCCGTGGGGTTCGGAGGCATGGTCGGTGACCGCCTGACCATACCGTACGGGCGCCACGCTGGCCGGCCGGTGGTTCCGGGTCGGCGAGGTGCAGCGCTGCGCGCGGGACGGTGGCATGCCCGC
>DAIUES010000194.1:906-4495 GCA_036844985.1 Candidatus Limnocylindrales bacterium
TCAACAGCTGCGCGCTGGAGCTACAGCCTCAGGCCGAACCGCCGGCACCCAGATCCCTCAGTCCGAGGCGTGGTCCGGTCGGCTGGCGCGGATCGTTGCCAATGCACCGGGGTCGTCGAGGGATGACACGTCGCCGGGATCCTGCCCGAGCCAGGCCGCCCGGATGACGCGCCGCATGACCTTGCCCGAGCGGGTCTTCGGCAGGGCCGTGACGACCGCCACGACGTCGGGCTTGAGCGGCTTGCCGAGCTCGTCCGCGACGGTGCGCGCGATCGCGGCCCGGAGCGAGTCGTCGGCGGTCACCCCGCGATGGAGGACGCACAGGACGACGATCGCCTCGCCCTTGATCGGATGTGGCACGCCGATCGCCGCGGCTTCCAGTACGGCTGGGTGCCCGACCGCCGCGCTCTCCACCTCCGCCGGCCCGACCCGCTTGCCGGCGATCTTGAGCGTGTCGTCGGAGCGGCCGTGGATGTACCAGAAGCCGTCGCGATCGATCGAGGCCCAGTCGCCATGCGCCCACACCCCGGGCCAGCGACGCCAGTACGACTCCTCGTACCGTTCGGGGTCGCCCCAGAACCCGCGGGTCATGCCCGGCAAGGGGGCCCGGATCACGAGCTCGCCGACGGTGCCCCGGACCGGTCGACCCGCGTCGTCGACGACGTCGGCCGCGGTCCCGATGCACGGACCGGAGAACGACGCGGGCTTGATCGGGCCGATGACGTTGCCCCCCACGATGCCGCCCGACACCTCGGTCCCGCCCGAGTAGTTGACGATCGGGCAGCGACTGCCCCCGACCTCGCGGAAGTACCACCACCACGGCTCGGGATTCCACGGCTCGCCGGTCGAACCGAGGACCCGCAGCGACGAACGGTCATGGCCACGGACGGGGGCTTCGCCGTGGGCCATCAGTGCCCGGATGACCGTCGGCGACAACCCGAGATGGGTGACCCGGCGACGCGCCACGATCGACCACAGCCGATCCGGGCCGGGGAAGTCGGGCGCACCCTCATAGAGCACCAGCCGGGCGCCCAGCAGGAGTGCCCCGGCGATGGCCCACGGGCCCATCATCCAGCCGAGATCGGTGAACCAGAAGAGGGTGTCGAGCTCGCTCAGGTCGAACGTGTGGGCGAGGTCCTGGGCGGCCTTGATCGGGAACCCGCCGTGGACGTGGACGGCGCCCTTCGGCCGGCCGGTCGTGCCCGACGTGTAGATGACCATGTACGGGGTCTCGGGGTCGGTATCCGGAACCTCGCCCGAGCGACTCGCGGTGGCAGCTCGGTCCTCCGCCGACGACCGGTCGCCCGCCCAGCGGCCGTCGCCCCACCACGTGTCGCGCGCGTCGTCCCACGGCACCTCGAGCGCCGCGCCGGCGCGGCGGACCACCAGGACGCGCTCGACCGAGGGGGCCGATGCGACCGCCGCGTCCGCCACCGACTTGAGATCGACCCACGATCCGCGTCGGAGGAAGCCGTCGGCGGTGATGAGCAGGCGCGCTCCGCAGTCGGCGAGCCTCGTTGCGACCGCCGGAGCGGCGTAGCCCGAGAAGATCGGCGTGAAGATCGCCCCGAGGCGGCTGACGGCAAGGACGGCGATGACCGTTTCGGGCAGCATCGGCAGGAGGATCCCGACACGATCGCCCGGCCCGACGCCGAGGTCGGCGAGCTGTCGGACCGCCCGATCGACCTCGAGGGCGAGTTCCGCGTTCGTCAGCGTCCGCTCGGCCTCATCCTCGCCGTCCCACAGGATGGCGGCGCCATCGGGGTCACGGGCGGCACGCGGCTCGACGGCGGCCCACGACCAGTCGAACGCCCCGCCGATCCACCAGCGGGCCCAGGCCGGTCCGCCGGACAGGTCGAGCACGGAGCGTGGCGACCGGCTCCAGGCCACCCCGATGTCGTCGGCAGCGGCACCCCAGAACCAGCCCGGATCGCGGACCGCGTGGGCCTGCAGGGCGTCGAGCGACGATTCGCCGGTGGCGCGCAGGAACCGGGCGAGGCGTGCCGCCTCGGCGCGCTGTGGATCCGGCCGCCAGGCGACACCATCCGCGTCGCGCCCGAAGATCGGCCAGGCGGCAGGGCCGGGTGATCGTGCCGTCACCACCGGAGTCTACGGCGCGTCGACACCGCTCTGCCTGCCTGGAGTTATCCACAATCCCGAACGAAGTAGCCCTCCACTGGTGATCGAAGGTACCTGTCCATGGCCCTCGATTCCGGCGCAGCGTCCGCGCCAGCGGCGCCCCAGCCGCGGCAGACGGGCCCACCGGGCGACGGAGGAATCGGTCGAAGGTCCGTGGAGGGACGAACCGTGGCCGTCACCCACCGGTATCCCGACGTCGATTCAACGACGTCATTCTCCGGGAGACTGCAGGCCGGTCGCATCGCCCTCACGATCCTCATCCCGATCGTGCTGCTCGCGACCGTCGCGCTGGCCCGGACGAGCGGCCTGACCACCCGCCCGACGTCCCTGTTCGCCCCGGCCGCAGCGTTGACGATGACCCCGGGCGAACTCCAGGCGAGCGCCGCCGAGGCCATCGAACGAGCGGTCGCCCCAAGCGGGACCGGCATCGCCTTCGACATCGTCCAGCGTTCGACGCTACACGCCCGACCCGACGGCCGACCGCTCGAGATCGTCGATCCGACCGATCCGAGCAAGACCGTCGCCGTCGATGCGGTCCCGGCCTCGACCTACCTCGAGCGCGGCGCGCTGACGCCCGACGGGTTCCACAGCGAGATCCGGCGCGGGCCCGACGACCCGGCCGCCGCGATCGACTGGGCGGCCACCAGGATGGCGCTGGCCGCCCTCGTCCGCGACGGCAAGACGTATCGCGATGACGGTGCCGGCTGGTACCCGACCGACCGTCCACCGGGCATCGGCCTCGACCCCGCGAGCGCGGCATTGCTGCCGACCTTCCTGCGCGGCCTCGCCGAGCCGCGCGAGGCCCGCCCGAGCGGTGACGACCCGTTCGCGGCTGTGGCTCCCGCCCGGCGCCTCGCCGGCGCCACCGGCGTGGCCCACCTGCCGGGCATCATCGCGGTCGATCTCGCCAGCGCGACCGAGATCGATGACCCGGCCGATCTCGCGTTCGATGACGCCGGGCGGCTGATCGGCCTGCGGGTCGTGGCCCGCAACACCCACCTCGAGACCTACGACCTGCTGGTCGAGACGGTCATCCGCTTCGCCTACCCGGAGCGGGCTCCGCCACTGCCCGATCCTGCCGCCCAGCCGGCCGCCGGCGGCCCGACGCCGGGGGCCGCGTCGTGACCGTCCCGCGCGCCAGCCTCGCCCGCCTCGTCCCCTCCCCACGCCTGCGCACCGTCGCCCTGGCAGCCCTGTTCGGGTTCTCCACCTTCTTCGTGTCGGCCACCGAGCTGCCCGTGCCCCGCCCCGATGCCTTCAAGCCCCGCCCGGCCGCCGCCCTCGGCTGCGCCAGCGAGCCGGTGTTCACCGGCCATCTCACCGCCTCGTCGGGCTCGACCGCGCTGCTGACGCGGTCGACCAGCGGCACCGTGTACGGCTACATCAGCGACGTCGTCGACGACTGGAGCTGCACCGCCTACTACCGCTACGACGGCCTGGCCTGGCAGCG
>DAIUES010000195.1:0-4384 GCA_036844985.1 Candidatus Limnocylindrales bacterium
CGCGGTCGGCCGGACCTTCGAGCTCCTCGCGCCGCATCGCCCCGCCGGGCCCGTCGCCGTGGGCCAGCGACTTCACCGACACGATCGTCTCGCCGCCGGACTGGCGCAGGCGGACCGCGAAGCCGGCCCGCGCCAGGGCGCCGTCGGCGGTGTCCACGTACCGGTCCTCGAGCTGGGTCGCACGGGCCCCACTCGAGGTCCCGCTGAACGGCCCGATGTGGTCGGCGCCAAGCAGTCGCTCGGCCGCCGTCAGGTCGCCGACGCGATACTTGAGCTCGACCTCGGTCATGCGCGCGGGTCGAGCGAGCCGGCTCCGGCGCCGGGCCGGTGCGGGGCGATGGCGGCGCCTTCCGATTCGATGGCGTGCTCCTTGAGGGTCTCGAACGTATCGATCGTGCCGGCGTGCCCGTTGATCTCCTCGGTCCGGATCCAGCGTGCGTCCGGCTGGAGCTGCCACGACCGACGGTCATCGGCCAGCATCACGTCGATGATCGATGCGATGCGGGACTTCGCCTCGCTGTCCTCGACCGGCACGACCGCCTCGATCCGACGGTCGAGGTTGCGATCCATCAGGTCGGCCGACCCGATGTACCACTCGGGATTCCCGTCGTTGTGGAAGCCCCAGATGCGGGAGTGCTCGAGGAACTCGCCCACGATCGACCGGACCCGGATGCGCTCGGACACGCCCGGCAGGCCGGGCTGGAGCGAACAGGCCGCGCGGGCGATGATGTCGATGTCGACTCCGGCGTTCGAGGCGCGGTAGAGCGCCTCGATGACCGGGATGTCGACGATGGCGTTGAGCTTCAACACGATCCGTGCCGGCCGGCCCGCTGCGGCATGCGCCATCTCCCGCTCCACGAGGTCCAGGAATCCGGACCGCAGGTTGTGCGGCGCGACGAGCAGGCGGCGGAACGTGCGCTGGCGCGACAGGCCGGTCAGGACGTTGAACAGGTCGGTGACGTCGGCACCGATCTCCGGCCGAGCCGTCAGCAGTCCGAGGTCGACATACAGGCGGGCCGTCTTCGGGTTGTAGTTGCCGGTCCCGATGTGGACGTAGCGACGGAGGCCGGACCCCTCGCGGCGGACCACGAGCGCGGTCTTGGCGTGGGTCTTGAGCCCGACCAGGCCGTACACGACGTGGGCCCCGGCGCGCTCGAGCTTGCGCGCCCAGATGATGTTCGCCTCCTCGTCGAAGCGAGCCTTGATCTCGACCAGGACGACCACCTGCTTGCCCCGCTCGGCGGCCCGGATGAGCGCCTGGACGATGGGCGAGTCGCCCGACGTCCGGTACAGCGTCATCTTGATGGTCAGCACGTCGGCGTCGTCGGCTGCCTGGGCGATGAAGCGTTCGACAGATGCGGCGAACGACTCGTACGGGTGGTGCACCAGGATGTCGCCGGCACGGACCGCGGCGAACACGTCGGCCGGTTCGTCCTCGTCGGGCGGGACCAGCCGCGGCGGGGTGACCGGCGTCCATGGCACGGCCCGCAGCTCCGGCCGATCGAGGTCCGCGATGCGATACAGCGCGGTCAGGTCGAGCATGCCGGCGATGTCGTAGACGTCCTCGGGCTCGAGACCCAGGCCGCGGGTCAGGAGGGTCCGCGTCGCGGCCGGCATGGTGCGCTCGACCTCCAGCCGAACGGCCTCGCCGAAGCGCCGCCGTCGGAGCTCCTCCTCGATGGCCATCAGGAGGTCGTCGGCCTCGTCCTCTTCGACCGTGAAGTCCGCGTTGCGGGTCACCCGGAAGAGGTGTGCCTCGACGACCTCCATGCCGGTGAACAGCTCGGCGAGGTTCGCCGTGATGACCTGATCGATCGGCACGAACCGCTGTGGCTCGACTTCGAGCAGGCGGGGCAGGATCTGCGGCACCTTGACCCGGGCGAACACGCGCTCGCCGGTGTCCGGGTCGCGCAGGCCGACCGCGATCGACAGCGTCAGCGTCGAGATGTACGGGAACGGGTGCCCGGGGTCGACCGCCAGCGGGGTGAGGACCGGAAAGATCTCGTCGTGGAAGCGCTGGCGGAGCGCGTCGTGGTGCTCGGGGATGGTGGCGTAGTCGAGGATGGCGATGCCTTCGCCGGCAAGCGCCGAGCGCAGCTCGACGAAGATCGCAGAGTGCTCGGCGACGAGGCCGAGGACGCGCTCTCGCGCTGCCGCCAGCTGCTCGGCCGGCGTGCGGCCGTCGGGGGCGCGACCGATCTTGCCCGCCTCGACCTGCTGGCGGAGCCCGGCGATCCGGACCTGGAAGAACTCGTCGAGGTTGCCTGCGAAGATCGCCGCGAAACGGACCCGCTCGAGCAGCGGGTTGCGGGTGTCCCGGGCCTCGTGCAGGACGCGCCCGTTGAAGTCGAGCCACGACAGCTCGCGATTGAGGTACGGGAACTCGGACGGCTCGCGCTTGACCGGCCGACGCGAGCGCGTCGGGACCACGGACGTGACGCGTGATCCGGGCTCGACGGCGGCCATCGTGCGGGCAGGCTCCTGTGCGGTGTCAGGACGGTCGGAGACCCATCCGATGGCGTGTCGAGCAGGCGTCGCACGACCGTCGAGAGGTGTCGCGACTGGCCGGCGAGGATAGCACGGCCCCTGCCGCCGACCGATGGGACGAATGGACCATGCCGCAGCTCGGTCGGTCAGTCCTCGGCGACATATCGGCGCTCGCCCGTGGACGGGTCGAGCCAGACGCGCATCTGTCGACGCGTCGTCGGATCGACGAACCGTTCGTCGGTCTCGCGGAAGCGCGCTTCGAGGTCGGTCGAGCTGGGCTCGCCGCCGCCGGGCCCGGGCGGCGCGGCGGTCGTCTCCGCGTGTTCCGAGCGGTAGCGGGCACGCTCGATGACCGCCCCGACGATGAGCACGAGGCCGACGACGACGCCCCACGCGCCGCCGAGGGCGCTCTGGCCACCGACGGCGAGGCCGGCCAGGCCGCCGACGGCCATCGCGGCCCCGATGACGATGACGAGGATGCGGGTCGCCGCCAGGCCGGTCATGTCAGTCGATGGCCGACGTCGGAGTGACGCCCGGATCCGCCTCGACGACGACCGCGGTGCCGTACGCGACGATCTCGGACATCGTGCCCGACAGCTCGGACGAGTCGAAGCGCATCGACACGACCGCGTTCGCGCCGAGCACGGTGGCGTTCTGGACGAGCCGGTCGAGCGCCTGGCGGCGGGTGTCCTCGAGCAGGCTCGTGTATTCGTGGATCTCGCCGCCCCCGATCGACCGCAGGCCGGCCATGATGTTCCCGCCGAGGCCCCGGCTGCGGACGACGAGCCCGAACACCATCCCCTTCGATTCGACGATGCGGTGACCCGCCAGATACGGCGTCGTGACGATGGTCATCGGTGCTCCTCGTGGCTGCCGGCGGCCGCCGGTCGTGGCGCGGCGCCCACGGGAGCCGCCTCGCGGTCCGCGCGACACGCCTCGCACGGGCAGCGGTCACGCAACAGGATGAACGGGTAGAAGCCGGTGCTGTGACCATCCGCCCAGTGCGGCGAGATGGCGTAGTTGCCGACCAGATGGAGATCGGTCAGGCGGGTCTGCTCGGCGGTGAGCGTCGGGGCGCTGTCGAGCCAGCCGGGCATGCCGGCCTCGCCCCGACAGTAGGCACACGGGCACAGCCAGCGGAGCGGCTCGAAGCCGTACGTGGTCGCGTGCCCATCGGCCCACTCGATGGCGAGCGTGCCGCCGTCGCGGTCGGCGTGGATCTTCACGGGCGTGGTTGCACTGGTCACCCACGGATTGTCGCACGTGACGTGGGCCAGACCCGTGGACCCCGGACCATCGACCGGCGGCGGGCCCGCCAGCGCGGGGCTATCCTGCGGCGCGATGACCCTCGACATCGACCGCATCACGAAGCGCTTCGGCCAGACCCTCGCGCTCGATGCCCTCAGCTTCAGCGTCCCTCGCGGCCGGATCTTCGGATTCCTCGGCGCCAACGGTGCGGGCAAGACGACCACGATGCGTATCTGCCTGGGCATCCTCGATGCCGACAGCGGCGAGGCACGCTGGGACGGGACCCGCACGACCGACCTCCCGCGACGCGCGTGGGGCTATCTGCCCGAAGAGCGCGGTCTGTACCCGCGGATGACCGTTCTCGACCAACTCGTGTACTTCGCGTCGCTATATGGCGAGCCGGCCGATCGGGCCCGGACCGAGGCTCGCCGTTGGCTCGACCGGTTCCGCATCCCGGACTACGCCGACCGGCGCGCCGAGGAGCTCAGCAAGGGCAACCAGCAGAAGGTCCAGTTCATCGCCGCCGTGCTGCACGACCCGGAGGTGCTGCTGATGGACGAGCCGTTCACCGGGCTCGATCCGGTCAACCTCGGGCTGTTGCGCGACGCCTTCCTCGAACTCCGCGATGCGGGCCGGACGATCGTGTTCT
>DAIUES010000196.1:0-4378 GCA_036844985.1 Candidatus Limnocylindrales bacterium
ATCGGCCCCGTAGCCGTCGGTCGTTGCAGCCGAGGGCACACCTGGAGGATAGGAGGGCATCCAGCGAGATCCGTTCGCTCGTTGGCCCGTTCCATGCAACTGGATCGGACGGCGGGCCGGGGCCCGGTCTTGGCGGGCCCGTGACTGGGCGCGGCGGCCGTGGGCGAGGGCCGGTAGGCGCGGCGAGCCGGGTGCGGGCAGGCGGGCCGGTGGCGAGCCGAGGACCGGTCGCGAGCCGCGGACCGGTGGCGAGCCGAGGACCGGTCGCGAGCCGAGGGCCGGTGGCGAGCCGCAGGCACGGCCCGGGGCCGCGGACCCCGGTCAGTCCTCGATGCGGCCCGTCGTCCCGACCTCGATGGCCTCGGCCAGGACCTCGCTGATTCGTACCAGCTCGGCCTCGGTCACCACGAACGGCGGCCCGAGCAGGATGGTGTCGCCGTCGGTCCCGTCGGCGTTGCCCGTACCCGAGTAGACCAGCACGCCCCGGTCCCGCGCGGCGGACACGACGCGCTCGGTGACGCGCGCGGCGCGCGGGTAGGGCTGACGTGTCGATCGATCGGCGACCAGCTCGACCCCGACCATCAGCCCCCGTCCGCGGATGTCGCCGACCGCGGGGTGCTCGTCGAGCGCGCCGTGCAGCAGGACCTGGAGTCGGTCGCCCTTGGACGCACTGGCCGCCACGAGGTCCTCGGCGCGCAGGATGCGCAGCACCTCGCGTGCCACTGCCGCCCCGATCGGTGCGTGGGAGTACGTGAAGCCGTGCACGAATCCGGCTCCCGGAGCCGTGACCGCGTCGTGGACGCGCCCACTGGCCGCGACGAACCCGAACGGCCAGTAGCCGGATGACGCGCCCTTGGCCGCCACGAGCATGTCCGGTCGGACCGCCCAGTGATCGACCGCGAACCATCGACCGGTCCGGCCGAACCCGGTCATGACCTCGTCGGCGATGAGCAAGACGCCGTGCCGCCGGCACACCTCGGCGATGGCCGGCCAGTAGCCGTCGGGCGGGACAGCGGCCGCGAGCGTCGCGCCGACGATCGGCTCGGCCACGAACGCAGCCACCGTGCGCGGACCGGCCGATTCGATCGCACGCTCGAGCTCCGCGGCCAGCTCCTCCGGGTCGCCCAGGGCATCGGCGCCGGGGTCGCCGGCGCGATACGGGTACGCCGCCGACACATGCCGGAACCGGCCGAGCCAGGCTTCGTAGGGCCGGCGCAGCGGGCGACGGCCCGACAGGTCGAGCGCGCCGAGGGTGTTGCCGTGATAGCTCCCCCAGCGACCGATGACGATCTGACGGTCCGGTTCGCCACGGGCGACGTGATAGGCGCGAGCGAGCTTGAGCGCGGTCTCGATCGCCTCGGATCCACCGGACACGGGATAGATCGCCGGGTCGTCGACCGGCAGCAGCGGCCCGATCTCGGCCGCATAGGCCTCCACCTGCTCGGTCGTGAACACGCTGCCGTGGGCATAGGCCAGGCGACCGGCCTGGTGGGCCATCACCGCCCCGATCTCGGAGCGGCCGTGACCGACGTTGACGACGATGGCGCCGCCAGCCGCATCGAGAAACTGCCGTCCGTCGGCTGTCTGGATCGTGGACCCCGAAGCCGCGATCGCGATCGGCGGATCAGCCAGTGCTGAACGGCGGAACACGCGACCACCGCGGGACGCGCTCTCGGGACGATGCATGCCCCGATTGTATGGGCCCGGCGCGGTGCGGCCGGGCCGGCTCGGCGCGCTACCGGACGCCACGGACGCTGATCGCGCGCCGGACGACAATGGCACCCACCGACATGAGCACCGTCACGAGCCAGCTCACGCGCGACGACCCGGAGGCGTACATCGCCCGCGATCGACGGCGCGCCCTGGCGGCCCGGACCGACATGGCCGATCGGGTCATCGGCGCGGCTTTGTTCGCCGATATCTCAGGCTTCACACCGCTCACCGAAGCGCTGGCGACGGAGCTCGGCCCGCAGCGTGGCGCGGAAGAACTGACCGCCCATCTGGGTCGGGCGTTCCACGCCATCATCGAGGAGCTCGACCGGCGGAGAGGCGACGTCATCTACTTCTCGGGCGATGCCATCACCTGCTGGCTCGACGGCGACGATGGGGTCCGCGCGACGGCGACGGCCCTGGCGATGCAGGCGGCGATGGCGCGGGTGGGTTTCATCACGACCCCGGGCGGGTCCCTCGTCCAGCTCGAACTCAAGGTGGCCGTCGCGGTCGGGCCGGCGCGGCGGTTCGTCGTCGGCGATCCGGACATCCAGCTGATCGATGTCCTGGCGGGTTCCCTCATCGACGACCTCGCCGAGGCCGAGCACCACGCCGACAAGGGTGAGGTCGTGCTCGATGCCTCGGCGCTCGCCGCGCTCGGCGAGCGGGTCGCGATCTCCGAGCGTCGCGAGGACCCCGAGTCGGGCCGCCAGCTCGGGGTCGTGGCGGGGCTGCGGGTCGACGTCCCGACGACCGATGTCGAGGAGCCGCCGGCCCTCGACGAGGCGCTCGTGCGGCCATGGTTGCTGCCCGCCGTCTACGAGCGGCTGCGGACCGGCCGCGGCGAGTTCCTCGCCGAGCTGCGCCCGGCCTACCCCGTCTTTCTGCGATTCGGCGGCATCGATTACGACGACGACCCTGACGCGATCGGAAAGCTCGATGCCTTCGTCAGCCAGGCCCAGCGGATCATGGCCGGCTACGGCGGCAACGTCCTTCAGCTGACCCTCGGCGACAAAGGCGCCTATCTGTACGGCGTGTTCGGCTCACCGGTCGCCCACGAGGACGACGCCGCGCGGGCCGCGGCCGCAGCGCTCGATCTGCGCGACCTCGAGCGCACGACCGATGCCCGTGACATCCAGATCGGTCTGACCCGCGGCCGCCTGCGGAGCGGAACGTACGGGCACGCGATGCGGCGCACGTTCGTCTGTCTGGGCGATGCCGTCAACCTTGCCGCACGGCTGATGGCCAAGGCCCCGCCCGGACAGATCTATGTCGATGACCGGATCCGGCAGGAGGCCGGCGACGCCTACATGTGGGAGCGGCTGCCCGACCTCGCGGTCAAGGGCAAGAAGGGCGCGATCGTCGCTCACGGGTTGATCGGCTCGCTCGAGCGTGCGTCGCGGCGCAAGACTCGCTACCAGCTCGAACTCATCGGCCGTCGCGCCGAACTCGGTCGCCTCGATGCCGCCCTGGATGCCACCCTCGCCGGCGACGGCCGGATCATCGGGATCTCCGCCGAGGCTGGCATGGGCAAATCCCGGCTCATCGCCGAGTTCGTGCGGTCAGCGCGCCGGCGCGGGCTCTTCGTCGCGTTCGGGGAATGCCAGTCGTTCGGCACGAACTCGAGCTATTTCGTGTGGCGCGAGATCTGGCAGCGGCTGTTCGGCGTCGCGGACGGCGAGTCCGTCACGCGCCAGCGTCGCCGGGTCATCGCGACCCTCGAGGCGATCGATCCGTCGCTCGTCGCTCGTGCCCCGCTCCTGTCAGCGGTGCTCGGTCTCGACCTGCCTGACAACGAACTGACCGCCACGTTCGACGCGAAGTTGCGGAAGGCCTCGCTCGAGGACCTGCTCGCCCGAGTGCTGCGGGCGCGCGTCGAGCGCGAACCCATCATCCTCGTGCTCGAGGACTGCCACTGGATCGATGCGCTGTCGCGCGACCTGCTCGAAGTCCTGGGTCGGTCGACCGCGGCCCTGCCGGTCCTGTTCGTGCTGGCCTATCGGCCGGCGAGCGCGCCCGGCGGCGGCCTGGCTGTGGAACGCATCCCCGACTTCTCCGAGTTCACCCTGGCCGAACTCGACGGTGACGACGCTGGGACGCTCATCCGCACGAAACTCGAGCAGGTGCTCGGCGGCGAGGCGCCGGTCGATCCTGGTGAGGTCCTGGTCTCGCTCGTCCGCGGCCGGTCACAGGGCAACCCGTTCTACATCGAGGAGCTCATCACTTACATCGCCAGCGCCGGCGTCGACCCGGCGGATGAGGCGGCGGTGCGCGAGCTGCAGCTGCCCGACAGCCTCCACAGCCTCGTGCTGTCGCGGATCGATGCCATGGCCGAGGAGCCAAGACGGACCCTCAAGGTGGCGAGCGTCGTAGGTCGCGTCTTCGAGGCACCGATCCTGCCGGGGGTCTACCCGGAGCTGGGCGACCTGCCGGCCGTGCTGGACCAACTCGACGTCCTTCGGTCGGTCGATCTCGTGAGCCTCGATCGCGAACAGGATCAGGCGTACCTGTTCAAGCACGTCGCGACCCAGGAGGTCGCCTACGAGTCCCTGCCCTTCGCCGTGCGCCGCGACCTCCACACGCGCGTCGGCTCGTACCTGGAGGCGATGGACCCCGACGGCGTCGACCGACGGCTCGACCTGCTCGCTCATCACTTCTGGAACAGCGA
>DAIUES010000197.1:0-4345 GCA_036844985.1 Candidatus Limnocylindrales bacterium
ATCCCGGGTAGCATCAGGCGGTGACCGCCGAGCCGCACGCCTTCCTGACCATCGAGATCGGGGCCGCCACGACGTCGGTGGCGCTCATCGGCCAGTCGGGCGGCTCGTGGCGGCTCATCGGGCAATTCGCGATGCCAACCGATACCGATGTCGACGCCGCCATCGACCTGCTGCTCGAGCGGACCCGGGCGGCCGACCCCGAGCTGGCCAGCGCCCTTGGGATCGATGGCATCGTGCCCGATCAGCTGGCCCGCCTCGAGGTCCGCAGTCGCCGACCTCGGCGGCTGGCCGTCATCAGCGGTTCCGAGCGGACGCTCGCCGGGCTGGTCGACACCGCCGCCCGGAGTGGCTGGCGGGTGACCGCGGCGAGCGCCGAGACGACCGATCCGCTGGCGATGACGCGCCTGCTCCTGGACCGCGACGTGGACGCGTTCCTCGTCGGTGCCGCCGACCCGCCACGCTCGGACGAGCGCGCCGCGATCCGCGAGCTGGCGGCGCTCGTGGCCGCGGCCGCCCTGCGGCGACCGGATGTGCCGGTCGTGCTGGCGGGAGCCATGGCCGAGGGGCTCGAGGCGTTCGGCGACGTGAGCTCGCGCACGGGCGAGGTCGTGCTGGCGGCACCGCCCGTCGTCGCCACGGGCGCGCATGCGACCGACCCAGACGTGCTCGGCGACCTGCTCCTCGAGCTGGCCCTGCCCGTCGACGACCCGCGTCGAGCGCTCGGCGCCGCCGCCCATGCCTTGGCCGAGGTGCTCGATCGACGGATCGAGGTCATCGTCCTCGGCCACGACGCGACCGCCCGGGTCCTCGCCGATCCGCCGTCGGGCGGCACGGAGGGTGCGGTGCGCCTCGCGGTCGTGCCCGCGGCTGCCGTCGCGCCCGACGATCCGGACGACGCGATCGTCGACGGGGTCCTGCAGTGGTCGACCGTCCCGTCGGACCGCCACCGCCTGCGCGACCGGCTGCGTGAGCTGCGCATCGCGCCATGGGCCGATGCGGCCGGCGACGGGGCAGCGCTCCGCATGGCCGCCGCGCGGGCCGCGCTCGTCCGCCTGGCCGCAGCCACGCCCGCGTTCGAGGGTGCGCCGGCGCCCGATCTGGTGGTGGCTGGCGGCGGCGTCTGGTCGGCGGTGCCGGCGGCGACCGTGGCGCTCGCCCACGTCGACGTGATCCGTCGGCCGGGGGCGACCCAGTACGCGCTCGACCATGCGCGGCTGCTCGGGGCGCTCGGCGCCATCCCCGATCCCGACGAGCGGCTGGCGCTGCTGACCGACCTGGCCGACGACCTGCTCGCCCAGCTCGGCAGCATCGTCACCCCGGCCGGCATGCGCGCCGGGCGGTCGGCGGGCAGCGTGTTCGTCCACGGCCCCGAGGGCACGACCGAACATCCGTTGCTGCCGGGCGGCCTCGAGCTGGTCGACCTCGCGCCCGGGGCCACGGCGATCGCCGAGTTCCGCTTCCGCGACCGGGTGAAGCTCGGCGGCCGGGGCCGGCACTTCGCGGTCGACGTTACCGGTGGACTCGGTGGCCTCGTCGTCGATCTGCGCGACGTCCCGTTGCGGCTCCCGGAACGGGCGGACCGGCGCCGCGACCTGCTGGCGGCGTGGCAATCGGCGCTGTGGGCCGGGTCGGACGGATGACCGACGCCGGGACAGCGACACCAGCCCCGGCGCCCGGTCTCGGACTCGTCCGTCGTCGGCCGCTGCTCGACAGCCCGGTCGAGGTGACCTTCCCGATCGCGCCCGGCGATCGGCCGCTCGTCGCGGTCGGGGAGTCGGTGGTGACCGGCGCGCCGATCGTCGAGCACGTCCGCGATCCGCAGCTGGTCGACCGGGTCGTGCCGGCCGCGGCCGAGCCGGTCCCGGGTGGTCGGATCCCGGACGGGGAGCTGCTGTTCGATTGGCGCGGCCACTGGCGGGTCGCGGGCGGCGACGTGGCCGAAGCGCTCGACAGCCCGATCGCCGGCATCGTGCGCGAGGTCCGGCCGGGCATGTCGATCACGGTCCGCGCGACCGGGCGGGCGCTGGCGGGGATCGTCGCCCTGGGCAGCCCGACGCGCGGCCGTCTCCACATCGCCGCGTGGGTCGATGGCGAGCTGCGCTCGAGCGCGCTCGATGTCGGTCTCGCCGGGAACATCCTCGTGGTCGGCTCGCGGATCGACGCCGAGACCCTCACCCGGGCGAGGGCGATGGGCGTCCGGGGCATCATCGTGGCCGGACTGGCGAGCAAGGAGCGACGCGATTTCGTCGCCTCGGAGCGGCGCCAGCGGGCCGCCCTCCATCGCCTGCCGCCGTTCGCGGTGCTGGTCCTGGAAGGTGCCGTCCGGCGGCCGCTGCCGTCACCGGTCATGGCCGTCCTCGAGGCGCTCGAGGGCCACCAGGTCGCCATCGTCAGCGATCCGCCACGGCTCGTGTTCGATGTGCCCGAGCTCGAGCTGCCGGATCCGGTCGCGGATCGTGTCCGGCTGCGGGCCGGGCCGATGGCCGGTCGCGAGGGGACCTGGGCCGGGCTCGTCGGGCCGCGCCGGTTCGCCGGGGGCGTGCACCTCGAGGCGGCCGCGGTGCGCTTCGATGACGGGTCTGTCATCGCCGTCCCGCTCGGGGACCTCGAGCGGTTCGCCTGACGGGGACGGCGCATCACGGTACGCTCCGGTGATGACCGTGCCGACCGTGGACCAGCGCCTGGTCGTGTGCCCCGATCCGGACGCCACGACCGCTCTCGGGCGCGCCCTCGCCCGGGTCGCCGAGCCGGGTGACCTCGTGTGCCTGTGGGGCGAGCTCGGGGCGGGCAAGACCCACCTCGCCAAGGCGTTCGGGGCGGGGCTGGGCGTGACCGACACGATCACCTCGCCGAGCTTCATCCTGATGGCCGAGTACGAGGGTCGGCTGCGCCTGTTCCACATCGATCCGTATCGGCTGGCCAGCGCCGAGGACGCGCTCGAGGGCGGCCTGATCGACGACCGCCAGCGCGACGGCGTGACGCTCGTCGAGTGGCCCGAACGGCTCGGTGACGCGCTGCCCGACGACCGGCTCGACGTCCGCATCGATGGCACCGGCGACGAGTCGCGCCGGATCACGCTCATCGCGGGTGGCACCGGCTACCGACGCTACCTCGAGGCCGCGACGTGACCGCCGCCGATCAGCGTTCGGGGCTGCTCGCCATCGATACCGCCACGTCCGAGGTGGTCGTCACCACGGGTGATGTCGACGGTTCGCCGAGTGCGGTCGCAACGTGGACCGCCGGGCACCGCCAGGGCGAGACGCTGCTGGCGGGCATCGAGCGCGTCCTCGCTGAACAGGACCTGCCTCGCTCGGCGCTGGTCGGCATCGTCGTCGGCACCGGCCCCGGCGCCTTCACCGGTCTGCGGGTCGGGATGGCCACCGCGAAGGGCCTCGCCCACGGGCTGGCGATCCCGCTCGTCGGCGTGTCGACGGCCGAGGCGCTCATCGACGCCGCGACGAACGACCCGACCGATCGGATCGTCCTGCTTCTGCCGGCCGGTCCCCGGGATCGCCTCGTCGTCAGGAGCGGAGCGGCTCCGGTCGCCCTCGCCGCCGGTAGTGAGCCCGAGGTCGCCCCGGGCGAGACGCTGGTCGCGGTCGATCTCGACGAGCGTGCTCCCGCCGACGCCCTCGAGCGGGGTGAGCGAGCCCGTCGCGGGCTCGGTGCCGCCGTGCTGCGCGCCGGTGCGCTGCGCCTCGCCGCCGGCACATCCGGCGAGTTGGCCACGCTCGTGCCGGACTACGTCACGCTGCCGCGCGGCGCGCGGCCATCGCAGGGGACCGTCCAGTGGTCGCGCGACCACCGCTGAGGGTCGTCGTGGAGCCGATGCGGCTCGACGACCTCCCCGCCGTCCACGCCATCGAGCTGGCCAGCTTCAGTGCGCCGTGGCCGCCCCACGCCTACCGCAGCGAGCTGGAGTCCAATCGGCTCGCCCACTACCTCGTGGTCCGGGCCGACGACCGCATCGCGGCCTATGGCGGGATGTGGCTGATGGTCGACGAGGCCCACATCACGACCTTTGCGGTCCATCCGGCCTGGCGCCGCCAGCGGATCGGCGAGCGACTCCTGCTCGCGTTCCTCGATCTGGCCGTCGACCGCGGGGCGCACGAGGCGACGCTCGAGGTCCGCCTGTCGAACCTGTCGGCGCGCAAGCTGTACGAGAAGTACGGCTTCCGTCCGGTCGGCCTCCGGCCGCGCTACTACAGCGACAACCAGGAGGACGCCCTGATCATGACCACGAGTCCACTCGACGATCCGGCGATGCTCGCCCGCGTCGAGCGGTTGCGCGTCGCGCTCGACGCGACACCGGCCCCGGTCGCGCCCGGCGGCGAGGACGACGGCG
>DAIUES010000198.1:0-4341 GCA_036844985.1 Candidatus Limnocylindrales bacterium
CGGACCGACACGGTTACGCCGGCCTGCGCTCGATCCTCGAGGAGCATCTCGATGCCGGCGCCTGCCTCATCGCCGCGACCCACGACCGGCGGTTCGTCCGGGACATGACCCATCGGGTGATCGAGATGGACGCCGGCTGGATCGTCGGCGACGAGGAAGTCGCGTGATCAGCGCCCGACTCGAGCTGGCTGATGCCCAGCTCGACAGCCCGATCGGGCAGACGAGCCCGGTGGTCAAGCTGACGGTCGCGCTGGTGTGGCTGATCGGGATGGCGTTCACGCTCGAGCCGATCACGCCGCTCGTCCTCGCCCTCGTCGCCCTCGGGGCCGGGCTGCAGCTGGGGCGGATCCCGCCGGGCGACCTTGCCCGCGTGCTGGCGCCGCTGTGGATCGCGGCGCTCGGCGTCGGCGTGTCGAACATGCTGTTCTCCGCGTCGAACGGCGACCCGGCGGCGACGACGTTCCTGACCGTCGGCCCCGTTCGGATCACGACCGAAGCGGTTGCTAACGGCGTGGCGCTGATCCTGCGGGTCGCGGCCATCGCCTGCGTCGGTGCGGTCTTCACGCTCACGACCGATTCGACCCGTCTGGCCGACGCGCTCGTCCAGCAGGCACGCGTCCCCGAGCGGTTCGCGTACGGGGCACTGGCGGCCTATCAATCGATCCCGCGGTTCGCGGAGGACCTCTCGACGCTCCGCCAGGCGCGCCGCATCCGGGGGCTGCGCGGCGGCTGGCATCCACGGCTGCTGGTCGGCCTGCTCGTGCTGGCGATCCGCCATGGGGATCGACTGGCGCTGTCGATGGACGCTCGGGGCTTCGGGTCCGGGCCGCGGACGTTCTACCGGATCGTGTCCTGGTCGTGGCTGGACCTGGGCGTGGCCGTCGGCGCGGTCGCCATCCTGGCGGTCGCGCTGGCGCTGGGGCGCTAGATTCGGCCGATGAAGGCCGTTGACGTCGCGTTCCCGCTTGGCGCGTCGGTCACGCTCGAAGCGCTCGATATCGACCCGTACCCGATGCTGGCCGAGCTGCGTGCCCATGAGCCGGTGTCGTGGGTGCCGGTGCTCGACGGCTGGCTCGTGACCAGGCGCGACCTGTGCGTCGAGGTCATGCGCGATGCCGTGACGTACACGGTCGACGACCCGCGCTTCTCGACGGCCCAGGTCGTCGGGCCGAGCATGCTGTCGCTCGACGGCGAGGAGCATCGACGCCACCGCGACCCGTTCGCCGCGGCGTTCCTGCGGCCCGAGGCACGGGCCCGTTTCAGCGACCGGGTGGAGGGCATCGCCCGGGAGTTGGTGGCCGACCTCGCGCCGGCCGGGCGAGCCGAGATCCGGCGCGATCTGGCCGGGCCACTCGCGGTCCGGGTCGTGGCGGCGGCCCTGGATCTGCTCGACGTCCCGCCCACGGCGGTGCTGGGCTGGTACGACGAGATTGTGGCCGCGGTCGATCGAGTGTCGGTCGGCGGCGAGGTCGGTCCGGCGGGCCGGGGTGCCGCGGCGGCGCTCGAGCGACACGTGATCGCGACCATCGATCGCGGCCGTGGCGTGCTGGCAGATGCCATGGCCACCCAGACAACGTCGGGGGTCGCCTCGAACGCCGCGGTGATGATGTTCGGCGGCATCGAGACGAGCGAGGGGATGACGACCACGCTGTTGTGGCACCTGTTGCGCGACCCGGCCGCATGGGATGCGGTGGTCGCGGATCCGTCGTTGCGTGCCGGCGCGATCGAGGAATCGCTGCGCCTCGAGCCGGCCGCCGGGCGGGTCGATCGCTACGCCACGAACGACGTCTCCCTCGCGGGCGCCGAGATCCGGCGGGGCGATCTGGTCATCGTGTCGCTGACCGGGGCGAATCGCGATCCCGCGTCGTTCGCCGATCCGGATCGGTTCGATCTGCGGCGGACCGAGGCGCGCTCGCACGTGGCATTCGCGCAGGGGCCGCATGCGTGTGTCGGGCCGCACCTGGCCCGGGTGGAGACGCGGGCGGCGCTCGATGCGGTCATCGATCTGTGGCCGGGCATCGGTCTTGCGGACGGCGTGACGCCGCCGACGGGAGTCGTCTTTCGCAAGCCTCGGTCGCTGCCGGTCGTCTGGGACGCGTGAGCGAATGGCCCGGGCGGGCGCCGATGCGCTCGCCGATGCGCAACCGGGTCACGCCACTCGGCGACATCGTCGCGGTCCCGTTGCGTGGCGCCTGGACCGGCAACCGCGGCAACCTCCATCGCCGCACTGACATCGTCCGGTTCCATAACGGATCGCTGTGGATCATCTGTGCCCTCGAGTTCCGTGACTACCGGATGCGCCAATGGTCAGCCGGTCGCTACACGGTCCTGTTCTTCCACGACGAGGCCGTCGCGTTGGCGGCCGGGCATCGGCCGTGCGCGTTGTGCCGCCGAGCGGACTACGGGGCGTACCGTGCGGCGTGGGCCGCGGGTCGAGGGGAGGGGAGCGTCCCGTCGGCGTCCGCGATGGATCGCCAGTTGCACGGCGAACGGATCGTCCGGGGCAGCCATACGCGGCGCCGGCACCGGGCGGCTTGGGCGTCGTTGCCGGACGGCGCATTCGTCGTCATCGACGACGGACCAGCCCTCGTCCTGGGCGATGGTCTCGTGCCGTGGACGACTCAGGATTACGGCGCGCCCCGGTCGCGACCGCGCAGCGGCTCGGTCGATGTCATCACCCCGCCCTCGACGGTTGCGGCGCTCGCCGCCGGCTATCGCCCCCAGATCGACCCAGCCGCGCGTTCCATCCTGCAGCGCGCCTGAGCGAGCGGGCACGCGGGTCGGCATCATCACCGTCTGACCGCATCGCCGCAGCCCGGAGGGTTCCGTGACGGACGCGCGCACGATCGTCTTCTTCCCCGAGAGCGCCTACGGGCCGACGAACAACTGCGTCGGGATCGGGAACGTGCTGCGCGACCGTGGCCACCGCGTGGTGTTCGTCCTCGAGGAATCGTTCGCGGGGACGATGGAGCCGCGCGGGTTCGAGGAGCGGCTGATGCGGCTAGGCCCGGCGCCGGCGGAGCCTGAGGTCCCCGGCCAGTTCTGGATCGACTTCATCCGCGACACCGCACCGGTCTTCCGGAAGCCGACGATCGAGCAGCTGGGCGAGTTCATCGCCCCGACGTGGCAGGCGCTGATCGACGGTGCGAAGTACGTCGATCCGCGGCTGCGGGAGATCTTCGACGAGGTCGTGCCCCACGTGATCGTCGAGGACAACGTCGTCGCGTTCCCGGCGATCAGCGCCAGTGGCCGGCCGTGGGTCCGGATCGTGTCGTGCAACCCGGCCGAGATGAAGGACACGCGCATCGCGCCGTTCTCGAGCGGCTACCCGGTGGCCGATCGCTCCGGTTGGGCCGAGTTCCTCGCCGAGGTCCGGCGCACCCACGGTGACATGTGGGCCGACTTCGATGCGTTCTGCCGCGAGCACGGCGAACCGGGGCTGTCGTACGGCGAGCTCGGGCCGGAGTTCATCGCCGAGTCCCCGTACCTCAATCTGTATTCCTACCCGACCGAGGCCGACTACGAGCGGTCGGTGCCGCTCGGGCCGACGTGGCACCGGCTCGACTCGACGGTCCGGACGCCCGAGTCGGCGTGGAATCTGCCGCCCGAGTTGGCCGAGCGGGACGGGGCGTTGATCTATCTCTCCCTGGGGTCGCTCGGCTCGGCGGACGTCGGGCTGATGCAGCGGCTGGTCGATCTGCTCGCCACGACCGAGCACCGGATCATCGTGTCGAAGGGCCCGCTCGCCGACGAGATCACCCTCCACGACAACCAGGTCGGCGAGGGATTCCTGCCCCAGCCGGCGATCCTGCCGCAGGTCGATCTGGTCATCACCCACGGCGGCAACAACACCGTCACCGAGTCGTTCCACCACGGGGTGCCGATGATCGTCCTGCCCCTGTTCTGGGACCAGGTCGACAACGCCCAGCGGGTCGACGAGACCGGTTTCGGCCGGCGCCTGTCGACGTACGGCTTCCGCGACGAGGAACTGACCGACGCGATCGACGAGCTGCTCGCCGATGCCGCGCTGGCTGCGCGCCTGCGGGCGATGTCGGCACGGATCAAGGCCTCGAACGGGACGGTCCGCGCCGCGGATCTGATCGAGCGGCTGGCGGTTGACGGCGGGCGAGGGTAGGTCGCGAACCGCCGTGCCCGGGTCTGGCTCAGCGCTGCGGTCTGGCTCTGCCCCTGCGCCCGTGCGCCGGGCTGCCCCTGCGCCAGCGCCGCCGCGGTCCTCACCCCTCGACCTTGCGCCGCCGCGGTTCTCTCCCCTCGGCGTTGCTCCCTGCGCAATGGCTTGCCCCCCACGCAAGTAACGATGTTTGGAGCGGCTGGCACGGC
>DAIUES010000199.1:0-4289 GCA_036844985.1 Candidatus Limnocylindrales bacterium
CCTGGTGTTCTTTGCGATCGGCCTCACGTCGTGGGTCACGGTGGCCCGGCTAGTGCGCGGCCAGCTGCTGGCCCTCAAGGAGACCGAATTCGTCGAGGCCGCACGGGCGATCGGCGTGTCCGACCGCAAGATCGTGACTCGCCATCTGCTGCCCAACGGCATCGGCCCGATCATCGTGGCGGTCACCCTCGGCATCCCCGGCGCGATCCTGTCGGAGGCGACGCTGGCCTACATCGGGATCGGCGTCCAGCCGCCACGCGCATCGTGGGGCAGCCTCATCGCCGAGGGTCAGAAGTACGTGAGGTCGGAGCCGCACCTCGTGGTCTTCCCGGCCATCGCGATCGCGCTCGCGCTCATCAGCTTCACGTTCCTCGGCGACGGCCTCCGTGATGCCCTCGACCCCAAGCTCAAGGGGAAGCAGTAGGTGACCGGCCCTGAGGGGATCATGACCGAGTCGGACAGCCCGACCATCATCGAAGTCTCGCCAGACGACGCCAGGCGCGCCCAGACCGCCGACGCCAACGCCGACAAGGGCCGCAAGGCCGACAAGCTGCTGACCGTTCGCGGCCTGTCGACCCACTTCTTCACCCCGGACGGCGTCGTCCAGGCGGTCGACGACGTCAGCTTCGAGGTGGGCTACGGCGAGACGCTCGGACTGGTCGGCGAATCGGGCTGCGGCAAGAGCGTGACGGCGCTGTCGATCGCGCGTCTCGTGCCCAACCCGCCCGGTCGGATCGTGTCGGGCGAGATCTCGTTCGACGGCATCGACGTCCTCAAGCTCGGCGAGGAGGAGATGCGCCACCTGCGGGGCAAGGAGATCGGGTTCATCTTCCAGGACCCGCTGACCAGCCTCAACCCGACGCTGACCATCGGCTACCAGATCGCCGAATCGATCCGCCAGCACATGGGCCTGTCGGCCAAGGCGGCTCGTGACCGCGTGGTCGAGTTGCTCAGCAAGGTCGGCATCCCGCGGGCCAAGGATCGCCTTAAGGACTACCCGCACCAGTTCTCGGGCGGCATGCGCCAACGGGTGATGATCGCCATCGCCCTGTCGTGCGACCCGAAGCTGATCCTTGCCGACGAGCCGACGACCGCGCTCGACGTGACGATCCAGGCCCAGATCCTCGAGCTCATCCAGAAGTTGTCGGACGAGTTCGGCACCGCGGTCCTGCTGATCACCCACGACCTCGGCATCGCCGCCGGGATGTGCGACCGGGTGAACGTCATGTATGCCGGACGGATCGTCGAGACCGGGACCGTCGACGAGCTGTTCGAGAATCCGCGGATGCCGTACTCGTGGGGGCTGCTCGATTCGCTGCCTCGGCTTGACGACGTCCGCGGCGACCGGCTGCGCACGATCGAGGGCCTGCCGCCGCTGCTCATCCAGCCACCGGACGCTTGCCGGTTCAACCCGCGCTGCCGGTTCACCCGGGACATCTGCCTTGAACGGGAGCCCGCCTTGACCCCTCGCGAGAACGCGATGCACCTCGCCCGCTGCTGGGCCACCGAGCCGGATGGGTGGATCCCGTGACGGCGACCCTGCCCGACACGGCCGAACCGGCGGGCGCGCCGCTCAAGGACCTGATCGAGGTCGACAGCCTCAAGGTCTACTTCCCGATCCGATCCGGCATCTTCCAGAGCGAGATCGGTACGGTCAAAGCGGTCGACGACGTCAGCTTCACCATCCGCCAGGGCGAGACCCTGGGGCTGGTCGGCGAGTCGGGCTGCGGCAAGAGCACGACGGGACGCGCCCTCATCCGCCTGCGCGAGCCGA
Organism: Candidatus Limnocylindrales bacterium; assembly: GCA_036844985.1. Classification (GTDB taxonomy): domain Bacteria; phylum Chloroflexota; class Limnocylindria; order Limnocylindrales; family CSP1-4; genus SPCO01. The sequence goes on from DAIUES010000199.1 coordinate 1,775, forward strand.
CGGCCGGCACCGTCCGGTTCGACGGCATCGACCTCGGGTCGCTCAACAGCGACAAGCTGCGTCGGATGCGACGTCGGATGCAGATCATCTTCCAGGACCCGTACGGCTCGCTCGACCCGCGGATGACCGTCGGCTCGATCATCGCGGAGCCGATCGACACCCACCACCTGGCCAAGGGCAACGCGCGCAAGGAGCGGGTGGCCGACCTCCTGCGCATCGTCGGGCTCGACCCCGCGTACATCAGCCGCTATCCGCACGAGTTCAGCGGGGGCCAGCGCCAGCGCATCGGTGTCGCCCGGGCGCTCGCGGTGGAGCCCGAGTTCATCGTGTGCGACGAGCCCATCTCCGCGCTCGACGTGTCGATCCAGGCCCAGGTGCTGAACCTGTTGACCGACCTGCGCGAACAGCTCGGCCTGACCTACCTGTTCATCGCCCACGACCTGTCGGTCGTGAAGCACATCAGCGACCGGGTTGCGGTGATGTACCTGGGCAAGATCGTCGAGATCGGGCCGCCGGACATCATGTATGCAGCGCCGGGCCACCCGTACACCCGCGCGCTCCTGTCGGCCGTCCCCGTCCCCGACCCGGCATCGGAGCGCCGGCGCAAGCGGGTCGTCCTGGAGGGCGACGTCCCGAGCCCGGTCAATCCGCCGTCGGGCTGTCGCTTCCACACCCGCTGCTGGCTGTACGAGCAGCTCGGCAAGCCCGAGGAGTGCCGGACGATCGATCCGCCCCTGCGCACCGTCCAGCACGACCACCAGGCGGCCTGCCACTTCGCCGAGCAGGCCCTCGCGTCCGACGTCGGGATCGCCCACATCGACGAGCGCCCCGTGCGACGCGGGACCCCCGATGCAGCCCTCGCGTCGATCCGGCCCGAGGACGGCGGCATCCTGTCGAAGGCGACGACCGTCGCCGTCGAGGAGACGAGCGTCGGGGCGGAGCGGTTCAATATCGATCCGGACCTGACGACCGACCCCGACGCAATCAAGCCGCCTGAGGGCTGACGACCCCGCTGGTCGGCGGGTCGGGGATGGGCCGGTGCCCCGCTCGTGGCCCGCTCAGCCGGCCGTGACGGCGGTCGCCTCGCGGACGGTCGCCAGCGCCGCCTCGGCACCGGGTCCCCGGAAGTGACAGGCGCACTGATGGCCGCCACCGATGTCGATGAGCGGCGGCACCTCGGCCGCGCAGATCGGCGGGTTGCCGAGCTCAGCGCGCAGCGGACAACGGGGATGGAAGCGGCAGCCTGACGGCGGGTCGACGGGACTCGGCACGTCACCGGTCAGGATGATCCGCTTGCGGCGGAACTCGGGATCGGGGACCGGGATGGCCGACATGAGCGCGGCCGTATACGGGTGCTCTTGGCGCTCGAACAGCTCGCGCCGAGCGCCCAGCTCGGCGATCCGACCGAGGTACATCACCGCGACCCGGTCGCTGATGTGCTCGACCACGCCCATGTTGTGGGCGATGAACACGTACGTCAGGCCGAGCTCCCGCTGGAGCGACTTGAGCAGGTTGAGGACCTGCGCCTGGATCGACACGTCGAGCGCCGAGACCGGTTCGTCGCACACGACCAGGTCGGGCTCGAGGACGAGCGCCCGGGCGATCCCGATCCGCTGGCGCTGGCCGCCGCTGAACTCGTGCGGATAGCGCCGCGCGTGGTAGGTCTGCAGCCCGACCATGTCCATCATCCTCGAGACCTTGGCGCGTCGCTCCGCCGGCGTCCCGATGGCGTGGATGCGCAGGCCCTCGCCGATGCTGGCGCCGATGGGCGTCCGCGGGTCGAGGCTGGCGTACGGGTCCTGGAAGATGATCTGCATCCGCCGGCGATAGGGCTTGAGCGCGGCGCCCGACAGCGCCCCGATGTCGACCCCGTCGAACCGGATGGTGCCCGCGGTCGGGTCGATCAGCCGCAGCAGGAGGCGCCCGACCGTCGTCTTGCCGCAGCCGGACTCGCCGACCAGGCCGAGCGTTTCGCCGCGTCGGACGTCGAAGGACACGCCGTCCACGGCCTGCACCTGGCCGACGACGCGTTGCAGGATGCCGCCGCGGACCGGGAAGTGCTTGACCAGGTCCGTCACCTCGACGAGCGGCGTCCCCACCTCGGTCACGCGTCGCCCTCGATCGACGGCGACCCCGCCACCGCGGCGATCCCGACCGGGGTGTCGGCCGGGGCGTCGGGCATGAGGTTGCCCGCCGCGTCGTGGTACACCCAGCAGCGCACGTCGTGGCCGGGGGCGATCGGCAGCAGCTCGGGGTGGACCTCGGTCGCCAGCCGGACGTCGCGCTCGATGCGCGTCAGGCAGCGTGGCGCGAAGCGGCAGCCCTGCGGTAGGTCGATGAGGTTGGGCACGTTGCCGGGGATCGTCGAGAGGGCATCCTGGACCTGGCCGACGACCGGGATCGAGGCGATGAGGCCCTGCGTGTAGGGATGCTTCGGGCGACGGAAGAGCGTTGTCACGTCGCTCTGCTCGACGATCTCGCCGGCGTACATCACCGCGACCCGGTCGCACATCTC
>DAIUES010000200.1:0-4268 GCA_036844985.1 Candidatus Limnocylindrales bacterium
CGGCATCCACATGATGTTCATGCGCTTCCCGATCGACGCGGTATTCCTCGGGAGCGCCGAGGCCGACGGCGGTCGGATCGTGCTGTCCGTCCATCCCGGACTGCGAGCGTGGACCGGGCTGGTGCCGCTCATCCGAGGCGCGCACGGGGTGCTCGAACTGCCGATCGGCACCATCGAGGCGACGGCCACGGCGGTGGGGGATCGCGTCACGATCGAGTGAGTTCGGGCGCGCGGGGGAGGGCGCGCGGCCGCGGCGGGTGGGTCCGCGGCGCGGCGCGCGGCGCCCAGTCGCCCACGGCCCACCGCTTTTCCCATCCACCACCATGGCTGGTACTACGCAGCGGAAGCGGGCGATCGGGACCCGAATCCGTTCCATCCAGTGCTGACAGTGGTGGATGACAGGGATTCGGCTCATTTCAGGGCCTCCCGAACGCGTCGCGCCGACGTACCAGTGTTGTGGCCACTGGATGACGATTCTCGGGGCCGCTCGACAGGCGCGGCTCGGGCAGCTCCGACGGCCGAAACCTGAGCCCGCGGCCGTCCGAGTAAGTCCCCGATGAGCGCCCCCGCGCATCATCCGCCCATGGATGACCGACGAGTCGGCCGCATCTTCCGCGAGGTGCGGGTCCGCAGAACATGGCGGCAGAGCGATCTGGCGGAGTCGGCCGGCGTGAGCCAGAGCGTGATCTCGCTCATCGAGCGTGGCCACCTCGAGGCCGTGTCACTCGCTCGGATCCGGAAGGTCGGCGCGGCGCTCGATATCAGCGTGTCGCTCGAGGCCTGGTGGCGATCCGGCAACGTCGACCGGCTGATCGATCGCGGGCACGCCGCTCTCGTCGAGCATGTCGTCGGCATCCTGCGCTCGGCTGGCTGGACGACTCGTGTCGAGGTCACGTTCAACGACTACGGCGATCGAGGGTCGGCGGACATCGTGGCCTGGCATCCGACCGAACGGATCCTGGTCATCGTCGAGGTCAAGACGATGATCGGCGACGTCCAGGCGACGGCGAGCTCGTTCGAGCGGAAGGTTCGGGTGCTGCCCAAGGTCCTCCAGGCCGAAGAGGGCTGGGACTCGGTCTCGGTCGCCAGGCTGCTCGTGATGGCCGACACGCACGCGAATCGAGACGTCGTGCGGGCACACTCCGAGCTGTTCGGGTCGATCTGGCCGGCGCGGACGTCGGTCGTTCGTCGCTGGATCTCGACTCCGGAGGCGCGGAAGCAACAACCGACGGAGGGCACCCGTGGACGCCGCGGGTTCGGCGGGATCTGGTTCCTCGCCACCGACCGGGAAGCCGGCACGCCTGCCACAGTCCGCACGCCCGCCACGGTCCGCACACCGAACACGGTCCGCACACCTGCGACGGTCCGCCGCACCGTCCGAGTCCGGCACGCGCGAGATGTGGTCGCAACCACCCGGCGTCCCAGGCCGACGCAACGCGCGACCGACGATGGAGCCGGCGGCCAGCCATGATCGGCCTGCTGCGCAGCGCCGCGACGAGGGCGCTCGATGTGGCCCTGCCGGCCGTCTGCGTGGGGTGCGGCGCCGAAGGGCCACCGCTCTGTCGGACGTGCGCGTCGGCGTTGGACGCGCGGCTCGACACGCCCGGCGGCGTTCCCATCGGCTTGCCGGGCGACGTGCCCGAACCGTTGCTCCAGCTCGAGTGGTGTGCCGCGTTCCGGGGCACCGTGCGTGCCGCCCTGCACGCCATCAAGTACGGCGGGGAGCAGCGAATGGCGGAACCGCTCGGGGCGGCCATCGCCAGACGCTGGCGGCGCGTGGGGGTCGGGGCGGATCTGGTCGTCCACGTGCCGGTCCATGCGGCACGGTCTCGCACCCGCGGCTACGACCAGGCGGAACGCATCGCCCGCGTCGCGGCACGCGAGCTTGGGCTGCCCCATCGGTCACTGCTGACCCGCGAGCGGGCCACGATCGCGCAGTTCGACCTCGATCGAGAAACGCGTGCGACCAACGTGGAGGGCGCCTTCGCCGTGCTGCCGATGCCGGGCGCGCGACCGGGGGCGCCACCGGTCAGCCTGCGCGATCGCTGGGTCCTCCTCGTCGACGACGTCGTCACGACGGGCGCGACCCTGGCGGCCTGTGCCGTCGCGCTGGAGCAGGCCGGGGCGCTGGCGGTGTCCGCCATCACGGTCGCCCGCGAGCGATGAGCCGGACCGCCCGACGGCCGCCCCGAGGCCCCCCGGCTATACTTGAGACCGCGGCGCTCGCAGCCCGGAGGTGATGCATGCGGACCATCGTCAAGGGCAAGAATGTCGAGGTCCCGGATCGGGTCCGCGACTACGCGGAGCGGAAGCTCGGACGGCTCGAGCGTTTGCTCGATGACCGCACCGACGCCATCGTCGAGTTCGCCAACGAGCAGCATCGCAGCGCAGCCGACGCCCATACCGCGGAGGTGACGCTCGTCATCGACGGTCGGCCATTGCGCAGTCGGGCTGTCGGTGCGAGCTACCAGGCGGCGCTCGACGAGGTGGTCGACAAGGTCGAACGCCAAGCGGTCGATCACAAGGAGAAGCCTCGCATTCGGGCCCGTCCGGTCGAGGAGAAGCGCCTCCTGCAGACGCTCGCCGACGGCACGGCCGAGCCGGGCCATGAACGGCGCATCGTCAAGACCAAGCGGTTCGCCATCGAGCCGATGTTCGAGGAGGACGCCGTCGCCGCGATGGACGAGCTCGGTCATCGATTCTTCGTGTTTGTGAATGCCGAGACGGAGAAGGTGGCGATCCTCTACGCCCGCGACGACGGGGACCTGGGACTGATCGAGCCGATCGTCGGCGGCGAGTACACCCGTGGCCATGAGCGGGGGAACGGCCGCCGCCGCTGAGTCGACACGGTCCGCGGGCGGCGGCGCGCATCGTACGATGGCCGCTGATGCTCCCCGACGGTCGACGACTCGGTGCCCACCTGCCGCTCGCGACCGGCATGGTCAAGGCGGTCGAGCGCGCCCATGACATCGGCGCGGACACGATCCAGATCTTCATCGACAACCCGACGGCCTGGCGTCGTCGGGCGACGCCCCCGCGGGAGCTCGGTGCGTTCCGGTGTCGCGCGGCGGCCTACGACCTGGCCCCGATCGCGGTCCACGGTTCGTATCTGATCAATCTCGCCGGCCCCGATCCGGCCTTCTTTGACGCCTCCATCGAGCTCGTCGCCGACGAGTTGCGCAAGGCCCCGTCGTTCGGTGGGCGGTACGTCAACATCCACATCGGGTCGCACCGAGGCGCGGGCGTCGCTGCCGGCGTCGCGCGGTTGGCGGACGGGATCCGCGAGGCGCTCGCGCGCGTCGACGACCGTCCCGACGCGGATCCGGACGACACGACCGGAGCGACCGGCCCGCCCCGCGCGGCGATGCTCGTGCTGGAGAACTCGGCCGGCAGCGGGGACGGGCTCGGCACGTCCATCGACGAGCTCAGCGCGATCGCCGATGCACTCGATGCGCGCGGGGTTGACCGGATGTCCGTCGGCTTCTCCCTCGACACGGCGCACGCCTGGGGCGCCGGGATCGACATCGGCGACCCGGATGCCATCGATGCCGCGCTCGAGGCCTTCGACTCGCGGATCGGCCTCGATCGCCTCGTCATGGTTCACCTGAACGATTCGCGCTCGGAACTCGGGTCACGGCTCGATCGCCACGAGCACATCGGCGGCGGGCAGATCGGGACCGCCGGGCTCGCCCACGTCCTGCGCCACCCGCTGCTCGCCCGTGCCACCTACTACCTCGAGACGCCGGGCATGGACCGCGGCTACGACGCGATCAACCTGGCCCGGGCGCGAGCGCTGGCGGCGGGCGAAGTGCTCGAGCCGCTGCCGCCCGAGGCGTTCGACCTGCCCGGCAGCGCGTCGACGCGGACGGGCCCACCGTGATCGAGGCGACCGACGCCGGCCGTCCCGCGGCCGCCCAGCGCGCCGCGTGGCTGACGACTGTCGACCGGTTCGCGCTCCCGGCCCTGTTGCTGCTGGCGGCGCTCATGCGCTTGCCGGACCTCGCCACGCGCGGCACGTGGGACGGGGACCAGGGCCACGACATGCTCGTGCTCCGGCTGCTGGTCCGCGACGGGATGGTGCCGCTGCTCGGGCCGCCGACGTCGATCGGCGACGTCCACCACGGGGCGTGGTACTACTACCTCCTCTCGCCGGCAGCGGCCGTCACCGGTGGCGACTCGCCACTGGCCGTCGTCGGCCTCATCGCGCTGGCCGGGATCGCGGCAGTCGGGGTCGTGTGGTGGCTGGCAAGGTCGATCGGCGGGCCGGT
>DAIUES010000201.1:0-1503 GCA_036844985.1 Candidatus Limnocylindrales bacterium
CGATCCTGTTCGAGTTCGTGCGGATGACGCCCAACCTGTTGGCGACGCTCACCCTGGCGTCGGGCCGGCGGGCGAGCTTCGCGGTCACGCCGAAGGGCCGGACCGCCGACAGCCGGCGCCAAGGCCACGTCCCGCGGCTGCTGACCGCCGTACTCGCCCTGTCGGTGCTCGCGGCCGCGTGGTACGGCGCGACCTTGCTCGGGGCGACACCCACGGTGTACGCCGTCCCGTGGGCAGTCCATGCCGCCGTGGGCTGGATGCTCGTCAACGTCGTCCTCGTGTGGCTGGCCATCCAGCGCATCCGGGCGGCCCGCTATGCACCCGAACGGCGGGCCAGCGTGCGCTTCCAGACCGACATGGCCGGCCGTCTCGACGGGATCGAGGCGTGGGTCCGCGACCTGTCGCTGACGGGCGCTCGCGTCGAGGTCCCCGAGCATGGGACCATCGCGGCGGCGGGTCGTCTGGTGGTCGAAGCCGCGCCCGGCGGACCCATCGAGCTGACCGGCACGACCCGCGCGAGCTGGAACGACCGCGACGGCCGGGCGATGGTCGGCTTCGAGTTCGACGAGGGCCAGATCGCGGCCCGCACTCGTCTCGTTCAGGCCCTGTTCGACACTGGACCGCTGGCGGCTCGACCGGCTGCTCGCGCGTCGAAACGGACCGTCACCCGGAGAGCGGCGAGGACGAGCGCGGCCTGATCGTCGGGATCGCCGTCGGCCGCGCGTCGGTCGGCGACGTGCATCGCTGATGACGCTGCAATGCCGTCCTGGCGTACCCTCGACCCAGCGAGGAGGTACCGCCATGTCCGGACCGCGCCAGCCGTCCCGTCCAGCCACGCCCGACCCCGAAGACGTCGCCATGCTCGAGGAGATCCAGGCGCTCCAGGGAGAGGAGTTGCCGGTGGACCAGGATGCGGTGCTCGAGGCCGACGAGATCGAGGAGCGGCGGACCCCCACGCGCACCGAGATCGACCGCGGCGCGACCATGCCCGACCGCGATGTGGCCGATGCCGGCCTCTCTTCGCTCGACGGTCTCGCCCTCGAGGACCTGCGCGCGGGCGAGACCGACGACCCGATGGTCGCCGCCGAGGAGGGTCTGACCTACGTCCCGCCGATCGACCCGCCCGTGCGGGCGGACCGCGAGGAGCCCGGCGGCATCGAGGTGGCGGCTGGCATGGCGGTGTCCGCCCGATCCGATCCGTACGATGGCAACCATCGCGACGGGACGCTGACGTCGGAGGGCGACCTGAACGCTCGGATCCGCGATGCGCTCGAGGCGGACTCCGCGACGAGCGGGCTGACCGACCGATTGATCATCGGCACGCGCGGCTCGACGGCCGTGGTACGCGGCACCGTGGACGGGATCGAGGACACCGACATCATCGCCGCGGTCATCCAGCGGGTGGCGGGGATCGACGAGGTCGTCGACGAGACCGACATCGCCGGCGGTTGAGCCGGCCTCACCCGACGACAGCGCGCGCCCGCTCGAACGCGGCGGCCAACG
>DAIUES010000201.1:1513-4262 GCA_036844985.1 Candidatus Limnocylindrales bacterium
CCGGGCGCGCGGTGGCGTCCAGCCACTCGATCCGAAGCTCGGAGCGGAACCACGTGCGCTGGCGACGAGCGAACGCCACGTTCCGCCGGGCGTCCACCTCGATCGCCGCATCGCGGCTGAGCTCGCCGTCGGCGACGGCCCACGCCTCGGCATAGCCGATCGCCGAGAACGCCGACAGGGACGGGTCGAAACGCTCGCGTAGCCCGACGGCCTCCTCGACGAGTCCGGCATCGAACTGGGCACGTGCCCGGGCCGCGATCCGACGCTCGTGCTCCGCCGGTTCGAGGCGCAGGCCGATCCATGCCAGGGTCGCGTCGTAGCCACGCAAGGCGGGCCTCGGCCCATCGCCACGCAGGTGCGCGATCTCGAGCGCGCGGATGACCCGTCGCGGGTTGGCAAGGTCGGTGGCCGCAGCGAGGGTCGGGGCCGTCTCGCGCAGCCGGGTCGCGAGCGGTGGCAGCCCCGCGGCCGCGAACTCGGCCTCGAGGTCGGCGCGGACGGCCGGGTCGTCGGGGAGCGCATCGACATCGAGCCCACCCGCGACGGCGCGCAGGTACAGGCCCGTACCGCCGACGAGGAGCGCGACCCCGTCCCGGGCCGCGACGTCGGACAGGACCCCACGGGCATGGGCCACGAAGTCGGCCAGGGCGAACCGTTCGGGCGGATCGACAAGGTCGAGCCCCGCGTGCGGCACGCGCGCCCGATCGGCCGGCCCGACCTTGGCGGTGCCGATATCGAGCCCCCGGTAGACCTGGCGCGAATCGGCCGAGATGACGGTCGCCGCTCGACCCTCGGCGACGATGGCCTCGGCCAGCCTGATCCCAAGCTCGGACTTGCCCGTCGCGGTCGCGCCGGCGACGACGATGAGCGGTGGAAGGGCGGCCATCTGGCCATACTGCACGGACGACGCCCTTCCCGCACCGGTCGAGGTGACCCGATGACCACGATCCACGACAACGAGCCACAGACGGTCCGGCGCGGCCGCACGGCCCGCCAGGCGGCGCGGCTCGCCCGCACCGTCAACACCCTCCCCTACCTGACCCGCCAGCTGGCCCCGGTCGAGGTGGTGTCGGCCGAGGCGCTCGAGACCATCGAGGCGCACGCCGACACGCTCCTCGCCGAGGTCGGCATCGAGATCGTCAACTACCCCGAGGCGGTCGACATCTTCCGTCGGGCGGGCGCCGACGTGCAGGGCAGCCGGGTCCGGTTCGAGCGCGGGATGTGCCGCTCCATCATCCAGGCGTCGGCACCGCGCGTCTTCACCCAGCGGGCCCGCAACGTCGAGCGGAGCGTGGTCATCGGCGACCCGCACGTCGTCCTGGTCCCGACCTACGGCTCGCCGTTCATCCACAACCTCGACGACGGCCGGCGCTACGCGACGATCGAGGACTTCCGCAACTTCGTGAAGCTGGCCTACACCAGCCACACGCTCCACCACAGCGGCGGGACGCTGTGCGAGCCGGTCGACCTGCCGGTCAACAAGCGCCACTTCGAGATGGTCTACAGCCACATCCGCTACTCGGACAAGGCGTTCATGGGCTCGGTCACCCACCCGGGTCGCGCCCAGGACTCGGTCGACATGGCGCGCATCGTGTTCGGCGCGGACACGATGGAGCGCGAGCACGTGATCATGGGCCTGGCCAACGCCAACTCGCCGATGTCATGGGACTTCAACATGCTCGGCTCGGCCAAGGTGTACGCCGAGAACAACCAGATCATGCTCATCACGCCGTTCATCCTCGGCGGCGCGATGGCGCCGGTGACCGTGGCGGCGTCGGCCACCCAGACGCTGGCCGAGGCGCTGGCCGGGATGGCGTTCTGCCAGATCGTGCGGCCGGGCGCGCCGGTCATCTTCGGCTCGTTCGCGTCGTCGATGTCGATGCAGACGGGCGCCCCCACGTTCGGCACGCCCGAGCCGCAGCTCGTGCTGTTCGTGCTGGCCGCGCTCGCCCGTCGGCTGGGCGTCCCGTTCCGCAGCGGCGGCAACTTCACGGCCTCCAAGCTGCCCGACTACCAGGCCGCCTACGAAAGCGCCATCAGCTTCATGGCCACGATGCAGGCAGGGGTCAACTTCAACCTGCACACGGCCGGCTGGCTCGAGGGTGGTCTGGCCATCGGCTACGAGAAGTTCATGCTCGACGAGGACCAGGCGTCGATGGCCGGGGCGTACCTCGCCGGGGTCGACCTGACCGACAACGGCTACGCGCTCGACGCGATGCTCGCCGGCGGGCCCGGCCAGCACTTCCTCGGCTCACCGCACACGCTGGCCAACTTCGAGACGGCGTTCTGGCGATCGGAGCTGTCGGACAACAACAGCTTCGAGCAATGGGAGCTCGACGGGGCGCACGACGCGGCGGCCCGCGCGAACGCGGCCTGGAAGCGGCGTCTGGCCGAGTACCAGGAGCCGACGCTCGACGCCGCGGTCCACGAGGAGCTGCGGGCGTGGATGGATACGCGCCGGGCGAGCTTCCCGGACTCGGACGTGTAGGCCCGTAGGCGCTCCTAGGCCTCCCCGACCGGTCCGACCGACATCTCCTCGACGACCAGCGGCGTCCGGTCGGCCTGCAACCGGCGCAGCTCCTCGAGCGGGATGTGGCACTTCATGAGGTGACCCGGCTCGACCTCGGCCAGCGGCGGCTCGGTGACTTCGCACAGGCCCTCGATCTTGCGCGGGCAGCGGGTGTGGAACACGCAGCCGCTCGGGGGGTTCGCCGGGCTGGGCACCTCGCCATCGAGCCGGATCCGCGTC
>DAIUES010000202.1:0-2994 GCA_036844985.1 Candidatus Limnocylindrales bacterium
CCCCGACCGGCCAGGTGCTGCGCGACAGCGTGGCGGCCGAGGAGGTGCTCGAGCGGGCGGCCGAGGCGGCCGAGTTCACCCGCATGCGGGCCCGGACCAATGACGCGCGGCGGCGGCGCGCGGGCTCGGGCTCCATCCCCGGCCACCCGTTGCACACGGACCGTGACCGGCTGGCGAGCGGCATCGGCCTTGCACTCGCCTGGCACGGTGCCGGGTTCACCGGGTCGGGCGAGATCCACCTCGCGTCGGTCGCCTCGATCGAGCTGACCGCCGATGGCCGGGTCCGGGTGCTCACCGCCTCGACCGAGATGGGCCAGGGCACCAAGACGATCTTCCCGCAGCTGGTCGGCGAGGCGCTCGACATCCACCCCGACGAGATCGACCTCGCGGCCCAGGACACGGCCTACGTCCCGAACAGCGGCCCGACCGTCGCGTCCCGAACTGCCATGGTCGTCGGTGGCCTGCTCATCAAGGCGGCCCGACGCCTGCGCGAGCAGGTCGAGTCAGCGACCGGCGGCACGTTCGCCGAGACCGCCCGCGAGTACGCCGCGACCAATGGCGTGACCCGCGTCGACCAGCGCTTCGAGCCGTACCCCGACAGCGTCACGTTCGACGATGACTTGTACCGCGGCGACGCCTACCCGGCGTTCGGCTGGGCGGCCTGCGTCGCCCACGTGGAGGTCGATCTCGACACCGGCGAGGTCCATGTCCGCGACGTCGTCGCGGCCGACGACATCGGTCGGGTCATCCACCCGGTCCTCGCCGAGGGCCAGGTCGAGGGCGGCACGCTGCAGGCCGTCGGCTACGCCACGATCGAGGAGATCAAGCTGCGCGACGGCCGCTACCTCAACGACCGCCTGGCGACCTACATCATCCCGACCGCGCTCGACGCCCCGCGCATCTCGACGATCCTCGTCGAGGCGCCGTTCGGGGCCGCGCCACACGGCGCGAAGGGGGTCGGGGAGCTGCCGATGGACGTCGGCGCCCCGGCCGTCGTGGCGGCCATCGCCGATGCGACCGGGGCCTGGATCACCGACCTGCCGGCGAGCCCGGAACGCATCCTCGCGGCGCTGGCCGACCGGTCCGACGTCGCCGGACTCCGGCCGGGGGCATCGGAGCCGGCGGCTGCTCCCCGGGATCTCGCCTCGTGACGACGTACCAGCTGACCGTCAACGGCGCGCCGGCCGAAGTCGATGTGCCGGGCATGCGTCGCCTGCTCGACGTCCTGCGCGAGGACCTCGGTCTGACCGGCACGAAGGAGGGTTGTGGGGAGGGGGAGTGCGGCGCCTGCACGGTCCTGCTCGATGGTGCCGCGGTCGACGCCTGCCTCGTGCCGATCTGCCAGGTCGGCGGCGCCGATATCCGGACCGTCGAGGGCCTGGCGGCCCCGGCGGCCGACCCGCCCGAGCCGGCCGCGCTGGACCCGTTGCAGACCGCGTTCCTCGTGACCGGCGGGGCCCAATGCGGGATCTGCACGCCGGGCATGCTCATGGCCGGCCACGCCTATCTCGATGCGGGTGGCGGTCCCGATGAGGACGCGATCCGTGCGGCGATCGCCGGGAACCTGTGTCGGTGCACGGGCTACACCAAGATCGTCGAGGCCATCGCCCTCGTCGCGGGGTCGCGCCGATGACCCACGGCAGCCGCTGAACGGATCGATGTCGATCGAGCCGCCCGTCACCAGCCCGCGCACGCTCGAGGCTGCCTACGCCACGCTCGCCGCCGCCCCACCCGATCGACCGGTCCGTCCGATCGCCGGCGGAACGGACGTGCTGGTCGCTCTGACTGGCGAGCTCGGACCGGCACCCGATGCGTTCCTCGACCTGTGGGCCATCGACGCCCTGCGGGGCATCGCCATCGACGACGGCGCGCTCGTCCTCGGAGCACTGACGACCTACACCGACATCCGCCTCTCGGCGTTGTGCCGGGAGCACGTGCCGGCCCTCGTCGAGGCGGCCGCCACGATCGGGGCCGCGCAGATCCAGAACCGGGGCACGCTCGGGGGCAACATCGCCAACGCATCGCCCGCCGGCGACACGCTGCCGGTCCTGCTGGCGGCGGATGCGACCGTCGTGGTCGGCTCGGACCGAGGTGAGCGTGAGGTACGGGCCGTCGACGTCTGGACCGGCTATCGCACCACGGCCCTCGACCGCGACGAGCTGATCCTCCGGATCCGGATCCCCCTCGCCGCCGACCGCGAGATGCGCTTCCGCAAGGTCGGGACCCGCCGCGCCCAGTCGATCAGCAAGGTCGTGCTGGCGGTCGCCTGGCGCACGCCGGTCATCCCGGCACTCCCCGCGGACGGTGCGATGGACCGCTCGACCAATGGCGGCACCGACCGGGCCTGGCACGACGTCCGCATCGCACTCGGGTCCGTGGCGGCCACACCGGTCCGGGCCGGCGCCACCGAGGCGGCCCTCGAGGGTCGCTCACCGACGCCCGAGACCGCCGACCTCGCGGCCGAGACGCTGGCCGGCGAACTGGCACCCATCGACGACGTCCGCTCGACCGCCGAGTACCGTCGCCTGGTCGCCGCGCGCGTCCTCCATCGGATCGTCCGCGAGGCAGGCGGCTGGTGAGGGCTCGATCCGGTGGGCGCTCGATGATCGACCGTGCCGTGCTCGAGGCCATCTTCGAGGGGGCGCCCGGCTTTCTCGCCCGGCTCGACGCGGCCGGTCCATTCGCCACCTCGGACGAGCTGTTCGACACGGCGCGGGGGATCGCCCACTCGATGCCCGAGCCTGACCAGGTCGAACTGGTCGATAGTCACCCGCGCCTCGGCGCGCCGCCTGGAACGGTGTCGGCGATGAGCTATCGCGAGCAGGGCTACGACCGGGCTGCCGGCACGGACCTCGCGACCGAACTCGAGCAGCTCAACGACGCGTACGAGGCCCGCTTCGGCTTCCGCTACTGCGTGTTCGTCGCGGGTCGCTCGCGCGCCGAGCTGCTCCCCGGGATGACCGCCGCGCTCGACGCGGACCGCGACACGGAACT
>DAIUES010000202.1:3094-4204 GCA_036844985.1 Candidatus Limnocylindrales bacterium
GCCGCCATCCGCCTCGTCCGGGTCGGGCGCGACACGAGTCCCCACGCGTTGCGCGACCTGACGGTCACGATCGCGCTCGAGGGCGACTTCGCGGCCGCCCACACGGACGGCGACAACTCCTTGGTCGTGGCCACGGACACGATGAAGAACACCGCGTACGTCTTCGCGGCCACCCACCTCACGGGCTCGCTCGAGCGCTACGGCGCCGCCCTCGCCGGCCACTTCCTAGAGCTCGACCAGGTCGATCGGGCGATCGTCAACGTCCGCGAGCACGCCTGGCACCCGATCGATGTCGGTGGCGCGCCGGCGCGCGACGCGTTCGTTCGCGGTGGCGAGGGCACGCGCGTGACGACGGTCGCCGCTGGTCGGGACGAGGTCGTGGTCGAGGCCGGCATCGAGGACCTCGTCGTGATGAAGACGACCCGCTCCGCGTTCTCCGGCTTCCCGCGCGATCGATACACGACGCTGGCCGAGACCGACGATCGCCTCATGGCCACCAAGGTGACCGCCATCTGGCGGTATGGCGCACCCGACATCGAATTCGACGCCACCTGGGCCGCAGTGCGCACCACCCTGCTCGAGGTGTTCGCCGATCACGACAGCCCCAGCGTCCAGACCTCGATCTGGATCATGGCCAAGGCCATGCTCGAGCGGCACGAGGAGCTCGACGAGGTCCGCATGGTCCTGCCCAACCTCCATCACTGGACGGTCGACCTGGCCCAGTTCGGCATCGACAAGGACCGACAGGTCTATATCTCGACGACCGAGCCCCACGGCCTCATCGAGGCGACCGTTCGTCGCGCCGAGGTGTCCTGATGGCACCGGCCGGGGTGGTCGTCACGGGCGCGCCGGTCCCGGGTTCGGCGCGGGTGCTGACCGACGACGCGCTCGCGTTCGTCGCCGATCTCCAGCGGCGGTTCGGCCCGACCCGGCTCGACCTGCTCCACCGACGGCACGAGCGACAGGCCGAGATCGACGCCGGCGTCGGGCTCGACTTCCTGGCGGGCACCCGTGATGTCCGCGCGGGCGCCTGGACCGTGGCCCCGGCACCGGCCGACTTCGACGATCGGCGGGTCGAGATCACCGGCCCGGCCGAGCCGAAGATGATGA
>DAIUES010000203.1:0-4201 GCA_036844985.1 Candidatus Limnocylindrales bacterium
CTCGGCTGACGAGGCGTCGCCACGTAGACGGGCGGGACGTTCGCCACGGCGCCACCGGCCGCGACGGACGACCGCCTGATCCCCGTCGAGTGACGATCAGACGCATCATCCTCGCGTGCTGCGCGCCCGATTCGAGCGCGCGGTCCCGCAACTCGCCAAACCCTCACCGGGCGGGGATTTGGCGGACTCGGGCGCAACGAATGGTCCGGGGCCGCACGAGCGCCACGAAATGCCACCCCCGAACCCCGCCCGCACCGCGGGACGGACTACCGCCTCACGGCTACGATGACGACACTTCCCACTCGACCCGTCACGCCCCAGGAGGCCATCCCGTGACCGACACCCTCGAGCGAGCCAAGACGTACCAGCAGTTCATCGGCGGCGAGTTCGTGGATGCCGCCGACGGCCGCACGGCCGAGGTCATCAATCCGGCCAACGACGAGGTGATCGCCAACGTCCCGGCGAGCGCCAGCGAGGACGTCGATCGCGCGGTCGATGCGGCCGAGACGGCGTTCGCGACCTGGAAGAAGACCACGCCACAGGACCGGTCGCTGCTCCTGCTCAAGGTCGCCGATGCGCTCGAGGCGAAGGCGGACGACCTCGGTCGACTCGAGAGCGCCAATGCCGGCAAGCCGGTCGGGGCCGCCATCGACGAGATGGCCGTCTGCGCCGACCTCTTCCGCTTCTTCGCCGGCGCCACCCGGGTCATGGACGGCCTCGCCGCCAACGAGTTCGCGGCCGGCCACACCTCGATCATCCGGCGCGATCCGATCGGGGTCGTGGCCTCGATCGCGCCGTGGAACTACCCCCTCTACATGGCCAGCTGGAAGCTCGGTCCGGCGCTCGCGACCGGCAACACGGTCGTGCTCAAGCCATCGGTTCGGACGCCCCTCACCGCGCTCGCCTTCGCCCAGATCCTGGCCGAGATCCTGCCGCCCGGCGTCGTCAACGTGCTGTCGGGTTCGGGCGCCGACATCGGTGACGCGTTGGTCGGTCACCCGAAGGTCCGGATGGTGTCGATCACCGGCGATACGGCCACCGGCAAGCGCATCGCGCGGATCGCGTCAGACACGGTCAAGCGACTGCACCTCGAGCTCGGTGGCAAGGCGCCGGTCATCGTGTTCGACGACGCCGACGTGAACCTGGCCGCCGAGACGCTGCGGTTCGCCGGCTACTGGAACTCGGGCCAGGACTGCACCGCGGCCACGCGCGTCATCGCCGGGCCCGGCGTGTACGACAACTTCGTGTCCGCCCTGGCCGACCAGGTCAAGACCATCAAGTGGGGCGATCCGGCCGAGGGCGACGACATCGAGATGGGCTCGATGATCGCCGCCGCCCAGGCCGACAAGGTCCAGGGCATGGTCGATCGAGCGCGGGATGGCGCGGAGGTCGTGGTCGGCGGGACGCGTCCCGAGCGTGCCGGCGCCTACTACGCCCCGACGATCATCGCCGGCGCCGACCAGAAGTCCGAGATCATCCAGGACGAGGTGTTCGGTCCCGTCGTCACCGTCCAGCGCTTCAGCGACGAGGAGCAGGCCGTAACCTGGGCGAACGACACGCCGTACGGCCTCGCGTCATCGGTATTCACGAGCGACATCGGCAAGGCGATGCGCGTCGCGAAGGCGCTCGAATTCGGCCACGTCTGGGTGAACGAGCACTTCACGCTCACGTCCGAGACCCCCCACGGCGGCGTCAAGCAGTCGGGCTGGGGCAAGGACGGCTCGAAGTACGCGCTCGAGGACTACACGTTCATCAAGCACGTGATGATCAACTCCGGGGAGTAGCGGGGCGCCTTCGGGCGCGGCGGGCGGGGTGGGGCCTGTCGGGGTCCGCGGCAGGCTCGTTCGCGGCCGCGCCCCGGACACGTTGAGCGCCGCGCCCGACTCGGCAGGGCCCGCATCACCCGAATCCCGCATCCCCCTCCCGCATCCCCCAGATATCGCCACGGGCGATGCTATCGACGCCGGCCGCCGCGACCCGCGCCCGAATCCCGCCAGATATCCATGGGTGGCGATATCTGCGACCGAATCGACCCGGTCGCGGGCGACTTCGACCCGTCGAGCCTGGTCGCCGGCACGGAGCATCGCCCTGGGCGATATGTGGGGAAAGATTCCCACGGGTGGCCCCGACCGCGACCAGGATCGTGCGGCGACCCCGCACCAAGACCCGGCATCCGACCCCCGCCCCGCGACCCGGCCTTCTCCACGCCACGACCCGCCCCAGTACCCTACGCCGGTGCCCGCAACCCGCCCCAACCAGCCCGACCCCGACCCATCACCGCCGACCCGTGCCGAGGTCGAGGCCGCGGTCGCCGGACTCGATCGCAACGCCCTGGCCGACGCACGCTGGTTCGGCGGCAAAGGCCACTCGATCGCGTCGATCGGACTCGACGAGGCCTTCGTCCTGGACGACCAGGCACGCCACGCCCTGGCCACCGCCACCTTCACCCTCGACGACAGAACGACACAGCACTACACGATCGCACTCACCGGGTCACCCCTCCGTGAGGCGCGGCCCGGCGACGGAGCGTGGCGGGCGCTGGCAGCGGCGATGGGCGAGGGCCGCACGATCCCGTCGCTCCGTCGCGACCCCGATGACCCGACCGCGTCCCCGACCGCCGCCCTCGTCTGCCGGCCCGGCCCCGCGATGATCGACGGTCTGGCCACCGCCACGGAACGGGCGCTCGACGCGGACCAGAGCAACACCAGCGTGGTCCTCGCCGAATCCCTGCTGCTCAAGGCATACCGCCGCCTCCAGCCGGGGCTCAACCCGGACCTCGAGATGACCGCGTTCCTCAGCGAGGATGCCGCGTTCCCGTCGGTGCCTCGCGTCGCCGGCTTCGCCGAGGTCGTGAGCGTGACCGCCGGCATGGCCACCGTGGCGATGCTCCAGGACTTCGTCGCCGAGGGCACCGACGCATTCGAATCGATCGCAGAAGCGCTCGCGGCTTGGATCGCCGCACCCGGCGATGTGAGCCTCGAAGTCGCGACCGAGATCGCCGCCGACCTCGGGATGCTGACGGCCGGCCTGCACGCGGCTCTCGGGAGCGACCACGGCGTCCCGGAGATGGCCCCACGTGCGGCGACCCGCGACGAGCTGCATGCCTGGTCGCGCGCCGCTCATGACCACCTCGCCCAGGCTCTGGAACACTCCGCCGGCGGTCCCGACGACACGGTCCGCCGTCTCGGGCCGCGGATCGCAGAGGCCCTGACGGTCATCGACGCCCTGCCGACCGCGCCCGAGGTCATCCGGGCGCACGGCGATTATCACCTCGGTCAGGTGCTCGTCGCGCCCGACGGCTTTCGGATCATCGACTTCGAGGGGGAGCCACTCAGCACCCCGGACGAGCGGCGCGCCCACCGCTCGGCGTTGCGCGACGTCGCGTCGATGCTCCGCTCCCTCGACCACGTCGCCCGGAGCGCACGCCGGCGATCGATCGAGCGCAACGGCGGACCGCTGGAGCGGGTGGGCCTCGACCCCGACGCCTGGATCGCCCGCGCCCGCGAGCGCTTCCTCGAGGCGTATGCCGCCGGGTTGACCGAAGCGCGCGTCTGGATCGACCTGGATCCGGACCTGCTTCGCGCCTTCGAGATCGACAAGGAGCTGTACGAGTTCACCTACGCGGCCACCTACCTCCCGGCGTGGTCGTACGCCCCGATCGAGGGGATGCGCGGCCTGTTCGACGAACGGTCATGACCGCCGATCGAGCCGACCTGTTCGTCGACGACATCCTCGGCTCGGCGCCGGCGCTGGCCCGGCTCATCGATGCGTCGCCCGCGAGTGACCGCTCGCCGCTGCGAGGCTTCCGCCGGCCGCGCATCGCGTTCACCGGCCTGGGCAGCTCGCGGTACGCGGCGCTCGTCGTCGCCGGGCAGTTGCGAGTGAGCGGTGCCACGGCGTGGGTGGAGTACCCCTCGATGACGGCCGGCAGCGCACCGGCCAACGACCTGGTGCTCGTGGCGGTCTCCGCGTCGGGGCGGACCCGCGAGGTCCTTGATGCAGCCGATGTGCATCACGGCCGGAGTCTCGTCGTGGCGGTCACGAACGACGCCGACTCCCCACTCGCGGCCCGTGCCGACATCGTCATCCCGCTGATGGCCGGTCGCGAGACGGCCGGGATCGCGAGCCGAACGTTCCGTGCCACCGTCGCGGCGCGCCCAACATACAGGTCGATGTCGGTGGCAGTTTGCGACCGCGCTTC
>DAIUES010000204.1:0-2367 GCA_036844985.1 Candidatus Limnocylindrales bacterium
GCAGGCCGGCGTAACCGTGTCGGTCCGACCCGAACGTGGGCTCATCGAGGACGAGCAGGGCCGGACGGCGGATGAGCACGCAGGCCAGCGACAGGCGGCGCTGCTCACCCCCCGACAGGCGGTACGGACTGCGCATGGCGAACCGCTCGAGCGGCAATCCGAGCCGGTTCATCAAGTCGTCGACACGCTCGTTCTCCTGGGCCGTGAGACCGAGGCGGACCTCATCGTCGACCCGTTGCGCGAGGAACTGGCGCTCGGGCTCCTGGAAGACGTAGCCGGCGTTGCGGGCCAAGGTCGGCGCGCTCATCCGTGACGGGTCTGCGCCCATGAGATCGATGCTTCCGCGGTCCGGACGGAGCAGCCCGACGAGCAGGCGGCCCAGCGTGGACTTGCCGCTGCCGTTGGGCCCGATGAGCGCGATCCGCTCCCCGGCCGTCGCCCGGAGCGACAGGTCCCGGACGACGGGTTCGCCACGCTCGTAGCCGAACCGGACGTCGTCGGCGCGGACCACGGTGTCGACGCCCGCGTCCAGCGCTGCCCCGTCGATCGCGGAGGCATGCGTGGAGGCCCGGACCCGGCGCGGCGGCGCGGCGGCGTCCGCCTCGGCCGGCAGCCAGATGCCGGCCGCCGTCATCGCCTCGGCCGACCGCTCGAGCACCGCGCCCGCGGGACCCACGTCGATGGGCCGACCGTCCGCGCCCAGCGCGAGCACGACGTCGGCGAGGGGCCAGGCGCGATCGACGAGGTGCTCGACGAGGACGATCGTGGCGGCCCGCTCGGCACGCAGCGCCATCAGCGTCGCCAGCAGCGTCGCCGCGCCCTCGCGGTCGAGGTTGGCCGTCGGTTCGTCGAGCACCAGCAGGCCGGGTCGCGGCGCCAACGCCCCCGCGAGCGCGAGTCGCTGCTGCTGCCCGCCCGACAAACGACGCGACCGATGTCGACCGAGATCGCCGAGCCCGGCCGCATCGAGCGCCTCGGGGACACGGCGGCGCATGTCGTCGCGCGCCCAGGCCCGGTTCTCGAGCCCGAACGCGACGTCGTCCTCGGCCCGCTCCATGACCAGCTGAGCGGACGGATCCTGGAGCACGAGCCCGACCCGCGCCCCGACCGCGGCCAGGCCGAGCCCGCGCACGTCGCTCCCGTCGATCTCGAGCGTGCCGCTCATGGCGGCCGGGATGTCACCCGGCACGAGCCCCGCGATGGTCAGCGCGAGGGTGCTCTTGCCCGACCCCGACGGGCCGACGACGAGGAGCACCTCGCCGGGTCCGAGCTCGAACGAGACGTCCGCCAGGGCAGCCCGATCCGCGCCCGCATAGGTGACGCCGAGGTCGCGGGCCCGCAGCGTCGCGGCCGTCAGTCCGGGAACCCTTCGAGCACGCCCGCGTCCTTCAGCGCGCGGTGGAGGGCGAGCGATCCGCCCGCGACGAGGACCACGGCGGAGATCGCCATGAAGACCCCGCGAGCGAGCTGATAGAGCGGGTCGATGTCGGCGTAGTACAGGGCCCAGTCATGGACCCACGCCGCGGCGGCACTCGCCACGGCCGCTGCGGCCAGGACCGGGAACGTCCAGATGCGGTACAGGGTGAACGCGAAGACGAGCTCGGCGGCGGCTCCCTGCACGAACCCCGACAGCAGCGTGTCGACGCTCCACAGACTGCCCAGCAGGGCCGACACGCCGGCCGCGACCATCTCGGCGAACAGCGCCGCGCCGGGCTTGCGAACGACGAGCGGACCGAGGACGGCGGGGATGAGCCAGACCGCGTAGCCCAGGTCGCGGAGCGGCAGGGCGAGTGTCTTGAGGACCGCCAGCGGTCCTTCCCAGACGATCCCCCATGCCCAGAACACGACCCCGAAGGCCACGCCGATCACGGCCACGATGACGATGTCGCGGGTCCGCCAGCGGGTCTCCGGCAGGACCGGTGACGCCGGGGCGTCGATGGTGCTGGTCATGTGGATCCGAACCTCCTGGTCGATATGGCACGAACGCCGTCTCCGGGGTCCGGGACGGCGTCGATGGTGGTCGACGGCGGGCCTGCTTCCTTCGCCGGTACGAGCCGGATCAGGTTCGGCGGGTCAGTGGCGGATGCCACACTCTCAGCGCGCAAGGCGCTCCCCGGAGGCGTGTTCGGTTGTGGCCGCAGCGTAGCACGCGCGGGTCTCCTCACGGCTCATGGGCCCCCGGAACGGGCCGAATGGCCCTACCCGCGAACTGGCGCCGTCGCCGACCGTGTGGCGATGACCGAACGGATCACCCTCAGCGCCGACACGACCGTGGCACGCCTCCGCGCCGAGCGCGCGTCCGGTCTGGCGTCCGACCGACTGTGCGCCGCGCTCGACGATCCGAGCTGGCTGGGCGCGATCGGCGAA
>DAIUES010000204.1:2377-4159 GCA_036844985.1 Candidatus Limnocylindrales bacterium
AACCGCCACCGAACCATCCCGAGCTGCGTCGGATCGAGACCGACCTCGCGTTCGACCTGACCGAGGAGCGTCGAACGGTGACCTTCCGCAAGGCGGCGTTCGTCGACATCGGACCCGTCCGCCGCAACGGTGCGAACTGCATCGCCCAGATCGCGTGGCGGGCTTCGTCGCTGGCACCCCTGTTCCCGGTGTTCGCCGGCACGATCGAGGCCAGCGACGGGCTGCTCGTGCTCGATGGGGTCTACGCTCCGCCCGGTGGCGGCGTCGGGCTGCTGGTCGATCGCGGCTTCCTGCACGTGTTCGCACGACGCACGGCGAACTGGTTCCTCGACCGGTTGGTCAGCGAGTTGGGATCCCCGACGAGGTAACACCATCGCGCGCCGCGCGGGCCTCGGCGCGGGCCTTGGCCTCGGCGCGGGTTCGAGCGTCGGCCCGCCGGCCGACGAACATCGATGCCGCCGAGGCCGCCACGAACAGCAGCAGCGCGACGACGCCGAGGACCCCGCCGAGCTGCCACGCGGTTGTCGATCCGAGCACGTCCCCGCCGACGATGCGCAGCAGCAACCCGGCGTGCAGCACGACGAGGTGGACGTAGAACACCGGGCGATACGGCAGCGACACGCGCAGCACCGCCGGCAGGATCACCGGGGCGTGACCGAACACCATCGATATCGCGAAGCCGAGGAAGATGGCATGCAGTCCGGCGTCATACGCCGGGCCGGCGATGAGCGCCCCGTGCCACAGCCAGATGACACCACCGACGGCCAACCAGGCCTGGCCGGCGAGCAGGGACAGCGCGACGAAGCGCGTCACCCCCGGCATCCGCACCGTTCGACGGGCGAGGTCATAGCGCGCCAGCCACATCGCCAGGCCGACCAGACCCGCCCCGGCGACTCGCGTCCCGAGGTCCGGGTCGACGAGGGTCAGCGCCACCCCGCCCAGGAACAGCGACACGACACCGACGCAGGCGGCGACGGCTGCCCGCGTCCGACCGCGCAGCCGTGACAGCTCGAGTCGCTCGCCGACGATGGTCAGGACCAGGAAGGCGGCCAGCCAGGGCACGACCGCGCCGATCGGCCGACCGACCACGACCAGCGCGGCGGCGACCAGCCACGCGACCGCGCCCGCGGCCTGGACCGTGGTGTGCAGCGACCGCTCGATCCGATCGAAGGCGACATACATGGCCACGTAGACGGCCGCGGCGGCCACGAGCAGGGCACCGCCCACGACGACCGGCAGACCGGCCACCAACGCGATCCCGCCCAGGCCGCCGGCCAACGGCGCCCCGAAACCCCACCAACGGGCCAGCGCCACCGCCCGTTCCAGCGCGATGAGCGTGCCGAGGAACCCGAGCGTCATGAGCAGCCCGTGCGACCCGGCCAGCCTCGTCGTGGCCGATGGCATGCCCAGTCCGAGGAGGACGAGCGCCCCGGTCAGCCCGGCCAGCAGGGACACGCCACCCAAGGCGAGCAGTGGCCCGTTCCGGGCGATCGGCGGTGGCATCGTCAGCGCGCCCAGCCGAGCTGGACCTTGGCTTCCTCGCTCATCCGTTCGGGTGACCACGGTGGCTCGTGGGTGAGTTCCACCTCGACGTCGAGCACGCCATCGAGTCCGAGCAGAGCCCAGCGGATCGCGTCGGTCAGGTACGAGCCGATCGGACAGGCCGGCGTCGTGGTGGTCATCAGGATTTGGGCGACGCCGTCGACCATCTCGGCGCCGTACACCAGGCCGAGGTTGACGATGTCGATCCCGAGCTCGGGATCGATGACGGTCGCCAGCCGC
>DAIUES010000205.1:0-4119 GCA_036844985.1 Candidatus Limnocylindrales bacterium
CGGGGCGGTCGGTGCCGACGACAGCTACGACGGGGGCGTCGTGCGGCTGTACCGCGACGGGGCCGACCGGCTGCTCGACCAGGCCGCGGGGGTCGCCGCGGTCCGCCACGACGCGCTGGCCGAACTTGCCGGCCAGATGACCCTCACCGGGATCGCCATGGGCGTGGCCGGTCGAACGGCGCCGCTGTCGGGTACCGAGCACACCATCAGCCATCTGCTCGACATGGCGGCCGCGGTCGATGGTCGTGGGACGGCGTTCCACGGGGCCCAGGTCGGGGTGGCGAGCGTCGTCGTGGCGCTGGCCTGGCGGCGGGTGCTGCGCGATCTCGATCCGGCGCGGCTCGTCCCCGGGACCGCGGGTGGCGCCGGGACGGCCAGGCCCGCCACGAGCGCTCGTCACGACCGGGTCGCGGCCGCGTTCGACCGGCTCGATCCGAGCGGCCGTGCCACGGCCGAGTGCTGGACCGATTACCAGCGCAAGGTCGAGCGGTGGACCGCGGCCGACGACCGTCGCCAGGCGTTCGCGGCGTCGTGGCCCGAGCATCGGGCGGCCCTTGGCGAGCTGCTCCTCGCACCCGAAGCGCTTGTCGAGGGGCTGCGCACCGCCGGCGCCCCGACCCGCTTCTCCGAGCTCGACCCGCCCATCTCGCCCGACGTCGCGCGCTGGGCCGTCGCGTCGTGCCATCTGATGCGCGACCGGTTCACCGTGGCCGACCTCGTGGAGCTCGGCGGCGGCCTCGACACCAACGGGCTCGGCTGGGACGCGGCATTCGCCGACGACCTGTTGGCCGAGGCAGCGGCGCTCGGGGCCGGGCTGTGAGCGGGGCCGTGACGATGCGTCGCCCGACCCGACGGTACGACGGCTACGTGTTCGACCTCGACGGCACGCTGTACCTCGGCGAGTCGCTCATCCCTGGCGCCGCCGATACCGTCGCGCGGCTCCGTGCGGACGGCGCACGGGTCGTGTTCCTGACCAACAACCCGACTCGCCTGCCCGAAGCCTACGCTGCCAAGCTGACGGACCTCGGGATCCCGGCCGAGCGGACCGATGTCGTGTCCTCGACCGATGCGCTCCTGCGCTATCTCCACGAGCACGCTGACGGGGCGCGACTGCTGGCCATCACCGAACCGCTGCTACGGGACCTGTTGCGCTCGGCCGGGTTCGTCGTGACCGAGGACCCGGACCAGACCGACGTGGTCGTGGTCGCGTGGGATCGCACGTTCGATTACGCGAAGCTCACCGCCGCGTTCCGGGCGGTCCGCCGCGGCGCCCGGATCGTGGCCACCAACCCCGACCCGTACTGCCCCACGCCCGACGGCGGCCTGCCCGACTGCGCCGCGATGCTGGCGGCGATCGAGGCATCGACCGGCGCCCGGGCGGAAGCCGTCGTCGGCAAGCCGTCGGAGCACATGGCGGCGGCGGTCATCGACCGGCTCCACCTGGCCCCCGACGACACGATCCTCGTCGGCGATCGGCTGCTGACCGACGTGCGGATGGCGCGCCGGGCCGGGATGCATGCGGCCCTCGTGCTGTCGGGCGCCACCCGCCACGACGACCTGACCGATTCGCCCGATGCGCCCGACTTCGTGCTCGACGACGTGACTCAACTCATCCCCATCGACGGCTGATCCAGGAGGCGCCCATGACCGAGTTCATCTTCATGCTCACCCACCACGATCGGACGCTCGAGAACGCGCTCGACGTGTACGACGGGATCCGCGACCTGCCGCTGCGCTACGTCGGCTTCAAGGACGTCGGGGTGCCCCACGACACGCTGCGCGAGCTGGCCCGCCGGATGCACGCGGACGGTCGCGAGGTGATGCTCGAGGTCGTGTCGGAGGAGGCGGCGGACGAGCTGCGGTCGGTCTCGGTCGCCTGTGACATCGGGGTCGACTGGGTGCTCGGTGGGACCCATCCCGACGAGGCCCTCGAGGCCATCGGCACGACCCATGTCCGCTACTGCCCGTTCCCCGGTCGGGTCATCGGCCATCCCAGCCTGCTGCGCGGGTCGGCCGACGAGATCGCGACCAGCGCCCGGGCGCTGACCGCCCGGACCGGCGTCCATGGCCTCGACCTGCTGGCATATCGCTACGACGGTGACGTCGAGGCGATGACCGCCCAGGTCATCGCCGCGGCCGACGGGCCGGTCATCGCGGCCGGCTCGGTCGATTCGGTCGAGCGGATCCGGACGCTGGGTCGACTCGGTGCCTGGGGCTTCACGATCGGTGGGGCGATCTTCGAAGGTCGATTGCCGGCCGGTCGGTCCGTGCGCGAACAGCTCGAGCTGGCGATCGCCACCGCGAGCGAGGCGACTGGAGGTGTGGGTGCGACCGATCCCGTCTGAGCGACGCCACGACAGGTTCACGACAGGGGGCAGGAGGAGGTTCCGACGATGAGCACACCACGAGTTTCCCGCCTCGATCCGGCTGAGATCACCCGGCTCGCGATCGAGCGCCGACTGTCACGTCGGCAGTTCCTGGCCGTGTCGGGCGCAACGGTCGGCGCAGCCGCCCTGGCCGCCTGCGCACCCCAGGCGACCGGCAGCGGCCCAGCGGCGAGCGGTGGCGGTGCCCCGGCGACCGGCACGATGACCCTCGCGACATGGCCCAACTATCACGATCCCGAGGTCATCAAGGCATTCGAGGCGGCGTCGGGCGTCAAGGTCAACCTCACGGTCTACGGCTCGACCGAGGAGATGGAGACGAAGATCCGCGCCGGCAACTCGGGCATCGACGTGGTCGTCCCCAGCAACTACGCGGTCGAAGGCTGGGTCGCCGACAAGCTCATCGCACCGATCGACTACGCCAGGCTGCCCAACTTCAAGCGGGAGGACTGGAACGCTCGGTTCATGGACCAGGCGTTCGACAAGGGCAACACCCACACCATCCCCAAGAACTGGGGCACCACCGGCATCGCCTCGCGGGCCAGCCACGTGTCGCCGCCGGTCACGACCTGGAAGCAGTTCTTCGAGGAAGCCGGCACCAAGTACGCCAACAAGACCGTCATCGTCGACCACCAGATCTCGAGCATCGGATCGGCGGCCGTCGGGATGGGCTACTCGCTCAACACCATCGACCCCGCCGAGATGGCCAAGATCGAGGCGATGCTGACCGCCCTCAAGCCGAAGCTGTTCGCCATCAGCAGCGATGTCCAGCCACCCTTGCGTCAACAGGATTCGTGGCTGAGCATCGCGTGGACCGGCGACGGGGTCCAGGTCTCGCGCGACGACGCCGACGCCAAGTACGTGGTGGCGGAGGATGGCGGCGAGCTGTGGATCGACAGTTACAGCGTCCCGGCCGACGCCCCGAACGCGGCCGGCGCATACGCGTTCCTCGACTACATCCTGCAGCCCGAGAACGCCGCCCTCGAGACGACGTTCTGCCTGTTCCCGCACGCCAACGACAAGGCCACGGCCCTGCTCGATCCGGCGATCCGGGACAACCAGATCATCTATCCGTCGCCCGATCGCCTCGAGAAGCTCGAGTATGCCGTGAACGCGACGTACAACAGCCCGCTCCGTGCCGAGACTTGGGCGCGCATCAAGGCCTCCTCGTAGGCCTCGGTTTCGGGTCCGCGTAGATGGTTGACGCCGTCGGGCGCCGACCT
The DNA here is from genome assembly GCA_036844985.1 of Candidatus Limnocylindrales bacterium. Taxonomy (GTDB): domain Bacteria; phylum Chloroflexota; class Limnocylindria; order Limnocylindrales; family CSP1-4; genus SPCO01. The sequence continues at coordinate 3,608 of DAIUES010000205.1, forward strand.
CGTCCCCACGCCGACCGGATGGCGGCGGCTCCACGGCGCCCCGGCGCCCGCTGGCTGCTGCTGCCATCCGGTCTGTGGTACCTCGTGTTCCTCATCGCCCCGCTGGTCGTGCTGGCGATCATCTCGTTCGGGGAGCGCTCGCCCAATGGCGGCTACGAACCGGCGGTCACGCTCGAGCAGTACGCCAGCCTGGCCACCCGCTTCACGCCGTTCACGAACACCATCGGCCTCGCGTTCGCCGGCACGGTGATGTGCCTGCTGGCGGGCTATCCGCTGGCCTACGTGCTGGCGACGCGGGCCGGCTCGTGGAAGACCGTGCTCATGGCGCTCATCGTCATCCCGCTCTGGACGAGCTTCCTCATCCGCACCTACGCCTGGATGTTCATCCTCGGCTCGAACGGGGTCCCGAAGGTGCTCGAGACGGTGTTCGGGATCGACGTCCAGCTGCTGAACACGCCGTTCGCGGTGCTGCTCGGCATCGTCTACAACTACCTGCCGCTGATGGCCCTGCC
>DAIUES010000206.1:0-4089 GCA_036844985.1 Candidatus Limnocylindrales bacterium
GCTTTGCTGAGGACCTCGACGCGATCCTGTCAGCGACCCCGCCGGAGCGCCAGACCGCGCTCTTCTCGGCGACGATCTCGGCGACCATCACGCGCATCGCCAAGCGTCACCTGCGTGAGCCGGTCCGGCTGTCGGTGAAGGCCGAGCGCCCGGCCGGTGACGGCGCGGCCCAGGTCCGCCAGACCGCGTACGTCGTCCGCCGGGCCGACAAGCTGGCGGCCCTGTGCCGCATCCTCGATGTCGAGGATCCGGCCTCCGCGCTCGTGTTCGCCCGGACCCGTGGCGAGGTCGACGACCTGGCCGAGGCGCTGAGCAGTCGCGGCCACGACGCCGGCGCGCTGCATGGCGGGATGGCCCAGGAGGCGCGCGACCGGATGATGGGCCGGTTCCGCGACGGCTCGCTCGATGTCCTCGTGGCGACCGACGTCGCCGCCCGCGGCCTCGACATCGAGCACGTCAGCCACGTCGTGAACTACGACGTGCCGTCGGACCCGGACGCGTACATCCATCGCATCGGGCGAACCGGTCGGGCGGGCCGCGAGGGCGTGGCCATCACCCTCGTCGAGCCGCGCGAACATCGGCTCCTGCGCAACATCGAGTCGGCCACGAAGAGCCGCTTCGACATCGCCCGCCTGCCGACCATCGCGGACCTTCGCGAGCACCGGCTCGAGCTGGTGCGGGCGAACCTGCGCGAGGCGCTCGTCGCCGGTGGCCACGAGCGGCTGCGCGGCGTGGTCGAGCCGCTGGCCGAGGAGTTCGACGTGCTCGACATCGCGCTCGCGGCGGTCAGCCTCGTCGACGGGGTCACGCCCGGCGAGCAGGACGAGGTGGACCTCGCCCCCGCGACGCTGCCCGAACCCGGCGGCGGTCCGATCCGCCGGCCCGGCCCCGCCGGACGTGGTGGCCCGGCCGGACGCGGCGGTCCAGCGGCGGGGCCACGGCCGGGTCCCGGCGGGCGTGCCCGCGACGCGCGCCGCGGTCGCGACGACCCGGCGCCGCGCGGCCCCGAGTCCGATGGCTGGGCCCAGCTGTGGATCGGTGGCGGGCGGCGCGCCGGCCTGCGACCCGGTGACCTCGTGGGCGCCATCACCAACGAGGCGGGCGTGCCGGGCTCGGTCGTAGGGGCGATCCAGCTGTTCGACGACTTCGCCCTCGTCGATGTCCAGACCACGGTGGCCGACCGCGTCGCACGAGCCCTCCGTGGCGCGACGATCCGCGGCCGCAAGCTGCCCGTGCGACAGGAACGACGATGACCGACGACACCCCGGCCACGACCCCGGACCGGCCTGCCATCCCGGGCCGTGCCCCGACCAGCTTCCAGCTGCGCGGCGCGATCGCCCTGCTCGGGCTGACCCTGATCGGCCTCGTCGGCGGGCTCATCCTGATGTGGCTCGGCCGCGACGAGATCGCCGACTGGCTGTGGGCCATCCCGACCGTGATCGTCGGCATCCGCCTGCTCATCTCCATCGTCCGCGACCTGCTCGCTCGCCAAGCCGGCGTGGACGTCATCGCCATCCTGGCCATCGGCGGGGCGCTGGCGCTTGGGGAGACCTTCGCCGCGGCCGTCATCGCGGTCATGCTCGCCACCGGGGAGGCCCTCGAGACCTACGCCGAGGGACGGGCCCAGCGAGAGCTGACCGCGCTGCTCGGTCGAGCGCCACAGGAAGTCCATCGCCACATCCCGACTGGCCTCGAGACCGTGCCGATCGGGGCGGTCGTGCCCGGCGACCGCCTGCTCGTCCGTCCCGGTGAGGTCGTTCCGGTCGACGGCATCGTCCGAGGGACCCCCGCCCAACTCGACGAATCGGCCCTGACCGGTGAGAGCCGGCTCGTCGGTCGCGACGACGGCGAACCGGTCTCGAGCGGCGTCGTCAACGCCGGCAGCCCGTTCGACCTGCAGGCCACCGCCACCGCCGACGCGTCGACCTACGCCGGCATCGTCCGCCTGGTGGAAGAAGCCGGTCGGGCCAAGGCACCGTTCGTCCGGCTGGCCGACCGCTATGCCGTCATCTTCGTGCCGGTCACCCTGGCCATCGCCGGCGGCGCCTGGCTGATCTCGGGCGATCCCGTCCGTGCGTTGGCGGTGCTCGTGGTCGCGACCCCGTGCCCGTTGCTGCTGGCCGCGCCGATCGCCGTCGTAGCGGGCATCTCGCGGGCGGCCCGGCGCGGGATCATCGTCAAGGGCGGGGGACCGCTCGAGACGCTGGCCAAGGCGCGGGTGCTGCTGTTCGACAAGACCGGGACCCTCACGGCCGGCCGCCCGCGCCTGGCGTCCATCGACGCCCCCGAGTCCTCGCCCGACGAGGTACTTCGGCTGGCCGCGGCGCTCGAGCAGGCATCGCCCCACGTGCTCGCGTCGGCGATCGTCGGCGCCGCCCGTCGACGCGACCTTGACCTGCCGATCCCGACCGACGTCGTCGAGACCCCGGGGGCGGGCGTGTCGGGTACCGTCGACGGCCACGCGGTGGCCGTCGGGTCGGCCGGCTTCGCGGCCGGAGACGCGGGTCTCCCACGCTGGGCTCGGGAGCTCCGCCGACGGGCCGTGCTCGAAGGGGCCACGAACGTGTTCGTGCGGATCGACGGCGTGCTGGCCGGGGCACTCGTACTCGACGACCCGATCCGCCCCGAGACGCCGCGGGCGGTCCGTAGCCTGCGGCGGGCAGGCTTCACGAGGATCGTGATGGTCACCGGCGACCACCACTCGGTCGCCGAGATCGTCGGTGCCGCGATCGGGCTCGATGGCGTCCTGGCCGATCGCGCGCCGGCCGACAAGGTCGACGCCGTGCGGGCGGAGCGGGAGATGGCGGGCGGACCGCTGGTCATGGTCGGCGACGGCGTCAACGACGCGCCAGCGCTCGCGGTGGCCGACGTGGGCGTGGCGATGGGTGCCCGCGGCGCGACGGCATCGTCGGAGGCGGCCGATATCGTCATCACGGTCGACCGCCTCGACCGGCTGGCGGAGGCGGTCCACATCGCCCGCCACTCGCGCCGCATCGCGGTCCAGAGCGTGGTGTGGGGGATGGGCATCTCGCTGGTCGCGATGGTCGTGGCGGCATTCGGCTACCTGCCGGTGGTCGCGGGCGCGCTGCTCCAGGAGGGCATCGATGTCGCCGTCATCCTCAACTCGTTGCGCGCACTGCGAGGCGGGGTGGAACGGCCCATCCACGTCCCGGACTGGCCGACTATGGGGCCGCGCCTGGTCGCGGAGCACCAGGAGCTCGCGCCGGGTATCGCCGCTCTGCACCGAGTCGCCGATCGACTCGACACGCTGACGCCGACCGAGGCGCGCGAGGCCCTGCTCGAGACGCGGGCGTTCCTCGTGGACACGCTCGTGCCGCACGAGGAGGAGGAGGACCGCGAGGTCTACCCGATCCTCACCCGGGCCATGGGCACCGACGACGCGACCGCGGCGCTGCACCGGACCCACGTCGAGATCTTCCACCTCGTCCGACTGCTCGGGCGGATCGTCGATGAGCTGGGGCCCGACGGGCCGACACCCGACGACCGGAACGACCTGCAGCGGGCGCTCTACGGCCTCGATGCGATCCTGCGCCTGCACATGGCCCAGGAGGAGGACCTGTACGCCTCCATCGACGCCGAATCGACGGCGTCGCTGGCGGCCAAGACGGCCTGACGGACCGCCTGACGGGTCGTCAGACGAGCGGCGCGACCTCGCGGGCGAACCGTTCGCAGCGGCGGTCGAGCTCGTCCGGATCGGTCGTGTCGAACCACAGCGCGATGTGCTCGACGCCGAGCGCGGCGAACGCCCGGACCTCGGCGGCCATCTCGTCGGGCGTGCCGCGGATGGCCCACGACTCCGATGTCGCGGCCCCGAACTCGGTGAAGGCACGGACCGTCAGCCGCGGCATCGGCCGCCCCGCCGCCTCGGCAGCGGCCCGGATGCGCGGGACACGGTCCCCGTAGCGGGCCGCGCTCGTTGCGCTCGACTGGTAGCCGTCGGCCAGCCGTCCGGTCCGCTGCAGGGCCGCCTCCGCGCGGCCGCCGACGTAGATCGGCAGCGCGGCGCCCTGGTCGGGCAGCGGCCCGAACACGTAGTCGTCGATGGTGTGGAACCGGCCGTGGAACGGC
>DAIUES010000207.1:0-832 GCA_036844985.1 Candidatus Limnocylindrales bacterium
CAACACGATCTCGTCGCGTCCCAGCGCACGGCGTTTGCGGCGACAGTAGACGAGGTCGACCCCGTTGGGCACGCTCGAGGCCGGCGTTGTCGCGGGGTGCGCCGACGCGTCCCGGCGGCGCGTCGGGACCAGCGCCGCCCGGTCGCGCGCGGACGCGAACAGGGCATGATCGGCGCGCCGCATGAGCGCGCGCTCGACGCGGCGGACCTCGAGGTACTCGAGGACGAGGCTTGGCAGGCGACGGAGTCGGGCGTGGCGCATCTCGCGTCGGATCCGGCTCGACGTCGCGTCGCACAGGTCGGCCACGAACGGCATCGCCGGCAGGCCATCGAGCACCGGCATCGTCCGCTTGCCGCTGAGGAGCATGACGTCGAACGGTTGGTCGGCCGCCAGGCGGGCCCCCGCGTCCCCGAGCCGACCGGCGGCCACGTCGCCACCCGCGGCCAGGATGCGCAGCCGGTCGCGGATCTTGACGAGCACCGAGCGTCGGCCACGCGACGACGGCTCGGTCAGGATGCGGGCGGTGAACGGCTCGAGGGCGGCGACGTCCTCGGAGCCATGCTCCGGCGCACGCAACGACAGCAGCGTGACCTCGTGGCGCCGGCTCAGCGCCCGGATGAAGTGGTAGTGGCGGAGGTAGCCGCTCGTCAACGGCCACGGCAGGTCGGCTGTCACGTACAGGATGCGCATCAGGCGGCCTCGGCCACGTCGAGCGCCACCGACCACATGGCGACCGAGCGGTCCGCGGCGAGCCACGCTCCGACATCGACGTCGTGGTCGCCATCGTCGTTCCCGTCGTTCCCGTTACCCGTTCCGGACGTCGAGAACGGCC
>DAIUES010000207.1:842-4024 GCA_036844985.1 Candidatus Limnocylindrales bacterium
GAGAACGGTCTGCCGAGATGCTCCGCGAGCCAGCCCGCCGAGCGTGCCCAGGCCACGACGACGAGGGCGGGGCGATAGTCGATCGAGACGCCGACCCGGCGGGCCTCCCGGTCGAGCGCCTCAGCGACCCACGGGTCGGTTCCGGTCAGCGCGTCGCGGAAGGCCACCGCCTGATCGGCCGGTCGGGTAGCTCCCCGGGCGGCCGACGCCAGGTATGCCAGGGCGGTCGTGAGATCGTGGAGCGGCAGTCCGTCGGGCTCGCCGCGTTCCCAGTCGACGGCGCCGATCCGTCCGTCGTCCAGGCGGATGAGGTTCGGGTGGGCCGCGTCCCCGTGCTCGAAGACGCGCGGCAGGCTGACGCCAACGAGGTGGGCGACGACGGGGCGGGTCCGGCCTGCGAGGGCACGCAGGCGATCGCCCGCTGCCGAGCGTTCCGCCAACCGCTCGATCGCGCCCAGTGCGGCTTCGACCCGCCCGACGATGCCGCCGTCCGACGGCTCCTCCACCCCGCGCGACGCGACCGGCAACGTGTGCAGCCAGCGCTCGACGGCGGCGCACGCTCCGGCCCGGTCGGCGCGGACCAGCGCCGGCCCGAGCCGCGCTCCGTCGATGCCGCCCTCGACCAGGACCGGCCATGGCTCCTCGCCGACCTCGACACCGAGACCCGGGGCGTCGATCAGGACCGGGGCCGTGCCTGCCGCATCCGCCGCGTCAGCTACAGGTTCCGCGGCGGTCCAGGCGCGCGCCAGCGCGCGCAGGACGGCCGCCTCGTGATCGAGCGAGTCGTCATCGGCCGATCGGGCCACCTTGGCCACGCGATCGATGCGACCGGTCGCCTCGAGCGCAAGCCCGACGACATGGGCGGACGCCCGATATCGTGGGGTGAGCAGCAGGCAACCGCGGGCGCCGCTGGCCGCATCCGCACGGGTCACCCCGAGCCGGCGCTCGACGAGGGTCGGACGGGCGGATCCGCGACGCGCCACGACGACCGCGCCGGGCACGACCGACGGCAATATCGAACCGCGGGCCAACCGGCCCACGACCGTTGCCAGGCGTGCCGCTGGACGCCCGCCGAGGCGCTGTCGCACCAGCGCCTCGACCGCGAGACGGTCGTCGAACGCGGCATACGCCGTGGCCCGCCCGATCGTGGGCCACGCCCACCACGTGCGCACATCGAAGCCGCCGGCCGTGAGGGCCCGCTCGATGCGAACCAGGCTGCCGGTCGGCGACGCAGCGCCACGGTCGCGGCGGGCCAGCACCGACTCCACCTCGACGATGAGCTGGCCACCGGTCCGGACCGCCTGCGCCGCGGCAGCCAGGCGATCGCGGGTGGGTCGCCCGGACAGGACGACCGTGTCGTATCCGGCCGAGCCGTCACGGCCCCCACCGACCTCGATCGCGGCTGCGGCTGCGGACCCCTCGCCGAGCGCGGCCCGCAGGTCGTCGTCGCCATCAGGAGCCACGACCGCGGTCCGGCCAAGGACCGGCGACGGCAGCAGGAAGCGCCAATCGATGCGCCGGGCGAGCCGCAGCCGCTCGTCACGGGCGGAGGTTCGGTGGCGCTCGGGGACGCCGGCGCTGTCGGCCGTTACGGGCTCAGAGGACACTGCGGGCCGCATCGAGGAACGCTCCGAAGTCGACGGGGTAGGGGTGGACGATGCGGTGGGCCGGTCGCCCCTCGAGGAACGATCGCAGACGGTCGCGCTGGATGGTCTCGACCGCGTCGAGGCTGGGGTTGACCAGGCGCGGGAAGGCGAAGCGCGCCTGGAGGTAGATGGTCGTCAGGTCGAGCCGCTCGTGGACCAGCGAGGCGACCATCCGGTCGGCGATCTCGAGCGGGTCCATCGGTTCGACGCTGATCCCCTCGCCGGCGGCCGCGACGACGAACAGGACGTGGTCGAGTCGGCCCGTCATCGACCCGAGCGGGCCGAACAGGCGCTCCGGGGGGATGTCGACGTGGCGCTGGCCGTCGACGATCGGGATGGCCCGGTGCCACAGCCGCCCCGGCACGGAGCGCCGGACCGGTCCGGGCAAAGCACGGTCGACCCGGCCGGCGAGGGGGAGTGTCTGCAGCTTGAGGCGGTCCCGCGCGCCCAGGGAGGCTCGCACGTCCGGCAACTGGTCGAGGTGCCAGTCCCACAGCCGCACGGGTTCGGGGATCCCGCGCATCCGCCCGTCCGCGGTCAGGTACACCCACTCGTCGCCGATGTAGCGGGCACCGGCCCGAGTGGCGGCCATCAGCAGCTCGGTCTTGCCACCCTTCGACCAGCCGGTGACGAGCACGCCCCGACCATCGAGCTCGAACGCCGCGGCATGGAGCGGCAGGCCGCCGTTGGCCAGGACCGCGAGGTTGAGCGTCGCGATCAGGTACGGAACGGCCGGCAATCCGCGTTCGCACACGATCGCGCACGGGGTGCCGATCCGGTCGATCGGCAGGCGGACCATCGCCGGACGCTTCCGGCTGCGCAGGATGTAGAACGCCCCGTCGTCGGTCCAGCCCGCGTCTCGCGCACCGAGGTAGTGCAGGCGCCCGGCCGGCTCGAGGCGGTCGACGAACCGGATCGTCAGGTCCGGCGCTGCCACCGGGTGGCGCGGCAGCGGTCCCAGCTGGCGGGCAACGACCGCCACGTCGGCGGCGGTGCCGTCCACGACCCGGACCGAGGCCAGACCGTGCAGGTCGAAGTCGATGGCGGTCGCAGCGGTCGTCATGACCGACGAGCCGTGAGCCGTGCGAGGATCGGCGCATCGGGCTGGGCAAGCATCCGCCGGATCAGCCGGACGAACTGACCCTCGGCAAGGCGTTCCGGTGCCATCCGGCTGGCCTCCTTGATGGAGCGGTGGACCCAGCACCCGTAGATGAGGGCCTCGGTCGCGTCGGACGGCAGACCGATGCGGTCCCGGTAGGCGGCCACGAGCTCGACGATGCGATCGCCCAGCGGGGAGCCATCGAGGAGGTGGCGTGATGCCGCCTCGAGGCGGTCCCGAACGCCGGATCGGCGGCTGGTCGCCACCGCGTAGCTGCGCAGGAAGTAGAGCAGGTCCCACAACGGCAGGCCATCGCCCTCGGCCGACTCCCAGTCGAGGAAGACGGTGCGCCCGTGCCCATCGACCAGCAGGTTCCAGATGCCCGGATCGCCGTGCTGAAACACCGTCGGGATCGGCTCGCCGATGCGGCCGACGGC
>DAIUES010000208.1:0-1617 GCA_036844985.1 Candidatus Limnocylindrales bacterium
GCCCACCAGGTCCCCCTGTCCGACGTCCGCCAGAACCCGGCCCACCTGGCCCAGCTCGAGGACTGGCTGCGGTCGTACCGCCCCGCCGAGCTGTTCGACGAGGCCGGCGCCCTGCGACCCGAGCTGGCGGGGCTGCCGCCGACCGGCACGCGTCGCCTCAGCGCCAACCCGCATGCCAACGGCGGCGTCCTGCTCCGTGACCTGCGGCTGCCCGACTTCCGCGACTACGCGGTCGACGTCGACCATCCCGGCGCCGCCAGCAGCGAGGCGACACGGGTGCTCGGCGGGTTCCTGCGCGACGTCATCACCGAGAACCCGGCCACATTCCGCCTGTTCGGCCCGGACGAAACGACATCCAACCGCCTCGACGCGGTGTTCGAGGCGACCGATCGGACATGGGTCGCCGAGACACGCCCGACGGACGAGCACCTCGCCCCCGACGGCCGGGTCATGGAGGTCCTCTCCGAGCACCTCTGCCAGGGCTGGCTGGAGGGCTACCTGCTGACCGGTCGGCACGGGCTGTTCAGCTGCTACGAGGCGTTCATCCACGTCGTCGATTCGATGTTCAACCAGCACGCCAAGTGGCTGAAGATGACCCGCGAGATCCCGTGGCGGCGCCCGATCGCGTCGCTCAACTACCTGCTCACCAGCCATGTCTGGCGCCAGGACCACAACGGCTTCAGCCACCAGGACCCGGGCTTCATCGACCACGTCGTCAACAAGAAGGCCGAGGTCATCCGGGTCTACCTGCCGCCCGACACGAACACCCTGCTGTCGGTCGCCGACCACTGCCTCCGCAGCCGCGACTATGTCAACGTCATCGTGGCCGGCAAGCAGCCGGCCCTGACCTACCTGTCGATGGAGGAGGCGATCCTCCACTGCACCCGCGGGATCGGCATCTGGGACTGGGCCAGCAACGACGCGGGGGATCCCGACGTGATCATCGCGGCGTGCGGTGACACGCCGACGCTCGAGGGGCTGGCCGCCGTGGCACTCCTGCGCGAGCATCTGCCGGACCTGCGCATCCGCTTCGTCAACGTCGTCGACCTCATGCGGTTGCAGGACGAGAAGGAGCATCCGCACGGGCTGCCGGACCGCGACTTCGACGCGATCTTCACCACCGACAAACCGATCGTGTTCGCCTACCACGGCTACCCCTGGCTGATCCATCGCCTGGCCTACCGGCGCACCAATCACGACAACCTCCACGTCCGTGGCTACAAGGAGGAGGGCACGGTCACGACGCCGTTCGACATGGTCATGCGCAACGATCTCGACCGGTTCCACCTGGCGATGGACGTCATCGACCGGGTGCCGGGGCTGGGATCGCGGGCGGCCGGGCTGCGCCAGCAGTTCGCCGACGCCCGACTGCGGGCGCGCGCCTACGCGCGCGAGCACGGCGAGGATCCGCCCGAGATCCGCGACTGGACGTGGCCCTCCTGAGCTCGCAGACGGGCGGCCGGGTCCTCGTCCTCAACGCGGGTTCGGCGACCCTCAAGGCCACGGTCCTCGACCTGCCCGACGAGTCGCCCCGCTTCGAGCGGACGGTCGACTGGTCGGCCGCTGCGCCGCCGGCCACGCGGCGCGCGGCGATCGATGCCGTGCTCGGCGCGGCGG
>DAIUES010000208.1:1627-4002 GCA_036844985.1 Candidatus Limnocylindrales bacterium
GGCCACCGATGCCGGGATCGCCCCCGAGTCGCTGGTCGCCGTCGCCCATCGCGTCGTCCATGGCGGCGAGCGGTTCAGCGCACCGGTCCGCATCGATGACGAGGTGATCGACGAGCTCGCGCGCGTGGTCGACCTGGCGCCGCTCCACAATCCGCTCGCGGTGGCGACCATCGAGGCCGCTCGCGAGCGGCTGCCGGCAGTGCCGCACGTCGCCACCTTCGACACGGCCTTCCACGCAACGCTGCCGCTCGTCGCGCGGCGCTATCCCGTGCCGGACCGCTGGACGACGGACCACGGCATCAGGCGCTACGGCTTCCACGGCCTGTCCGTCGAGTGGGCCGTGGGCCGGGCGTCGAGCCTCCTCGGACGGCCGATCGATGCACTTCGGCTCGTCGTCGCCCACCTCGGCGGCGGCTGTTCGGTGACCGCCGTGGAGGGTGGCCGGTCGGTCGACACGTCGATGGGGCTGACCCCGCTCGAGGGGCTCATGATGGGCACCAGGGCTGGTTCGATCGATCCGGGCATCGTGTTCCGGCTGCTGCGTGCCGGCTTGGCGGCGGACGACATCGAGCGCGACCTCGACCACGACTCGGGCCTGCTGGGCGTCGGCGGCTCGACCGACATGCGCGACCTCGAGGCGGCCGCTGCGACCGGGGACGAGCGGGCCGCGCTGGCGATCGCCCTGTTCGTGCGCCGGGCAGCGGCCGGGCTGGCGGCCGCGGTCACGACCCTGCCCGCGGTCGACGCCGTCGTGTTCACCGGCGGCATCGGCGAACACGCCGCGGCCGTCCGGACGGCGATCTGCCAGCGGCTCGGCTCGGTCGGCGTGCCCGTCCCGCCGGCCTCGCCGGAAGGTACGGGTGAGGGCGATGCGATCCTCGTCGCATCGGACTCCGTGGCGGTCCTGCGCGTCCACGCCCGCGAGGACGTGGTCATGGCCCGGGGCGCACTCACGGCATTGACCTCCCGGCCCTGATGGGGCCGCTTCGCGTCCTGCGCAGCTCCCGCGGCCTGGGTGCGCTCCAGCATCGCAACTACCGGCTGTACTGGACCGGTCAGCTCATCTCGCTGGTCGGGACCCACATGCAGCGGGCCGCCCAGACGTGGCTCGTGCTGACCCTCACGAGCGATCCCTTCGCGCTCGGGCTCGTGGTTGCGGCCCAGTGGGGGCCGGTCCTCGTGTTCGGCCTGTTCGGTGGCATCGTCGCCGACGCCCTGGCGAAGCGGCGCACGCTCATCGCGACCCAGGCCATCTCGATGACCCTGGCGTTCACGCTGGCGGTCCTCGCCGCCACCGGGACGGCCGAGGTGTGGCACGTCCTCGTCATGGCCACGCTCCTTGGCTTCACCAGCGTGGTCGACCTGCCGACCCGCCAGTCGTTCGTGTACGAGATGGTCGGCCGCGACGATGTCGTCAGCGCGGTGGCGCTGTATTCGGCGATCGTGAACAGCGCCAAGGTCCTCGGGCCGGCCATCGCGGGGTTGACGATCGGGGCATTCAGCGTGGCCTTCGCGTTCGCGTTCAACGGGCTGAGCTTCCTCGCGGTCATCGCCGGTCTCCTCGCGATGCGGGCGTCGGAGCTGCAGCCGACCGCGCGGACCGCCCTGCCGCGGTCGCTCGGTGCCATCGTCGCCAACCTCGGCGAGGGACTGCGCTACGTGGTCCGAACACGGCACGTGCTGCTCGCCCTCGCGATCGTGGCCCTCGTGTCGACTGCGGGCATGAACTTCCAGGTGCTGATCGCGCCGCTCGCCCGCGACGTGCTGGGCGTGGGTGCCGAGGGGTTCGGCTTCCTCATGGCGGCGTCCGGTCTGGGCTCGGTCGCGTCGGCCCTCATCGTGGCCGCCCTCGGCCGGCCGCGGGTCGCCAATATCGTCATCGCCGCGCTGGCGCTCGGCGTGCTCGAGATCGGCCTCTCGGCGTCGCGTTCCTTCCCGCTGTCGATGGCGTGCATGTTCACCATCGGGTTGAGCTCGGTGGCGATCTCGATGAATACCAACACGCTCATCCAGATGGCCGTCCCGGACCAGCTGCGCGGCCGGGTGATGGCCGTCTACGTCACCGTCAACGCGGGGACGACCCCGATCGGTGGCCTGCTCTTCGGCGCGATCGCCGGACTCGCGGGGGTCGCAGAAGCCATCCTCGTGGGTGGCATCTCGGTCACGGTCATCGCGGTCGTCGCCCTGGTCGTCGCGTGGCGCTGGGGCCTGCTCGGGAACGCCGAGTCGACGCTTCCGGAGACGGTCCCGGCAGAACCGGGCTGATCGACCCCGGAGGAACGGGACGCACGGCGCTTACACGGTCTCCTGTGCCGAGGTGACGCGCATCTCGAGGAAGTCGTCGACGCCGAGCCACCCGAGGACGCTGCCGACCA
>DAIUES010000209.1:0-3995 GCA_036844985.1 Candidatus Limnocylindrales bacterium
GCCTCCTCGGCGTCGACGCCCCAGGTGTCCTTCCACGCTCGGATCCGCAACAGGTCGACCGCTCCGGCCGTCGCGAGGGCCGTGCCGATCAGAACACCACGCATGCGCATCTCGGGTACCTCCGAGGGCCATGGTGGCGGCGGTGACCCGCACGACCAAGGGCCGCGTGGCCCGTTCCGCCCGGGACGTTGCGCCCCGTCCGGCCGGTGTCCGCGGGCGCGGGCCGTCAGTGGGCCTGGGCCGCCGTCCGCTCTGCCGGCGTCGGCGTGGCGGGGTCGTCCAGGGCGGGCAGGTCGGCCGGTTCGAGCGTCCGCCATCCGGCCGACGCGGTGATGGCCTCGTAGCCGCGAGCGAGCTCGAACAGGCGTGCCTCCGACCATGGCGCGCCGATGATCTGGAGGCCGACCGGCAGGCCCTCCGACAGGCCCGCCGGGATCGAGATCCCTGGCAGCCCTGCCATGTTGGCCGGCAGGGTGCACGCGTCGGACAGGTACATCGACACCGGATCTGCCAGGCGCGCCCCGAACCGGAACGCGACGGTCGGGGACGTCGGCGCGACGAGGGCGTCGAAACCCTGCGCCCAGAGGGCATCGAAGTCGGCCTTGATGAGCGTCCGCACCTTCTGAGCCTTGAGGTAGTAGGCGTCGTAGTAGCCGGCGGACAGTGCGTACGTGCCGAGCATCACCCGGCGCTTCACCTCGGCCCCGAATCCGCCACCCCGCGTCGCGAGGTAGTCGGCCAGCACGTCGCGCCCCTCGCCCAGCCGCGGGCCGTAGCGGATGCCGTCGTAGCGGGCGAGGTTCGCCGATGCCTCGGCGGGGGCCACGATGTAGTACGTCGCGAGACCGTATTCGGTGTGCGGCAGGCTCACGTCCTCGATCGTCGCACCGGCCGCTTCAAGGGCCGTCACCGCCTCGCGGATGCGGGCCTCGACGCCGGGCTCCATCCCGGCGACGAAATACTCGCGGGGCAGGCCGAGTCGCTTGCCGCGCAGCGCAGCGGCCGCTTCGTCGTCGCCAGCCGCCAGGCCCAGCAGGGCATCGGGCACCGGTTCGGGCGACGACGTCGAGTCGCGCTCGTCGCGACCGGCGATGGCGTGGAGCAGCGCGGCGGCGTCGCGCACGTCGCGCGCGAACGGGCCGATCTGGTCGAGCGAGCTGGCGAACGCGACGATCCCGTAGCGACTCACCCGGCCGTAGGTCGGCTTGAGCCCGACGATGCCGGTCAGCGCCGCCGGCTGGCGGATGGAACCGCCTGTGTCGGTGCCGATCGACAGCGGGGCGTGGAAGGCGGCGACCGCCGCCGCGGACCCGCCGCTCGAGCCGCCCGGCACCCGGTCGAGCGCCCACGGGTTGGCCGTCGGGCCGAAGGCGGAATGCTCGGTCGACGAACCCATCGCGAATTCGTCCATGTTCGTCTTGCCGAGGATGACCGCGCCGACATCCCGCAGCCGCTCGGTGATGTGGGCGTCGTACGGCGCCCGATAGCCGGACAGGATGCGCGACCCGGCCGTACACGGTCCGCCGCGCACCGACACGAGGTCCTTGAGGGCGACCGGGATGCCGAGCAGCGGATGCAACGCGTCGAGGGCCACGCGACCCGCGCCGCGGGCCGCGGCGAAACGGGCATCGGCATCGGCGGCGGCGTGGAGCGCACCGTCGCGATCGAGGGTCAACCAGGCATGCAGTCCGTGGTCCTGGCGTTCGGCCAGCTCCAGGTGCGCGGTGGCGAGGTCGCGCGCAGACAACTCGCCCGACCGCAATCGGGCGGACATCTCGTGGGCATGAAGACGGGTCGGGTCGGTCATCGTGGGATCCGGCGTCAGTCGCCGCCGAGGATGGCCGGGACGACGATGAAGTCGCCGTCGTGCGCGGCAGCATTGGCGAGGACGTCCTCGACCGGCAGCGACGGCCGCGCGACGTCGTCGCGGAGGATGTTCTCGAGCTCGATCGTCTGCGCCGTCGGGGCGATGTGATCGGTGGGCACGCTGGCAAGGATCGCGTACTGGTCGAGGATGTGGTTGAGCTGGCCCTCGAGCAGCGCCAGCTCCTCGTCGGTGAGCCCAAGACGGGCGAGGTGGGCGACGTGTTCGACGTCGGCGCGCGACAGCGTGGCCATGTGCCCGATGATAGCCCGGTCATGGTCAGCCCGCCCCTCCGCCCGATGACGGCCGCCGACATCGATCCCGCGGTCCGGGCGATCCTGGCCGACGACTGGGGCGATCGCCGGGCGTGGTTCGAGTTCGCCGTCGGCCATCCGGGTTGCACCGTGCTGGTCGCCGACGACGGGGCGGGCGGGATCGCCGGGACGGGCGTGGCCACCGTCAACGGCCCGGTCGCCTGGATCGGCACGATCTGGGTGGCGGCCGACCACCGTCGCCATGGACTCGGCCGGACACTCACGGGCGCGACGATCGACGCGGCCGAGGACGCCGGGGCCCGGACGCTCGTCCTCGTCGCCACCGAGCGGGGTCGGCCGCTGTACGAACGACTCGGGTTCGAGGTGCAGGCCTGGTACCGCACGATGGAGGCACCGCCGATGGCGGTCGCAGGTGCCGCTGAGCGCCCCCTTGTCGCCGATCCGCGGGTGCGCCCGTTCCGGCCGTCCGACCTCCCTGCGCTCGTCGATCTCGACCGTGTCGCCACCGGTGAGGACCGCGCCCACCTGCTGACCGCACTCGCGTCGGTCGACGGCACGCTCGTCGTCGCCGACGGCGACCGCCCGGCGTCGGCGTTCCTTGCCCGGGCGCCGTGGGGCGGCGGGGCGACGATCGCGACCACCCCGACCGACGCCCTGGCGCTGCTCGATACCCGGCGCATCGCCGCCGGCCCCGGCCGCCGCGTGCGCTGCGGGATCCTGGCCGACAACGTCGACGGCGCGGCGGCCCTCGAACGAGCGGGCTGGACCGAGGCATGGCGCGCGCCCAGGCTGATCCGCGGCGCACCGCTCGACTGGCACCCCGACGCGATCTGGGGCCAGTTCAATCACGCCCTCGGCTGACGGTAGTCCCAGTCCGGCGGGACCGTTGGGGGGCTGGACCGGGCGCCTGGCCCACGGCGATGCTTCCCGGGTACCGGACCGCCAGGGGAGTCTTCGTTCGCATGATCGCCGTCAGCTGCCTGCAGTGCGGGACGCCCGCCGCGCGTCCCGACGCCACGTTCTGTCGACGCTGCGGCCTCACCTACGGCGAGGCGCCACGGGCCGATGCCGAGCTACCGTCGTGCCCGACCTGCTACCGAGCCGTCGACGACGATGGCCGCACCGACAGCCTCGAGCTGCCCGGCCTGCGCGTCGACCTGCGCCGGCACATGGCCGAGCACGACCGCCATCCGGTCGGCGACGACGACTGGCTCGAGACGCTGCGCGAGGGTGACAAGCTGCGCTGGGGGCGTTGGCTCGCCCCGTTCGACACGGTCCGACGCTACCTCGTGACCGGCCAGATCGACGCGGGTCGCAACCGACGGCTGGCCCACGACATGATCGTCACCGCGATGACCCAGCTGCGACGCTGGGGGCCGGATGGCGAGATCCTCGGCGACCAGCCCGAGTGGCAGGCCGCCCGCCAGGCGGTGACCGAGCTCATGGAGCGCTACGCGGTCGGTCGCCGCTGACCCCTACGGCTCCTCGCCCGCCAGCAGCCGACGGAACGCCGCAGCGTCGAGGATCGGGATGCCCAGCTCCTGGGCCTTGGCCAGCTTCGACCCGGCCGCCTCACCGGCGACCACGTAGTCGGTCTTCTTCGACACCGATCCCGCGGGCTTGCCGCCGGCGGCCCGGATCGCCTCCTCCGCCTCGGGTCGGCTGAAGCCCTCGAGCGTGCCGGTCACCACCACCGACTTGCCGGCCAGCGGGCCGGCGGGCACGTCCCCACCCGGCGGCGGCACGCTCGGCCGGTCCGGGACGACACCGGCCTCGACGAGCTCGCGCAGGACGCCCTCCGTGGCCGGATCGGCGAAGTAGCGCCCGACGGCCGCGGCCACGAGCGGCCCGATGCC
>DAIUES010000210.1:0-3956 GCA_036844985.1 Candidatus Limnocylindrales bacterium
GGTACCACGGGCGGATCAAGTCGCTCGCCGATGCCGCCCGCGAAGCCGGCCTCGAGTTCTGATCGGAAGGAGCCCCCGTGGCACGAATCGACCCCAATAAGCTCGCGCTCGAGGAGCGCGTGGTCCAGATCAATCGCGTGGCGAAGGTCGTCAAGGGCGGCCGTCGCTTCAGCTTCAGCGCGGTCGTCGTCGTCGGCGATGGGGCGGGCCATGTCGGGGTCGGTCTGGGCAAGGCCGGCGAAGTCCCCGAGTCCATCCGCAAGGGCGTCGAGGACGCGAAGAAGAACCTCATCAAGATCCCGATGGTCGGCACGACGATCCCGCACGAGGTGAACGTCCAGTTCTCGGCCAGCAAGGTCATGCTCAAGCCGGCGTCGCAGGGGACCGGCGTCATCGCCGGCGGGTCCGTGCGCGCGGTGCTCGAAGCGGCCGGCATTCGCGACATCCTGTCGAAGATCTACGGCTCGACCAACGCGGTCAACGTGACCCGCGCGACGATCGAGGCCCTGCGCGGGCTGCACTCGGCCGACGAGCTCAGCGCCCGCCGTGGGGTCAAGCTGGTGAGCCGTATCCCGGGCCAGCCGGCGCCGTCGCTGGAGGCCGTCGATGGCCGCTAGGCTGAAGGTCACCCAGACCCGCAGCACCATCAGCCACATCGCCCGCAACCGCGCGACGATCAAGGCCCTGGGGCTGCACGGGATCGGGAGCACGAGCATCGTGCCCGACAACGACGCGACCCGCGGGATGGTCCGCCAAGTCCGCTTCCTGGTCAGCGTCGAGGAGGTCGAGGCCCCCGCCAACGGCCCGTCCGAGGACGGCAAGGAGAAGGCATGAAGCTCCACGACCTCCGCCCCGCCGAGGGTTCGCGCAAGGAGCGCACCCGCGTCGGGCGCGGCATCGCGGCCGGCAAGGGCAAGACCGCGGGACGCGGCACGAAGGGCCAGAAGGCGCGCGCCGGCGGCTCGATCCCGCCGTGGTTCGAGGGCGGCCAGACGCCGCTCCACGTCCGCATCCCCAAGCTGCGCGGCTTCAAGAACCGGTTCAAGGTCGAGTACGAGATCGTCAACGTCGGGGCCATCGCGGCCGCCGTCGAGCGCGGTGCGTTCGAGACCGAGGCACCGACGAGCACCAGGAGCAAGGCCAAGGCGACGCCCCAGATCACGATCAACCAGGACATCCTCCGGGCGGTCGGACTGGTCCGCAGCCTCGACAAGCCCATGAAGATCCTCGGCAACGGCGAACTCGCCACCCCGCTGTTCGTCGTGGCCGATGCGTTCACCGCGTCGGCTCGGGCGAAGATCGAGGCGGCCGGCGGCAGCGTCAACGTCATCGAGGTCCCGACCGAGCCGCTCAAGGCGATCGGCCTGACCGAGGAGACCGGTGGTGGCACAGCCGCACCGACGGCCACCGCCATCGACGAGGTCGTCGCCGAGCCCGTGGACGCCGACGCCGACGTGGACGCCGACGCTGGCTCGGACACGCCCGAGGCGACCAACGAGGACCCCCCGGCCGCCGACGACGAGGCCGCGACCACGTCCGGCGACGACGCCTAGCCCGTGTTCGAATCGCTGCTGAACGCCTTCCGCGCGCCGGATATCCGACGCCGGATCCTGGTCGTCCTGGGCCTGCTCATCGTCTTCCGGTTCCTGGCCGCCGTGCCGGTGCCGGGCATCGACCGCGGCCAGCTCGCCAACTTCCTGGCGGGCAACCCGCTGTTCGGGCTGCTCAACCTGTTCTCCGGCGGCGGTCTGTCGAACTTCTCGGTCGTGGCCCTCGGCCTCAACCCGTATATCAACGCGTCGATCATCATGCAGCTGATGCAGGGCGTCGTCCCCAGCCTGCAGGCACTGAGTCGCGAAGGCGAGTACGGGCGCAACAAGATCACCCAGTACACCCGCTACCTGGCCGTGCCGATGGCCCTGCTCCAGTCGTACGGCTTCCTCGCGCTGCTCAACAACAGCAACGTGCTGACCGGTCGGTTCGACCTCGGCAGCTTCGACACGCTGACCCAGATCGTCACCCTGACCGCCGGCTCGGTCGCGCTGATGTGGATCGGTGAGCTCATCACCGAACGCGGCATCGGCAACGGCATCAGCTTCATCATCTTCGCCGGCATCGTCAGCCAGGCGCCGTCGGCCCTTGGCGCGTTCGCGGTCAACCCGAACATCTCGGCGCTCGTCGCCTTCGGGGTGGTGGCCATCGCCGCGGTCGCGGTCATCATCTACATCCAGGAAGGCCAGCGACGGATCCCGATCCAGTACGCCAGCCGCGTCCGCGGGCGACGGATGTATCAGGGCGGCCAGACGTTCCTGCCACTGCGGGTGAACCAGGCCGGTGTCATCCCGATCATCTTCGCGGTCAGCATCCTGATCTTCCCGGTCCAGCTCGCTTCGTACTTCACCGCGTCGACGATCGACATCGTCAAGAGCATCGCCGAGGGCATCGTCACGTTGTTCAGCCCGTCGTCGCCCCTGTACGTGGTCCTGTACTTCCTGCTGACGGTGGGATTCACCTACTTCTACACCGCCTTCACCTTCAAGCCCGACGAGACGGCCGAGCAGCTGCGCAAGAACGGCGGCTTCATCCCCGGCATCCGTCCGGGTCGGCCGACCCAGGACTACCTTGCCCGGGTGGTGTCGCGGATCACCTTCGCGGGCGCCCTGTTCCTCGCCATCGTCGCGGTGGCGCCGACCGTCGTCGGCCTCGCGTTCCCCGACCTCGGGGCGATCGGCCTCGGCGGCACGAGCCTGCTCATCGTCGTGTCGGTCGTGGTCGAGACGATGAAGCAGATCGAGGCGCAGCTGATGATGCGCAACTACGAAGGGTTCATCCGGTGATGACCGCCAGCCCGGCGGCGCACCCGTCGGTCGCTGACCGCGCGCATCCGCTCGCGCCTTCGGCTCGGCCCGCCGGCCGGGCCGCCTGGCGCGACGACGGGGAGGGCGCCGGGGCCGACGCATGACCGTCGTGGTCCTGCTCGGCGCGCCGGGAGCGGGCAAGGGCACCCAGGCGGAGGTCCTGGCCGAGCGCCTGGAGATCCCGCACGTGGCCACCGGTGACCTGTTCCGCGCGGCGGTGCGCGACGGCTCGCCGATCGGGCTCGAGGCACGCCGATACATGGAGCGTGGCCAGCTCGTGCCGGACGACATCACCATCCGCATGCTGCTCGACCGGCTGGCCCAGCCCGACGCCGAGCGCGGCGTCATCCTCGATGGCTTCCCGCGCAATCGGGCCCAGGCCGACGCCCTCGATGTCGCGCTCGCCGAGCGGGGCGGCGCCGTCGACCGGGCGCTCAGCATCGAGGTGCCCATGGCGGAGCTGGTCCGCCGACTGTCCGGCCGTTGGGTCTGCCAGGCGTCCGGCCACGTCTACAACGAGACCACCAACCCGCCCCAGGTCGCCGGTCGGTGTGACCTCGACGGTTCGCCGCTCATCCAGCGCGACGATGACCGGGCCGACACCATCCGTGCCCGGCTCGACCTGCAACTTGCCAGCCTGCGCGACGTCGTCGACTTCTACGCCGACGCCGGCATCCTCCGCCGGGTCGATGGCGTGCGCCCGATCGATGCCGTGACCCACGACCTCCTGCGAGCCATCGCCGGCGAGCCGCTCGCGGTCGAGGACGTCGGGACCGACCCGGCATGGTGACCCGTAAGTCCCGGGCCGAGGTGGCCCGGATGCGACGGGCCGGACGGATCGTGGCCGAAGTCCTGGCGCTCGTCGAAGCGGAGCTCAAGCCGGGCGTCAGCACCGCCGAGCTCGATCGGCTGGCCGAGCGCCACATCCGCGCGGCGGGCGCGACCCCGTCCTTCAAGGGCTACCCCGGGATCAATCCGCGCCGCCCGTTCCCGGCCAGCCTGTGCATCTCGCTCGATGACGAGATCGTCCACGGCATCCCCGGCGAGCGGGAGATCCGCGAGGGCCAGATCGTGTCGATCGACGCCGGAGCCATCGTC
>DAIUES010000211.1:0-3955 GCA_036844985.1 Candidatus Limnocylindrales bacterium
TCACTGACTGACGTGGCGATCACCGAGACCCGCGCGATCGACATCGCCCGCCCGGTCGATGCCGTGTTCGCCGAGCTCGTCGACGTCGAGGCCTGGCCCGACTGGCTCATCGCCAGCGGGGTGGTGGCCGTGGAGCGCCTCGCCGGCGCCGATGGGCTGGTCGCGCCGCTCGGCCCGGGCGTGCCGCTCCGCATCGAGCAGCGCCTGGCCGGTGTCCGCTCGGCGGTCATCGAGGCGAGCGTGGCCGCGTTCGAGGAGCCCGTTCGGTTCGCCGTGAGCGGCCGCGACGGCGACGGCATCGCGGTCGACATCGACGCAACGATCGAGGACGTCCCGTCCGACGGGAGCTGTCGGCTGACCTGGCAGCTGCGGATCGGACTGCCGCTCCGGCTGCGCCTGTTCGAGTCGATGGCCGCGCCACAGGTCCGGCGGGCGCTCGCGCTCGACCTCGAGGCCCTCCGCGTCCGCCTGGAGTCGACGCCGACGGACTGACATCCGTCCATCCCGCTTGGTGTCCCTCGTCGATGCTCCCGGCGATCGGGACCGGCGACCGTATCGCCAACGGGCCGCCGCCCAACGCGGTCGAGCCGTCCACAGGAGCCGATGCATGACCGGGCCAGACCGCACGTACGATCCCATCCGCTTCCAGCGCGGGACCCGCGGGTTCGCCGCCTTCGTGACCGGACTCAACGGAGCCGTCGTGCTCGGCGCGACGCTGTTCGTCGTGCCGACCCTCGGCCTGGACCAGGTCACCGCCAGCTGGGCGGTCATCCTGGGGCTCCTGGCCGGCATCGGTCACCTCGTTGCGATCGTGGGCCTGATCGGGGGTCGGCGCTGGGGCGCCAGCCTGGTCGCCTATCTGGCCGCAGCGGGCATCGCGGTCGCCGGCTTCGGCGCGCTGGCCTCGGCCACCGGTCTGGAGGTGTTCGGCGCCGACCGGGCGTCCGCCTTCGGCTTCTTCGCCTGGATGATCGGTGCGTGGGTCGTGGCCACGCGGTTCGCCCTGCAGCCCTTCTCGTTCACGCCGCACGCCCATCGCCAGATGGCCCGCGTGCCCGCACCGACGGCCGATGCGCGGCCCACGACCGGCGCGCGCAAGGTCCGGGTCCAGCGGCCGCTGGTCATCCGCCCGGCAGGCGTGCCCCGCTCGGCGATGCCAAGCCCGAGCCGGATCGTCCTCTACCCGATCTCCACGCCGACCGCCTGACCGGGCGTCGCGGGGCGTCGGCCCGTTCGGGCGGCGCACCGTACCATCGCTCCGTGATCGACCAACGGACCCTGTTCGAACGCGCCGGCGGGATGCCCTTCTTCGAGCGTCTGGTCGCGCGGTTCTACGTCGGGGTTGCCGCCGATCCCGAGCTGCGGGCGCTGTATCCCGAGGCCGACCTCGGACCGGCCCAGCGGCGGCTGACCCTGTTCCTCGCCCAGTACTGGGGCGGTCCGCGGACATACGACGAGGAGCGCGGCCACCCGCGACTCCGCATGCGCCACGTCCCGTTCGCCATCGATGCCGATCAGCGCGACCGCTGGCTGCTCCACATGCGGACGGCCCTCGCCGCATCGGACGCACCGGCGGACGTCGCCGCCGAGCTCGAGCGATACATCGGGGCGGCCGCCGAGGCGATGCGCAACCGCGACTGACCCTCGCCCCGGTACACTCCCCGCAGGGGTCGGGCAACGCGCGTGGAGGGCAGGGATTGGCGGACACCGAGGGGTCAAGCGAGCGCGGCAAGACCGTCCACGGCGAGCCGGCGAATGCCGGGCACCGGGTCCTCGCGCCCGACGACGCGGAGGTCGAGGCCTATCTCGAGACGGCGCTCAACGCCCCGGCGCCCGACCGCGCAGCCGGCGACGCGACCGCCGCGAGCGTCGGCCCGGTGGCCGTCCTCGATTTCGGCAGTCAGTTCGCCCAACTGATCGCGCGCCGGGTCCGCGAGCTCGACGTCTACTCCGAGCTGCTGCCGCACGACACCCCGTTCGCGGAGCTCGAAGCGCGCGGGACCCGGGCGATCATCCTGTCGGGCGGCCCGAACTCGGTCTACGACGAGAACGCGCCCAAGCCCGACCCGGCGATCTGGAGCGGCCGGATCCCGGTGCTCGGGATCTGCTACGGCGCCCAGCTCATGGCCCGCGAACTCGGCGGTGACGTGCTCGCCGCCGACAAGCGCGAGTACGGTCCCGCGAACGTCCAGATCACGACTGGTGGCGGACTGTTCGAGGGCCTCGAACGGGACCAGCCGGTCTGGATGAGCCACGGCGATTCGATCACCCGGCTGCCCGAAGGCTTCGGCGCGACCGCCCAGACCGACTCGACCCCGTTCGCCGGCCTCCAGGCGCCCGAGCGGAACCTGTACGGCATCCAGTTCCATCCGGAGGTCGTGCACACGCCCCACGGCCGCGACGTCCTGCGCAACTTCGTCGTCGGCATCGCCGGCGTCAGCCCGTCGTGGACGGCCGCCAACTTCATCGACACGACCGTGGCCGGCATCCGCGAGCGAGTCGACCGCCATGCGGCCTCGACCGGGTCGGACGGCAAGGTCATCTGCGCGCTGTCGGGCGGCGTCGATTCGGCCGTGGCGGCGGCGCTGGTCCATCGCGCGGTCGGCGACCGGCTGACGTGCATCTACGTCGACCACGGGCTGATGCGCAAGAAGGAGTCGGAGCTCCTGCGGGTGACGTTCGAGCGCGACCTCGGGATGAACCTCGTGATGGTCGACGCGCGCGATCGGTTCCTGGCGCGACTGGCCGGGGTCGAGGATCCGGAGCAGAAGCGCAAGATCATCGGCGACGAGTTCATCCGGGTGTTCGAGGAGGAAGCCGCGGCGATCGGCGCGATCGACTTCCTCACCCAGGGCACGCTGTACCCCGACGTCATCGAGAGCGCGACCGCCGAGACGAAGGCGGCTCAGAAGATCAAGACCCACCACAACGTCGGCGGGCTGCCGGCGGACCTGCGCTTCCAGCTCATCGAGCCGCTGCGCTACCTCTTCAAGGACGAGGTCCGCAAGGTCGGACTCGAGCTCGGCCTGCCCGAGGCGATGGTGCTGCGTCAGCCGTTCCCCGGTCCCGGGTTGGCGATCCGCATCATCGGCGAGGTGTCCAGGGAGCGGCTCGACACGCTGCGCGAGGCCGATTGGATCGTCATCGACGAGATCAAGGCGGCCGGCCTGTATCGCTCGCTGTGGCAGTCGTTCGCCATCCTCACGCCGGTCCGCAGCGTCGGCGTGATGGGCGACGGTCGAACCTACGCCAACGTGGTCGCGATCCGGGCCGTGACCTCCGAGGACGGCATGACGGCAGACTGGGCCAAGCTCCCGTACGACGTCCTCGGCCGCATCAGCAGCCGGATCGTGAACGAGGTGCCGGGGGTCAACCGGGTCGTCTACGACATCAGCTCGAAGCCCCCCGCGACCATCGAATGGGAGTGATCGGCCGATCGTGGTCCCCCTCGAACCCCGGACGGATGGGCCATTCCGGTCCGAGCGACGCGGGGTAGCATTCGGGCCATGGTCGACGACATGGTCAACGGGGGAGAGTCGGCAGATTCGGTCTGCCCGTGGTGTTCAGCCACGTACACCGGCGATCCCGACACCTGCCCGTCGTGCGGAGCCGCGCTGGCGGTCGATCCCACGACCGACCCGGCATTGCCTGGCCTGACCGCCATCGACACCGCGGCGATCGTGCGTGCCAAGGCACCGGTCGCGCGGCCACGCAACCGTCTGCTGTCGTGGATCAGCGGCGATTACCCCGACGATTCAGCCACCGTCGCGGAGGCCGGGGCCCTCGCCCCGCCCGACCAGGAGGTCCGCCGCGAGATGCTCCGGCTCGAGCTCGAGGCGGAAGTGGCCAACCTGCAGGCCGAGGCCGACGCGTTGCGCGCCGAGGCGACCGTCGAGGGGCGTGCCACGGAGGCCGTCGTGCCTGGCAACGTCGCGGATGCGGACACGCCCGAGAT
>DAIUES010000212.1:0-3827 GCA_036844985.1 Candidatus Limnocylindrales bacterium
GTGTTCTGGATCGACCTCGATGGTGACGCGGCCGATCCCCCGATGGCCGCGGCGCTCGACGAGCTCGACGCGGTCACCACGACGGTCCGGGTGCTGGGGAGCTACCCGAGTCCTGCCGCCTGATCCGCGATCGGGGCCGCGACCGGCCCTGCCGCAGACCGGCGCGATATCGCCACAGGCGATGCCTGGGCCAGAACTGCGCTCGATGCTCCGTCGCGAGCGCCTCACGCTGCCTGTAGCATCGCCGCGGGCGATATCCGGGGGAGCTACCCGAGTCCCGACCGAATGCCGTCGGTCAGATCGCGCTGGCGCACGCCTTGCACTTGGTCGCGTCGATGGCGTTCGGCTCCTTGCAGAACGGGCAGGTCTTCACCTCGGCCTCGGGTTCGGGCTTGATGAACATCTTGCTGATCTGCCAGACCACGAACGCGATGACCAGGAACGCGATGACCGCGTTGATGAACGAGCCCCAGCGGATCGCCACCTCGGTCGCGGCATCCCCGCCGACGGCCTCCTTGAGCACGATCTTGAGGTTCGCGAAGTCCACGCCGCCGAGGGCCATCCCGATGGGCGGCATGATGATGTCGTTGACCAGCGAGTTGACGACGGTGCCGAGGGCGCCGCCGATGATGACGCCGACGGCCAGGGCCAGCGCGTTCGTCTTGAGCAGGAACCCCTTGAACTCCGACCACATGGCAGGTCCTCCGACGCTCAGTGCTCGACGACCTTGGGCAGCTGCTTGCTCTGATCGATCCAGCCTTGCACCTCGGTCTCGCTGGGGATGCGGCGCACGATGCCGGGGCGTGCCGCGACGACCTCCTGGAAGGTCACCGCGAGGTTGGCGGCGTTGCGCTGGGCAAGCTCGGCGGGCGAATCGACACCGGCCGCCTCGAGCAGGTCGGAATACTCCGAACCGACCCCGTTGATGCGCATCAGGTCGACGTGGTTGACCCATTCGAGGATCAGGGTCCGGGTGATCCCGGTCGCAGTCTCGAGTGCCTGGCGTCCCGCCGCCTTGGCGCCCTTCTCGAGCAGGTCGTCCGTGCTCGAGACGCCAGCCGTCGCCAGCTTCGCCGCGTTAACGGGCCCGATGCCCTCGACGTCTTCGATACGCATCCCGGCGTCCTCCCTCGATGAGCTCGCCCGTGGTGGGCCGGCTCCGATGATACGCTTGCCGACCTTCCGGCATCCCCCGAGGGCGCCCGCACGGAGGCTCCATGGACCAGGCATTCCGCGACGCGATCACGGCCGGCTACACCTTCTCCGAACCGACCCTGATCATCGGCAGTGCGATGCACGACGGCGAGCTGTTCAACGACACCCGCGTCCAGGTGCCCCTGTCGATCCTCAACCGTCATGGCCTGGTGGCCGGGGCGACCGGGACCGGCAAGACCAAGACGCTGCAGCTGCTCGCCGGGCAGCTGTCCAAGGCGGGCGTGCCGGTGTTCGTGGCCGATATCAAGGGCGACCTGACCGGGCTGGCGGCGCCCGGCGACGCGACCAACGCCAAGATCCAGGAACGGGCCAACTCGATGGGCTGGACATTCGAGGCGTCCGGCCATCCGGTCGAGTACCTGTCGCTGTCGGGCAAGCTCGGGGCGCAGGTCCGCGCCACGGTCCATTCGTTCGGGCCGTTGCTGCTCGGCAAGGTGCTCGATCTCAATGACACCCAGACGAGCATCCTCGCCCTCGTCTTCAAGTACTGCGACGACAACGACCTGCCGCTGCTCGACCTCAAGGACCTCGCGACGACGTTGAAGTACCTCTCGAGCGATGAGGGCAAGCCGATCCTGGCCGATTACGGCGGCATGTCGTCGGCGTCGGTCGGGGTGCTCCTGCGCAGCATCGTCGTGCTCGAGCAGGAGGGCGCTGACACGTTCTTCGGCGAGCCCGAGTTCGATGTCCACGACCTGATCCGGACCGCGCCCGACGGGCAGGGCATCATCTCCATCCTCGAGCTGTCGGACGTGATGGCCCAGCCCCGCCTGTTCTCGACGTTCATGCTCTGGATGCTCGCCCAGCTGTACGAGGGCCTGCCCGAGGTCGGCGACCTGCCCAAGCCCAAGCTGTGCTTCTTCTTCGACGAGGCCCACCTGCTGTTCGACGACGCGTCGGAGGCGCTGATGGACCAGATCGAGCGGACCGCCCGGCTCATCCGATCCAAGGGCATCGGTGTGTACTTCGTCACCCAGGTCCCGGCGGACGTGCCGTCGTCGGTCCTGGCCCAACTCGGCAACCGCATCCAGCACGCGTTGCGGGCGTTCACGCCGGAGGACGCCGACAACCTGCGCAAGGCCGCCCGGACGTTCCCGACCACCGGCTTCTACGACGTCGAGAAGACCCTGACCTCGCTCGGGACCGGCGAGGCGCTGGTGACCGTGCTGTCGCCCAAGGGCATCCCGACGCCGCTTGCGGCGACCCGCCTGCTGGCGCCCGATTCGCTGATGTCGCCGGTCGACGACGTCACCTTCCGCGGCATGATCGCGACGAGCCCGTTCGCGACCAAGTACGGGACCGCGGTCGACCGCGACAGCGCCCATGAGCGGATCACGGCACGGCTCGCGGCGGCCCGCCAGGCTGCGGCCAGCGCCGCGGTCGAGGCGGCGACCCGGGCCGGGCTCGACCCGACCACGTCCGATGGGCTCAACCAGATGACCCCCGCCCAGCAGCGACGCGAGATCGCTCGCCAGGCGCGCGAGATCGCGGCCGCCCAGAAGCGCGCCGAGCGCGAGGCCGAACGCCAGCGCAAGGCCGAGGAGAAGGCCGCGGTGGCGGCCGCCAAGGCGCGTCAGAAGACCATCGACACGGCGCTGCGGACGGGCGGCAAGGTGGTCACCTCGCGCCTCGGCCAGGACCTGATCCGGGGCGTGTTCGGCACGCTCTTCGGGGGCGGTCGACGACGCTGAACGGACCGGGGGACCCGCGGCGCCGCTCGGGCAACGACCGCACGGTCGTCGGGCTGGTCGCGGGCATCGCCGTCGTTGTCCTCGTCGCCGTGTTCGTGGTCATGGTGACGCGCTCGCCGGGGACCCCGGCTGCCACGTCGCCCGGCTCGCCCGTCGCGAGCGTCTCGACCCCGACCGTGTCGCCGACGGCGCTTGCGAGCACACCAGGCCCGACGGCGTCTGTTGCCGCGTCGCCGACCGCCACCGGGGCCCTGCCCGCCTTCAGCCACGTGTGGGTCATCGTCATGGAGAACCACGGGCTCGAGCGGGTGCTCGGCTCGGACAAGGTCCAGTACATCGACAGCCTCATCGAACGCTACGGTCTGGCCGAGCAGTACCACGCCGTCGCCCGTCCGTCGCAGCCCAACTACCTGGCGCTGTTCAGCGGCTCGATCCAGGGCGTCACCGACAACGCGCCGCACGACATCACGGCGCCGACGATCGCCGATCAGGTCGAGGCGTCCGGTCGGTCCTGGCGCGCGTATGCCGAGAACGTGCCCCCGGACTGCTTCACCGGCGCGACCGCCAAGGACGGGCGGGACGGCCCGGGCGAGTATGCCCGCAAGCACGCCCCCGCCATCAGCTTCACGTCGATCAGCGGCGATCCGCGGCGCTGCGCGAACATCACCGACTTCAGCGCCTTCGATCCAGCGGCCAGCGACTTCGCGTTCATCACGCCCAACCTGTGCCACGACGCCCATGACTGTTCGCTCGGCGATGCCGACGACTGGCTGGCCACGTTCCTGCCGCGCATCCTCGACAGCCCGGCCTATCAGGACGGGGGCGTGGTGTTCCTGACGTTCGATGAGTCCGAGGGCGACGTGCCGGCGGGCGGCCAGGTGGCGACGATCGTCATCTCGCCCGACGTCCCGCGCGGCCTGC
>DAIUES010000213.1:0-1266 GCA_036844985.1 Candidatus Limnocylindrales bacterium
CCGCGTCGGTCGAACGTCGTCACCCTGCGGCGGCGACAGGGAATCTCGCTCGACCGAGGCCGACGCGTCGATCCTCAAGCCGCCACCCGATCGCTTGGCGGCGTACATCAGCCGATCGGTCAGGTCGTGCATCCGACCGGTCGTCGGCAGCTTCTCCATCGAGCCCAGCACGTACATCCCGATCGAGGCACCGACTTCGACCGTGCGGTCATCGAGCTCGATCGGTTCACACAGCCTGGCGTGGATACGCAACGCGAGGCGCTCGGCGGTCGCACGGTCCGGCATGTCGCGCAGCAGGATCCCGAACTCGTCGCCGCCACGACGTACTCCCGCGTCGGTGAGCCGGATGCTCGAGCGCAATCGCTCGCCAACGACCCGGATGACGTCGTCACCGACCGCGTGGCCGTACGTGTCGTTGATCGCCTTGAACCCGTCGAGGTCGATCGACAGCAGCGCCGACTGCTCCTCGCGCCGATCGACCGCGGCGATCGCCCGGGTGAGGTGTTCGTCGAAGCTGTTGCGGGACAGGAGGCCGGTCATCGGGTCGTGGCGCGATCGTTCGTGGTCGTCGTGGGCCTGCCAGATGGCGAGGACGAGCGATGAGCAGATCAACGCCGCCCACCAACCGACCGAGGCGAACGTCACCACGAGGATCCAGCCGAGGACGACCTCGCTCGCGGCTGTCGCCCGGAACGACGTGTCGTAGACGCGGGCAAGTTCCGGTGCCGTCAGGCCATCGCGGAGCATGACGGTCCCTCCGGCGAGGGCGACCGATACCACGGTCAGGACGAAGCCGCCGCTGACGATCGCCACGAGCTCCACGGCATGCGGATCGATATAGCCGATGCCCGCGAGCCAGCCGCGAATGCCGAGCAGGACGATCCCGCCACCGATCGCCCCGAGCGCCAGCGACGCGTGGTTTGCCAGGAGGCCGTACCACGGCACCTCGCGGATCTCGCGCCGCTCGATGGTCGACACGAGCGCGACCAGGGCGCCGGCGGCCGGTCCGCCGAGCGCCATCGCGGCGATGATGAACGGGATGTGGAAGGTCAGGACGCCATGCCCGTGGAGTCGCTCGACCCGCGTCCCTCCGAGCAGGCCGACGACGACCCAGAAGACGAGCCCGAGGAGGATCCCCTCGCGTCCCCCGGTCGTCGTGAGTGAGATGGCCTCGTCGATCGGGAACGAGACGGCGGTCCACGCGGCGGCCAGCGCCCCGGCGATGATCGTGAGCGCGGTGTACAGCAGGAGCGGGCGACGTCGGTC
>DAIUES010000213.1:1366-3812 GCA_036844985.1 Candidatus Limnocylindrales bacterium
GGATCCATCAGGGGGCACTCCCACGGATCGCGGACGGGATCGGCGAGGGGACGCTCTCGATCGGTTGACGTCCCACCCACGGACCCGATGAGGTGCGAGCGTCCCTTCGAACGACCTGCCTCATGTCGTGACCGTGCACTCCTGGTAGGACGGTCGTGGCACCGGGTTGCATGGGGACGGTGACGATGTCAGGACCTATCCCACTTGTACGCGCTCCGGGTGAACCCGCAATGGGCCGATGGTCCTATGGACGTGGCGTCCGGGCACCGCGAGGGCGGGCGACCGCGACGGCGCGGCGCCCCTAGCCGGGACCTCGCCGGAACACCCGCAGCTCGATGACGGCCGGGACGTGCCACTCGAGCGAGTACAGGACGGGCCGTCCGGAGGCGCTCACGTCGACCTGTTCGATGGCCTGCAGGAGGGTGCCCTCCTTGACATCGAGCGCGATGGCGATCTCGCCCGATGCCGCCGCCGGCTCGACCACGGCCTCGCCATGGACGACGGGCTCGCCGCGGGCCGCCAGCAGTTCGTACAGCGATCCGCCCATCGCGTCCTGGTCGCGGTCGACGTCGATGACGTCACTCGGCAGGCGGTCGATCGAGTAGATCGCCGGCGTCCCGTCGGCGGTCCGGACGCGACGCAGATGCGCCACCGGCGTCCCGACCGGCACCGCGAGGCGGTCGGCGATGACGTCGTCGGCATCGATCAGCCGTGCCTCGAGGAGCTGCTTGCCGGCCCGCAACCCGAGGCTCTCGAGGTAGGCGGTGTACGAAAAGTTCCGGTCGAGCGAGTTGCGCAACAGCGGTCGACTCGTGACGAACGTCCCCGAACCGTGCCGTCGGTCGAGGTACGAGTCTTCGACCAGGCCGCGGACCGCCTCGCGCACCGTCGCCCGGCTGACCGCGAACCGTTCGCTCAGTCGGTCTTCGTTGGGCAGCTTGGAGCCGGCCGGGAACTCGCCCGTGATGATCGCCCGGCGCAGACCGTCCCGAACGACGTCCGCGAGCAACGGTCGCCCCGCACGGACCACGTTCCCGCCTGGGGTCGGCGACGGCGGGGACCCCGGCGTCGGCAAGGGCGGCGCCGCGCGGGTCATGCGACCACCTCGGCCGGCTCGACCGCCTCGGGCACGGCGGCGACCTCGTCGACACCCGTCGCCACCGCCGGCAGCGCCCGACCGCGGCGAACGAGCAGCCCACCGATGACCATCGCGCTGATGGTGATCGCGAGCAGGACCGTGGCGATGGCGTTCGCCTCGGGGGTGACACCGCGCCGGATGGAGGCGAACAGGTAGATCGGCAGGGTCTGGTCCTGACCGGCCGTGAAGAACGCGACGATGAAGTCGTCGAAGCTGAACGTGAATGCGAGCAGGCCACCGGCCACGATGGCAGGCAGGATCTGGGGGAAGGTGATCTGGCGGAAGGTCCGCCATGGCGTGGCGTACAGGTCGCCGGACGCCTCGATGAGCGAGCGATCCATCCCCCGCAGGCGGGTCCGGACGATGACGTTGACGATGGCCATCGTGAACAGCGTGTGGGTGACGACCACGCTGTGCGCGCCCAGACCGAGCTTGGGTGCGCCGCTGCCCAGGACGAACGCAAGCCACGGGTTGAGCCAGCCGAAGGCCGTCACGAGGAACAGCAGGGCGGCGATCCCGATGACGATGCCCGGCACGATGATGGCGACGTAGGTCAGCTGTTCGAACAGCCGCCGTACCCGCCCGTTCATCGAGCTCATGGCCAGCGCCGAGGACGTCCCCAGCAGGGTGGCGAACATGGCCGTGGTGGCCGCGATGGTCAGGCTGTTGCCGAGCGCCTTGATCACGAACACGTTCGACCACGCCGTCTCGTACCAGCGCGTCGAGAACCCGATCAGCTCCGCGGCGTGACGACCGGCGTTGAAGCTGAAGATGACCACGACCAGGATCGGCACGAACAGGAAGAGGTAGGCCACGACGGCATAGGCGCGCAGCGCTCGGTCGGTCAGCCATTCGGTGCGGCCCGTCGGCCGCGGCGTCGGACGGGCCATCAGAGCAGGCTGCTTTCGCGGCCCTGGTCGGTCAACCGCTTGGCGACCCACGCGTACAGTCCGACGACTGCGAGCATGAACAGCACGAACGCGGTCGCGAGGGCGGCCCCGAACGGCCAGTGTCGCGACTGGAGGAACAGGTCGGCCAGCGCGTTCCCGAGGAAGTAGGTCTTGCCGCCACCCAGCAGGACGGGGATGAGGTACTCCCCCATCACCGGGATGAACACCAGCAGGCAGCCGCTGATGACACCCGGCGCCGACAACGGCAGGGTGATCTGGCGGAACGTCGCCAGCGGCCCCGCGCCCAGGTCGCGCGACGCCTCGTGCAACGAGCGATCCATCCGCTCGAGGCTGACGTAGATCGGCAGGGCCATCAGCGGCAGGTAGTTGTAGACGATGCCGAGCAGCACCGCGAACG
>DAIUES010000214.1:0-3802 GCA_036844985.1 Candidatus Limnocylindrales bacterium
CATGATCGGTTTGCCGAGGGCGAGCGCCCGATCGGCGAGGGCGAGGAGCCGCTCGGGCCGCTTGAACCCCTCGACGAACTGGATGACCGACCGCGTCTCGGGGTCGTCGAGGCAGAACGCGAGGTAATCGCACAGGTCGAGGGCGACCTCCGACCCGCAGCTGATGATCCGACTGAACCCGACCCGCGCCCCGGAATGGACGAACGCATCGGTCACCGAGCCGGACTGGGCGATGCCCGCCGTCCCGCCGCGGGGCAGGTACGGCGACACGTCGCCGATGTAGCTCGCGGTGTTGGCGACGAGGTCGATGACGCCCATGCAGTTCGGGCCGACGAGGGCCAGGCCGTGGCGGCGCGCGATGTCCGCCACATCGCGTTGCATGGCGGCCGCGGCCTCGCCGCCCTCGACCACCCCACCGCCGGGGATGATGACCGCCGGGATGCCGAGCCGGGCTGCATCGGCCGTCACCGTCCCGGCACGCAACGGATTGAGCGCCACGATCGCCACGTCGGGCCGCTCGGGCACGGCGTCAAGGCTCGGGTAGCACGGCTGGCCGAGCAGGCTGTCGTACTTGGGGTTGACGAAGTGGCAGCGGGTGGCGCTGCCCATCGTGCGCAGGTTGTCGCGCATCGTCTCGGCGATCCAGCCGCGCGGGGACGCCCCGACGACCGCGATCGAGCGGGGCTGGAACAACGGCCGCAGGTCGACCGTGGACGGTGGTCGAGCCGTCACGTCGACCCGCCCGGCGATGCTCGTCACCCGATGACCCGCGGGACGCCGCGTCGCTCGAGCGCCCGCGCGACGATCACTCGCTGGATCTCCGAGGTGCCCTCCCAGATCCGGTCCACGCGGAGCTCGCGAAAGAACCGCTCGGCCGCGTTCTCGCGCATGTAGCCGCGGCCGCCGAACACCTGCACGACCCGGTCGGCACAGCGGAACGCCGCTTCGGACGCGAACAGCTTGGCGATCGACGCCTTGGCGTGGACGACCTTGGCGTCCGCCCCGCTATCGACCAGCCAGGCGGCCTCACGGGTGAGCAGCCGGGCCGCCGACGCATCGGCAGCCGAATCGGCCAGCGGGAACGACACGCCCTGGAAGTCGTAGATGCGCTCGCCGAACTGGACCCGCTCGGTGGCCCAGCCGACGGCCAGCTCGAGCAGACGTTCCATCGCGCCCGCGCAGCGCGCGCCGATGTGGATGCGTTCCTCGACGAACCATTCGTTGGTCAGGTCGTCCGCCCGCCCCAGCCCGCCGAGGATGGCCGAGGCCGGCACGCGTACGTCACGCAGCACGAACTGGGGGTGCCGGTCGGCGAAGGTGTGCATGTAGTCGGGGTCGTGGCGCATCGTGAGCCCGGGTGTGTCGTAGTCGACCAGGAAGAGGGTCGGCAGGCGGGCCGCTCCATCGACCACCAGGCAGTGGAAGATCATGAAGTCGGTCTCGTCGGGCGGCCCGGTGACGAACCATTTCTCGCCGTTGAGGACGTACTCGCCGGTCGCTGGGTCGCGTACGGCCGTGGCCGCCAGGGCGCGTGCGTCGGAGCCGGCGCCGGGCTCGGTGATCGCGTAGCTGCCGAAGCGCTCGCCGCGCAGGCTCGGCTCGAGGTAGCGGACCCGTTGCGCGGGGTCGCACGCGATGAGCGCGTTGTAGGCGCCCGGGATGAACGACCACAGGCCGCCGGTCGCCTGCCCGAGTTGCTCGTGGACGAGGACCTGCTCGAGCGCCGTCCAGCCACCGCCACCGACCTCGCGGGGAAGCGGCCCGCCGATCAGCCCGGCAGCCGCCGCGGCGTCGCGGATGTGTGCTCGCGCGTCCGCCGCGAGTCGGCCGCCGGCCCGTTCGAAGTCGACCTCGAGCGGCTGCAGGACGTCGCGCACGAACGCCCGCGTCCGCCGCTGGAGATCGAGCTGGGCCGTGTCGAGGGTCAGGTCCACCCGCGCAGGATGGCGCACCCGGCCGACCGAGCGCGGTCGCCGTCGCGGGCCGCGGGACGGCCGCCCCCGAGCCGGTTCAGCCGGGCTGGGCGAGGACGAGGATGCGGATCTCCGTCATGTCGTCGATCGCCCAGCGCAGGCCCTCCCGACCTTGGCCCGAATCCTTGACCCCGCCGTAGGGCATGTGGTCGATCCGGTACGTCGGGATGTCGTTGACGATGACGCCCCCGACATCGAGCGCGGCGAAGCTCCGCCAGGCGCCCGCGAGGTCGTTGGTGAACACGCCGGTCTGGAGCCCGAACACACTGTCGTTGACGCGCCTGATGGCGTCGTCGAGGTCGGCCACCGGGGCGGCCACCACGATCGGGGCGAACGCCTCGTTCGAGCACACCTGGGCGGTCGTGGGCACGTCGGTCAGGACGGTCGGCGGGAAGAACGCGCCATCGGCCGTGCCACCGGCGAGGACCGTTCCGCCGAGCGCCACGGCCTCATCCACCCAAGCCTGGGTGCGCTGGGCCTGGTGGCTGTCGACCATCGGCCCGATGTCGGTCGCCGGGTCGAGCGGATCGCCTGCCCGGAGCGCGGCAACGCCGGCCACGAACCGGTCCATGAACGACTCCCAGATCGCCTCGTGGACGAACATGCGCTGGACGCTGATGCAGACCTGGCCGGCGTACGAGAACGCCCCGACGATGGAGCGCTTGACGGCCCAATCGAGGTCCGCGGTCCGGTCGACGATGACCGCCGCGTTGCCGCCCAGCTCGAGCACGACCTTCTTCTTGCCCGCCCGCGCCTTCATCCGCCAGCCGACCGACGGCGAACCGGTGAACGTCAGCAGCTTGAACCGCTCGTCGGCCACCATCCGGTCGCCTGTCTCGCGGGTCATCGGCAGGATCGATACTGAACCCGCCGGGACGCCGGCCGCCTCGACGATCTCACCGACGGTCAGCATCGTCAATGGATCGCGCGACGGCGGCTTGAGGACGATCGGATTGCCCGACGCGATGGCCGGGGCCAGCTTGTGGGCGGCGAGATTCAGCGGGAAGTTGAACGGGCTGATGGCCGCGATCGGACCGATCGGGAAGCGCCGGGTGATGCCGACCCGGTCCTTGCTGCTCGGCAGGAGGTCGAGCGGGATGAGCTCGCCGGTCATCCGCTCCGCCTCTTCGGCCCCGAGGCGGAAGGTCAGGACCGCCCGGTCCACCTCGACGAGTGCGTCGCGGATCGGCTTGCCGGCCTCCAAACTGATCAACCGCCCGAGCTCCTCGCGACGGGCGGCGACGCCGGCGCTGATCTCGCGCAGGATGCGGCCCCGCTCGTAGGCGGGCAGGTGGCGGGTCACCTCGAACGCCGCGACCGCGCTCTCGACCGCCTCGTCGTACTGCGCGTCGGTGGCGTTGAACGTCGCGCCGGCGGGGGTCGTCGGGTCGGCCGGGTTGGTCACCTCGAGGACGTCGGGTGACTCGACCCAGCGGCCGGCGAGGAAGATGGGATGCGGCTGCGTGCCGGTGGCGACGGTCATCTGGGGCGCTCCTGCGCTGCGCGTGTGGGCTACGGTCATGATACGTCCGACATCGCGCCACCCCACTCGAGGAGGAGTCATGGCCCACCGGATCGACTTCCGTGACGAGCTGCGTGTCCGGCCCGGGCAGAAGGTCCGCCTGGCCCGGCAGGATCAGGGGGTCACCTTCGGCTGGGACAAGGCATCGGCCGAGCCGGAGCTCGCCCGACAGCTCGAGCGGTTGGGCGCCCTTCAGGACCGGTTCTGGGCCGAGGCCAAGCGGTCCGTGCTGGTCATCCTGCAGGGCATCGACGCGGCCGGCAAGGACGGCACGATCCAGAAGGTCATGGAGGCGTTCAACCCCCAA
>DAIUES010000215.1:0-3782 GCA_036844985.1 Candidatus Limnocylindrales bacterium
CGTAGCGGGCATCGATGCCAAGTTCGTCGAAGGCCGACTGCTGCATGGCGCCGTACAGCGAATGGGCCACCGGGTGGCCGATGAGGACGACGCGCTTGGTCATGCTCGCACTCCCTCAAGGTCGGCGAAGAAGCCGGGGTAGGAGACCGCCGCGGAGGCCGGGCGCTGGATCGTCGTGTGGTCGGTTGCGAGGAGTCCGGCCACCGCGAACGTCATCGCGAGGCGGTGGTCGTCGAGGCTGTCGACATCCGTGCCGCGGAGGGTGGCCTCGCCGTGGATGCGCAGGTCGTCACCGTCGACTTCGACACGGCCGCCGAGGGCAGTCAGCCCGGCGACGATCCCGGCGATCCGATCCGATTCCTTGTGGCGCAACTCGCCGGCGCCCCGGATCGTGGTGGTGCCGCGCGCCCGGGCGGCGGCCAGGCACAGCACCGGGATCTCGTCGATCGCGGCCGCGACCTCGGCCGGTCCCAGGTCGATCGAGCGCAGATCGGCCGAGCGGACGACCAGGTCGGCCATCGGCTCACCGGCATCCGGGTCGTCGCTGCCGGCGTCGAGCGGGTGCTCGGCGATGTCAGCGCCCATCGCGCGCAGCAGGTCGATGACCGCCCGGCGGGTCGGGTTCACGCCGACCGAGCGCAGGGTCAGCTCCGCATCGGGATGGATGGTGGCGGCCACGAGCCAGAAGGCGGCCGCCGAGACGTCGGCCGGCACGCGCTGATCGATCGCCTGCACCGCCAGCCCTCCTTCCATCGTCCAGCTCGCGCCCCCCGCGTCGGACGGGGCACCGTCCACGGGAACCCCACGTGCCCGCAGCATGCGCTCCGTGTGATCGCGCGTTGCCACGCGTTCCCGGACGGTCGTCCATCCCTCGGCCCGCAGCCCCGCCAGCAGGATCGCCGACTTCACCTGCGCCGACGGCACCGGCGTCGTGTAGTCGATCGCCTGGAGCGGGGTATGCCCGACCACGGTGAGGGGAGGGAGGGAGTCGTCGTGCTGACCGTGGAGCACCGCGCCCATCCGACGCAGCGGTTCGATGATACGAGCGACCGGACGGCGGCGCAATGACGAGTCACCGTCGAGCGTCGCTGTCAGCGGCAGCCCGGCGAGCATCCCGGTGATGAGTCGCAGACTCGTGCCGGAGTTGCCGCAGTCGAGCGTCTCGGTCGGGCTGGTCAGACCGTCGGCGCCGGGCGATCCGACGGTGTAGTCGACGTTCCGTCCATCCGCGGCGGCCGTGGCGACGACCGTCGCACCGAGCCCCCCCATGATCGCTGCCGTCGACCGGACGTCGGCCCCATCGCCGGCGCCCGTGATGCGCGTCACGCCCGCGGCGAGGGCAGCGAACAGCAAGGCGCGGTGGCTGATCGACTTGTCGCCGGGCAGTCGCGGCTCGCCCCGCAGCCGCGCCGCCGGCCGAACCGTCGTGCTCGTGGCGTCGGCCGTCATCACGTGGCCCGAGTGCCCCGGTCGGCCTCCACGGCGGCAGCCGCACCAGCGATCACGGGATCGCCGTGCAGCCCCCGAACCTGGGCGTGGATCGGCACGATGTCGACCATCAGGTCGCGGAACTGGTCGAGATCGAGCTGCTGCTCGGCATCGGACAGCGCCTGGTCCGGGTCCGGGTGGACCTCGACCATGATCCCGTCGGCTCCCACGGCCACCCCGCCGAGGGCCAATGGCTTGACCAGCCAGCGCTTGCCCGTCGCGTGGCTCGGATCGACGATGACCGGCAGGTGGGTCAGGTGGTGGAGGAGCGGGACCGCGCTGAGGTCCATCGTGTTTCGGGTGAACGTCTCGAAGGTGCGGATGCCGCGCTCGCACAGGATGACGTTGGGATTCCCGGAGCTGACGATGTACTCGGCGGCCATCAGCCATTCCTCGACGGTCGCCCCGTAGCCACGCTTGAGCATGACCGGTCGAGCGACCCGCCCGACGTCGCGCAGCAGCGAATAGTTCTGCATGTTGCGGGTACCGATCTGGAGGATGTCGGCGTACTCGGCGACGATGTCGACCTGCGACGGCTCCATGACCTCGGTGATGACCGGCAGCCCAGTCCGCTCGCGCGCCTCGGCGAGATAGCGCAGGCCTTCGACACCGAGCCCCTGGAACGCATAGGGGCTGGTCCGTGGCTTGAACGCGCCGCCGCGCAGGATGGTGGCGCCCGCCGCCGCGACCGCGTCGGCCGTCTCGAACAGCTGGTCGCGGCTCTCGATCGAGCAGGGGCCGGCCATCATCGTCAGCGAGCCGTCGCCGATGACCGCGTCGAGGACGGGGATGAGGGTGTCCTCGGGGTGGAACTCGCGCGAGGTCAGCTTGAACGGCCGATTGATCGGCGTGACCCGGGCGACCCCGGCCAACGCCGCGAACTGCTCGAGCAGCACCGGGCGCCGCGCCCCGATCTCACCGACCACCGCGATCACGGTCCCGTCGGGGCGGGCATGGTCGAACGGCGTCAGGCCCTCGGCCAGGATCCGGCTCTTGACCCCCAGGACCTCGGCCTCACTGGCGCCGACGGTCATCACGACGAACATCGCGGTGCGGTCTCCTCGTCGGTCGTGGGGCCAAACAAAAAAGCAGAGGTCTTGCCTCTGCTTCGTTTGCCCGGCACGACCTGTGCCCCCGGTCCTAGCGACCGGGAACGTTCATGCCGGGCATCGAAAGTAGAAGTTGCGGTCCATATGTGCACCCGGAGTGTGCCGAGCCTCACCGCCGCTGTCAACGGACGGACCCGACCGAGCGCCTCCGGGGCCCCATGATAGGATGGCCGGCGCCCGCTCCGGAGAGGTCGCATAGAGGTCTAGTGCAGCGGTTTGCTAAACCGCCATGTGGGGTAACCTGCATCGAGGGTTCGAATCCCTCCCTCTCCGCCAGGCCTCCCCGGTCCGAGCGGCATCGTGTGCGCCCGTAGCTCAGTGGATAGAGCGTTAGGTTGCGGACCTAAAGGTCGTGAGTTCGAGTCTCGCCGGGCGCGCCATCACCCTCGACGGTCGAGGTCCACGCAGCCAGGGGTCGGATGCCTGAAGCCGTCGCGTTCCTCGGTCTGGGCACGATGGGTGCCGCCATGGCCGCCAATCTCGCCCGTGCCGGGTTCGCGGTCACCGTCTGGAATCGGACGGCGGATCGCGCGCCGGAGCTGGCCGACCTGGGCGTCCAGCGCGCAGCGACGCCAGCCGAGGCGGTGGCTGACGCCGGTATCGCCGTCTTGTGCGTGTCCGACACGCCCGACGTCGAAGCGGTCCTGTTCGGCGACGACGGCGTGGTCGACGGCGCCAGGCCCGGCACGCTGATCATCGATTGCTCGACGATCGCCCCGTCGGGCAGCTGGGACTTCGCCGCCCGCCTGCGCGAACGCGACCTGCGCATGGTCGATGCCCCCGTGTCGGGCGGCAGCGAAGGCGCCCGCAACGCGACGCTCACGATCTTCGTCGGTGGCGATGACGAGGACGTCGAGCGTGCCCGGCCGGTGCTCGGGGCCCTGGGCCGGACGATCACCCATGTCGGCCCGATCGGTGCCGGCCAGGCGGTCAAGGCCGTCAACCAGGTCATCCTGGCCGGCACCTACCTCGGTGTCGCCGAGGGCATCGTCCTCGCGATGAAGGCCGGTCTCGATGTCGAGCAGGTCGTCGGGGCGCTCGGCGGCGGCGCGGCCCAGAGCTGGGTGCTCGCCAACCGCAGCGGCCGGATGATCGACAACGACTACCCGCTCGGCTTCAAGGTGGCCCTGCATCGCAAGGATCTCGCGATCGCCCTCGAGCTGGCCGCGCAGCTCGGCGCCGCCT
>DAIUES010000216.1:0-3782 GCA_036844985.1 Candidatus Limnocylindrales bacterium
TTGGCGGTCGCATATGCGCTGGTGCCGAGGAAGTGGACGAGGCCGTCACCGGCGATAGCCTCCGCGCACCAGCGGCTGGCCGTCTCGAGCGCGGTCGCCTGGGTCTCGGCCAACCGGTCGAGCAGCGACCGGGCGGCCGTCATCCAGGTCAGCACCGCGGGTGTCGTCGGGGCGGCGGTCATGCCGCCCGGTCCGTCATCGTCAGTACCCGCCATCGTCGACAGCGCCGGCCGTGCTGCCGCTCTCGACCCGACCTGCCTTGCGGGCCCGGAACTCGTCGATGATGGTCTTCGTCGCGGTCGCCCCGATGCGGGTCGTGCCCAGGGCCATCACCTCGAGCATGGCGTCGAGCGTGCGCACGCCGCCGGCGGCCTTGACCCCGATCTGGGGCGACGTGTTGGCACGCATCAGCCGCAAGTCGTCGTGGCTGGCGCCGCTCGGAGCGAAGCCGGTCGATGTCTTGACGAAGTCGGCGCCGGCTGCCTCCGACAGGTGGCAGGCCCGGATCTTCTCGTCGTCGTTCAGGTAGGCGTTCTCGAAGATGACCTTGACGATCGCGCCCGCCGCGTGGCCGACCTCGACGACGGCCGCGATGTCGGCCTGGACGTCGGCGTCCCGACCGGACTTGAGGGCACCGATCTGGATGACCATGTCGAGCTCGGTCGCGCCGTCGGCCAGAGCCCGCTTCGCCTCGGCGACCTTGACCTCGGTCGTGTGGTTGCCGTGGGGGAACCCGATGGTCGTGCCGACGGCGACGTCGGTGCCGTCGAGGATGCGCCGGGCCCGCACGACATCGACCGGACGGACGCACACCGACGCGACGTCGTACTCGGCCGCCAGCCGACAGCCGGCCTCGACGAAGGCGTCGTCGAGCTCGGGCCGGAGCAGCGAGTGGTCGATGGCCTTGGCGATGTCGCGTTCGCTGAGGGTCGCGATGGTCAGGGTCATGGCCGTCACCTGATGTACGGACGGAGCACGTCGCGGGCGAGCAGGAATCCGCGCTTGACGAGCTCGTCGGTCTGCTCGAAGCGGCGGTCCTCGTGCTCGATGATGATGTCGCCGTCGTAGCCCGCCCGGTACAGGTCGGCATGGAACCGGGCCCAGTCGACGTCACCCAGGCCGGGCAGCCGGGGGACCTGCCAGCCCATCCCGGCCGACAGCGTGCCGCGCTCGTACAGGCCGTCGCGATCGATGGTCAGGTCCTTGGCCTGGGCGTGCAGGATGTGCGGCCCGAACTCCTTGATGAAGCGCGACTGGTCGATCATCAGCCAGACCAGATGGGACGGGTCGTAGTTGAGCCCGATCGTGCCGCCCCACTGCTCGAGGATGCGCCGCCACATGTACGGTGACCAGGCGATGTTGTGGCCGCCCGGCCACTCGTCGCGGCTGAAGATCATCGGGCAGTTCTCGATGGTGATGCGCCGCCCGTGATCGCGGGCGAAGGCCACGATGTCCGGCCAGATGTCGAGTGCCCGTTCCCAGTTCTCGTCCTGCGACAGCGCGGCGTCGCCACCCATGAACGTGTTGACGAACGGGACGTCCATCGCCTCGGCGGCGGTGATGACGTGACGCAGGTGGCCGATGGCCGCCTCGCGCTGCGCCGGATCCGGGTGGAGCGGGTTGGGGTAGAACCCGAGCCCGGAGATGTGCAGACCCGAGCCGCGGATCTCCGCGGCGAGGTCTCGGCCCGCCTGCGGCGACAGGTTGGCGACGTCGATGTGGGACGTGCCGGCATAGCGTCGGGTCGGGCCCGTCGATCGTGGCCAGCAGGCGATCTCGATGCTCTCGAAGCCGTTGGCGGCGGTCCACGCCACGACCTCGTCGAGCGGGGTCTCGGGGAAGGGGGCGGTGAGCAGGCCGAGTCTCATGGCTGGATCTCCCCTGCGATGCGGTCGCGCTCGACGTCCACCCAGCGGCCCTCGCGGGCGCTGCGGGCGATCGCCTCGCCGACCAGCATCTCGTCGTGGCCGTCCGCGAACGTGGGATAGCCGGGCGTGGAGGAGGCACGCCCGGCTACCACGTCCGCGTAGACGGCCCGGAAATGCGCACAGAATGTGTCGAAGAAGCCCTCGACATGGCCGCCCGGCAGGGCTGCGGCAGCCTGGCCAGCGGGGCCCATCAGGGCGGGGTTGCGGATGAGCAGCTCGTTGGGGCGGTCGCGGTGGCCGATCCAGGCCTGGTCGGGCTGCTCGCTGTCCCAGCCCCACGCCGCAGCGGAGCCGTCGATCTCGTAGACGAGCGAGTTCTTCCGCCCCGGGCTGATCTGCGAGATGCTCACGGCGCCCCGTGCGCCGCCATCGAAGCGGAGCAGGATGGTCGCCGCGTCCTCGGTCTCGATCGCGCGCTCGACCGACTCGGCGGAGCGTTCGGTCGAGAACGTCTCGACCGGCCCGGTCGGTTCGCGACGCGTCTCGATGAACGTCGTCAGGTCGGCCATGACCGAGGCCACGTGCTGACCGGTCACGAACGTCATCAGGTCGAGCCAGTGCGAGCCGATGTCGCCGACGGCCCGCAGCGACCCGCCGCGATCGGGCTGCAGGCGCCAGTTCCAGTCGCTGTCGAGCAGCAGCCAGTCCTGGAAGTAGCGACCGGTCACCAGCCGGACCTGGCCGAGCCCCCCGCCCGCGATCGTCTCGCGCGCCTGCTGGTTCAGCGGGTAGTAGCGAATGTTGAAGTTGGTGACGTTGATCAGCCCGGACCGGGTGGCGAGATCGACGAGGGGCGCCGACTCGGCCGCCGTCATCGCCAGCGGCTTCTCGCAGACGACGTGCTTGCCGGCTTCGAGCGCCGCCGCGGCCTGGGCGACGTGGAGTTCGTTGGGCGAGGTGACGTGGACGACCTCGACGGTCGGGTCGGCCAGCAGCTCATCGAGCGAGCCGTAGGCCCGTCGCACGGCGAGGGCGTCGGCCCGTGCCTGTCCACGTTCCGGGCTGCTGCCGAGGACGCCGCGCACGTCGACCCCGATGCGGCGCAGGGCTTCGACGTGGACCGTGCCGATGAACCCCGTGCCGATGACGGCGGCACCGATGTCGGCGATCCTCCGCATGCTCGACGCGACCTCCGATCGTGACGGGCGCCCGGGCGGCCGGACGGTGTCCGGAGCCTCGGTTGTCTAGACAGTCTAGAGGGGATGGTACGGCCCCGGCCCGGCCCGGTCAATCGCGTCGCGTCAGCCGGCGACGACCCGATCGCTGAAGTCGCCCGTCGCCTCGTCCTTGAGGATCAGCTTGTGGCGGCCATCGGGCAGGACCTCGCGCTTGATCACGACCTGGCCCTCGAAGCGCTCGGGCTCCGAGCTGATCCTCGCCGTCTGGCCGCCCCGCCAATCGAGCTCGACCGGCTCCCAGCGGCCGGATCCGGCCGAGCGGTAGCAGGCGTCCATGACCGCGTTCACGACGTAGCCGTCGTACAGGGTCTCCATCGGCGAGCCGCCGCTCTCGAGAGCGCGGAACATGTCGCTGAACATGTCGACATAGCCGAGCTCGGCGACCTCGTCGCCGACCGGGAACAGCCAGCCGGCCGACGTCTCCGCCTTCTCGGCCACGTAGCCGCCGCTCCCGCCGGCGGTGAACATCTCGAACCCGGTCCGCAGGAAGTGGTTCAGCCAGATCGTGCCGCGGGTCCCGGCCACCTCGTCGCGCAGGTCCATCCCGCCACGGAATGTCCAGCTGACCTCGAACTGGCCGATGGCGCCCGACTCGAACCGGATGAGCGCGATCGCGTTGTCCTCGTCCGCGATCGGATGGACGAGCGTGTCGGTGTGGCACATGACCTCGACCGGG
>DAIUES010000217.1:0-3750 GCA_036844985.1 Candidatus Limnocylindrales bacterium
CTCGAGCAGCGCCGCTTCGACCGCGATCGGGTCGTTGCACGCCCCGACGAGCGGATGGGCGTCGGCCGCACTGGCCTTGACCAGCCGCTGCAGCCGTGCACGCAGGCCGGCCGGCAGGCCGAGGTACGCGGCGACGAACGGGTGGCGCCGATTGACGGTCGTCGCCACGAGGGTGCCGCCCGGGCGCAGCCACGATCGGAGGTTGCGCATGGCGGCTGCCGGATCGGCGAAATGCTCGAGCGTGAAGCTCGACAGGACCACGTCGAACGTGCCTGGCGCGAAGGCTTCGGCCGGCCCGCACAGGTCGACCGTGACGAACTCGTCGAGGTGGGGGAGCGGTTCGAGTGGTGCGTGGATGTCGGCACCGACCATCCGTCCGATCCGTGCCCGGAACGGCCGCAGCTGCGACACCCGGCCGCAGCCCGCGTCGAGCGCCACGACCGGTGTGGCCGCGCCCTCGCGAGCCTCGGCGGCGGCGACCGCCTCGTCGAGGGCTGCCGTGACGAGGGCGGTCACGGGCGGCTCGATGCCGAAGCGCTCGATGAGCGCCACCCGGCGCTTCGAGGTCAACCCGCTACCAAGCCGTCGTGGTCGCGGCTTCGGTGATCCCCTGGGCCTCGAGCCAGCGCTCGGCGTCGATGGCGGCCTTGCACCCGTCGGCCGCCGCCGTGACGGCCTGGCGATATCGGTGATCGTGGACGTCGCCGGCGATGAACACGCCGTCGACCCGGGAGCCGGTCTCGTCGTGGACGACGAGATAGCCCTTCTCGTCGACCTCCAGCCAGTCGCGGAAGGCCGCCGTGTTGGGCTCGTAGCCGATCGCGATGAACACGCCCTCGACCGGCATCTCGCGGGTGTCGCCGCTGACGGTGTCGCGCACCCGCAGGCCGTGGACCTTGTCCTCGCCCAGGACCTCCTCCACCGCGACGTTGGGATGGACCTCGATCTTGGGGTGCTCGAGCGCCCGATCCACCATGATCTTGCTGGCCCGGAACGTGTCTCGCCGGTGGAGCAGGTGGACCTTCGTCGCGAACCGCGTGAGGTAGGTCGCCTCCTCGAACGCCGTATCGCCTCCGCCGATGACCGCGATCTCGCGGTCGCGGAAGAAGAACCCGTCGCATGTCGCGCAGGCCGACACGCCGCGACCGCGCAGGCGGGTCTCGCTGTCGAGCCCGAGCCACAGGGCCGAGGCGCCGGTGGCGACGATGACGGCCTGGGCGCGGTACTCGGTCCCGCGCGCCCAGATGCGGAACGGAGGTTCGGACAGGTCCACCCGATCGATGTCGACGTCGATCAGGCGTGCCCCGAATCGCTCGGCCTGGGCACGCATCGCGGCCATCAAATCGGGACCCTGGATGCCGTCCGGAAAGCCTGGGTAATTCTCGACATCGCT
Organism: Candidatus Limnocylindrales bacterium; assembly: GCA_036844985.1. Taxonomy (GTDB): domain Bacteria; phylum Chloroflexota; class Limnocylindria; order Limnocylindrales; family CSP1-4; genus SPCO01. Next base: position 1,394 of record DAIUES010000217.1, read on the forward strand.
GGTCAGCATCAGCTGACCACCGGGCGCCGAGCCGGCGAGCACGATCGGCTCGAGGTTGGCGCGTGCGGCGTAGATCGCCGCGGTCAGACCGGCCGGCCCGGAGCCGACGATGACGAGCTTCGTATCGACCCGGCCCTCGCCCGACGGGATCGTCGACGGGCCACCGGGGGCCGTCTTGACGGGCGTCGCGTCGGCATCGACCGGCGCATCGATCATCGAGATGGAGAACCCGCCGAACGGGTCGGGCTTGTCAGTCATGGACCAATGCTACACCTTGTCATTGATACCCCCCTGGGGTATCGGTCAGGACCCCGTCGCGCATCGAGATGTCACCGAGCCAGACGGTATCGTAGCCGTAGGTGCGACACCGATCGAACATACGGCGGTCGGCGGTGAGGACCGCTGTGCCGCGCCGGACCGCAGCCGCGAGATATTGGGCATCGTAGGCGCCGAGTCCCACCGTCAGCGCGGTACTGATCGTCGCTTGTGGCTCGACCTCGATGGCTTCGATCAGGGGCCGTACATCGAACATCTGGACAGCCACGAGGGTCGCGCGGTCACGCTCGATCCGGCCACGGCGTGCGGCGCGGACGACGGCATGTGCGAGCTCGGACCAGATCACGGTCGGAGCTGCAAGGGCGATCGTCCGGTCGAGCACCGCTCGCCGAATGGAGCGGGCCTCCTCAAGGAGATCCTCACCGGGAAGGAACCACTTCGCGGCAACGCTAGCGTCCAGGATCATCGGGGTCGTCATCCGGTTGCCGTTCCCAGCGGGGAGGTCCATCGCGGATCTGTCGGATATAGGCCTCCGCGGTGTCGTGCGGCCCGGAGGGCGGCCGGCCTCCAGCCAGGATCCGATCGATCTCCTCGAAGGCGAGCCTGGCGCGACGCAACTGCGCATCCGTGATCCGGGGCGGCGTTTCGGGAGCCTGGAGCTCGCCCGCGCGGTCATGCGTTGCGCCATACGGCTCGGCGGCCTCGTGGATGGCACGCTCGGGGATGCGGACACGACCACCGACCTTGTAGCAGCCGGCCAGGCGCCCGTCGCGGATCCAGCGGCGCATCGTCCGCTCGCTCACACCGGCCGCGACGGCGGCCTCGGCGACGGTCAGATCGGTCATGACAAGATGGTACGAACCATGACAGATGATGTCAACGGATGGCGTGGAGCTGCGGCAGGACGTCGGCCGCCAACCGCTCGATCCGAGCCGGCTCGTGAACATCGCGCAGGCTGAAGATGATGTGCTCGGCGCCGGCATCCCACAGATCGCCGAAGTGGTCGACGATGGCCCTCGGCGAGGAGCCCCGCCCCCGATCGCCGGCGTCGATGTCGATCGATTGGAGCGTCGAGCGCTCGATCTCGTCGGGGTCGCGCCCGACGTCGGCGCAGTGCCGCGCGAGGATCTCGTACTTGCGCGCGATCGCCTCCGGCGAGCCGAAGACGTTGCAGGCATCGGCGTACTGGGCGACCAGCCGGAGTGTCCGCTTCTCGCCGCCGCCGCCGACCATGATCGGGACTCGTGGGCGCGACAGGGACTGCGGGGCGTTGAGCAGGCGCCCGGCACGCAGGTGACGGCCCTCCAGCGGCGCCTCGGTGCCGCGTTCGCCGGACCACATCCCATGGGCCATCCGAAGGGTGTCCTCGAGCAGGTCGAACCGCTCGCCGAGCGGCGGGAACGGGATGCCGAGCGCCGCCGCTTCCTGCTCGTTCCAGGCCGCCCCGATGCCGAGCCAGGCGCGCCCGCCCGACAGCACGTCCAGCGTGGTGGTCGCCTTGATCCACAGGGCGGGGGTGCGATAGGGGACCCCGCCGACCATCAGCCCGAGCCGCGCCCGTTCGGTGTGCGCCGCGAGGAACCCGAGGGCGGTCATCCCCTCGAGCATCGGCTCCTCGACCCGACCGACGCCGCGGATCTGGAAGAAATGGTCCATGACCCAGATCGAGTCGAAGCCGGCCGTGTCGGCGTCACGCGCGATCCGGGCGAGCGTCGGCCCGATCGCCGCATCCCCGCCCGGCCACGTGAACGACGAGATCTGGAGGCCGACCTTCATCGCGGGGAGCGTAACGCAGGCGAGCCCGATCTTGGACGGATCCCTCAATGACCGCCGCCTGACTGTTCGCGACCAGGAGGAGGAACGGGCGGTCGCCGACCGAGGCGAGAACGCGTCGATCGCGTTGGTCACGGCCGGCAAGCGGGTGACGATGAGGCCGTGATGCCGGCGTCGGGCTCGCCCGGGGCGACCGTCATCCGGACGACCGTGCCCGACTCGTCGACCACGTAGCTGCGGACCACCGCGGCGCTGTTGGCGGCGTAGGCGTACAGGTTGGCTTCCGACCGATCGGGGTCGGGCTGCAC
>DAIUES010000218.1:0-3741 GCA_036844985.1 Candidatus Limnocylindrales bacterium
ACCGTATGGCCCTTGGCCGCGATCGACTCGCGGACTTCGGCGCGCGCCGTCTCGGCCGCAGCCCCCGGCGTCGTCACGTGAACCGCCGGAGCGTGCGCTCCAGGCGCCCGCCGGTGAGGCTGCGCCCGCGGCCGCGGGCCGGCGATGCGGTCGAGACCGCAGGTGACGCGGGAACGATGGGAGCCGCGGCCGCAGGAGTCGCCGCCGCCGGGGCCGCCGTCGATCCACCCGCGACGCCGGCTGCATCGGCCTCGGTGGGCACCTCCGTGACCCGCGACCGCCGCCAGTCCGATTCGAGCACGCTCATCGCCAGCTCGTCCCACCAGCGCCCGTCCCGGAAGATCGATTCGCGCGAGCGGCCCTCGATCACGAAGCCGCACCGCCGGTACGCCCGGATGGCCCGCTCGTTGAACTCGAACACGAACAGGGCGACACGGTGCAGGCCGAGCACGCCGAAGGCATGGTCGAGCATGAGCTGGGTCGCCTCGGTCCCGAACCCGTGGCCCCAGGCGTCCTTCTCGCCGATGGTGATGTGGTACAGCGCCGAGCCGTTGTCACCGTCGAGCTGGCTGAACGCGCAGGTCCCCACCAGCCGCCCGGTCGCGCGGTCGTGGATGGCCATCGCCAGCGCGTCTGGCCCGACGACCCGGGCAGTGAAGAAGCGCTCGATCTCGTCCTGGCGCATGGGCGCTTCCTGGTAGCGCGCGAGGCGGGCGATCTCGGGATCGGCGTACCAGCGCCGGAACGCCGCGAGGTTCTCCGGGGTGTGGCGGCGCAGCACGACCTTCGACCCCGTCAGGACCTCCGGGAACCAGCGTCGCGGTGCCATCGCCGGAACCGTATACCATCGAGTCCATGCGCCGCTGGAGCGACCTGGCCGAGCGCGTGGCGGCAACCACCCGGACGTCCGAGAAGACCGCCCTGCTGGCCGACTACCTGCGCAGCCTGGCCCACGATGCCCTGCCGATCGCGGTCGTCTTCCTGACCGGCCGCCCGTTCCCCGAGTCGGACCAGCGCACCCCCGGGCTCGGCTGGGCGGCGATCGTCGCCGCGGTCGGGGCCGTGGCCGGCGTCACCCGCGAGGAGCTCGGGGCCGCCTACGACCGCCATTCCGACCTCGGTCGCGCGGTCGAGGACGTGCTGGCGGCCGCAGGTCACGCCCCGCCGTCCGAGACCTCGCCGACCCTGCCCGAGGTGGCCGCTGCGTTCGATGCGATCGAGGCGGCGTCCGGCGGTGCGGCCAAGGCGGCCCACCTGCGCGACCTGCTCGCCCGGGTCGATCCGCCGACCGCCAAGGCGATCGTCAAGGTCCTCGGCGGGGAGCTGCGCATCGGCTTGCGCGAGGGGCTGGTCGAGGCGGCCATCGCCCAGGCGTTCGAGCGCCCGCTCGAGGACGTCAAGTGGGCCGGCATGCTGACCGGCGACATGGGCCGGCTCGCCGAGCTGGCCCGCGACGACCGCCTGGACCAGGCGGAGCTGGCCCTCTTCCACCCGCTCAAGTTCATGCTCGCCTCGCCGGCCGAGGATGCGGCCGACATCATCCGGCGGCTCGGTCCGGAGGTCTGGGTCGAGGACAAGTACGACGGTATCCGGGCGCAGCTCCACAAGCGTGGCCCAGATGTGCGGCTGTACTCGCGCGACCTCAACGACATCAGCCGCCAGTTCCCCGAGATCGTCGACGCCGCGCGCCCGCTCGACTGGAACGGGGTCGTGGACGGCGAGATCCTCGCGTTCAAGGACGAGCTCGTGCTGCCGTTCATCGCGCTCCAGGGCCGGCTCGGACGCAAGGCACCGTCCGCCTCGATCCAGGCCGAGGTGCCGGTCATCTACGTCGCCTTCGACCTGCTGGCGGTGGGTGCCGGCCACGATCCGGCCGGTGATGCCACGGTCGAGCCGCTGTTGCGCGCGCCGCTGCGCGACCGCCGGGTCAGGCTCGACGCGCTGGACCTGCCGCTCGTGGCCGACGGGGGTCGGTTCATCCGCTCGCATCTCGGGGTCGCCGATGACGAGCTCGCGCTCGAGGCGGCCTTTGCCGAGGCACGCGCACGGCGCAACGAGGGACTGATGGTCAAGGACCCGATGAGCGGCTACTCACCGGGTCGGCGCGGGTTGGGCTGGCTGAAGATGAAGAAGGCCCTCGCGACCATCGACTGCGTCGTCGTCGGGGTCGAGGTCGGCCACGGCAAGCGCCATGGCGTGCTGTCCGATTACACGTTCGCGATCCGCGACGAGGCGACCGGCAAGCTGGTCAACATCGGCAAGGCGTACAGCGGCCTGACCGATGCCGAGATCGCCGACATGACCCGCTGGTTCGAGGACCACACGATCGCCCGGTTCGGGCGCTATCGCCAGGTGGAGCCGACGGTGGTCGTCGAGATCGCCTTCGACGTCATCGTCCGGAGTCGACGCCACGGCAGTGGCTTCAGCCTGCGGTTCCCGCGCATCCACGCGCTGCGGCCGGACAAGTCGGTCGACGACATCGACACCGTCGCCAGCGTGACCGACCTGTACGAGGGCCTCCAGCACGGTGCCGCCCTGCTGGTGACGGCAGGCGCCAGGAACGTCGCCCCCGAGCCCGATCGATAGCGCCGCGACACGCCGGCCGAGTATCCTTCGGCCCATGTTCGAAGGCGTCACCGGCCCGCCACCGTCCGTGCCGCTCACGCTGTACACGGACGCGTTCGTGATCCGTGGTTCGCTCGCGTCCCGTCAGCGGCGCATCACCGACATGCTCAACCTCGCCGACGACCGCTTCCTCGTGCTGTCGGACGTGTCGTCCGACGAGTTCGGGACCCGCGGCGAGACGATCCGCGCGGCCTTCGCCCAGGTCAACCTCCGTGCCGTCCTGTTCGCGGTGGCCGATGAGCCGGTCGAGGCGGCGCCGGAGCTGCGCACGCCGAAGATCGCCGAGGAGGCGCTGATCTCCGTCCCGCCGTTCAAGGTGATCGGCCGGATCCACCTCCTGCCCGAGCGCAGCCTGGAGCACGCCCTGTCCGAGCTGACCGGCCATTTCCTGCCGGTCACCGATGCGACGTTCTGGTCCGACGTGCTCGGCGAGCCCCGCACGACGGCTTCGCTGGTCGCCGTCAACCACGAGCGTGCCCAGATCCTCGCCCCGCACCAGGCGACCGACCCGTGGGCGGGCCTCGATCGCGGCGCCGCGCGGCCGGAGCCGCCGCCCGAACCGACCGGCTGGTAGTCCCGGCCGATCGGCCGCGCCGTCAGCGATCGACAGGCAGGTCCAGGCGGTTCCCCCACTCGGCCCAGCCACCGTCGTACACGGCCACGTCGTCGTGGCCGAGCAGGGTCAGGACGAACGCCAGCTTGGCGGCCGCCACCCCCGAACCGTCGTAGGTGACCATCCGACGACCGCGGCTCACGTTCGCGGCGTGGAGTCGATCACGCAGCGCATCACCGGGCCGCAGCCGCTGACCACCAGCTTCGTGCATCGAGCCGACGGGCACGTTGACCGCGCCCGGGATGTGCCCGAGCCGGCGGGTGTTGCCCTCGAAGCCGCGGTATTCGGCCGGGGCGCGCGCGTCGAGCAGGGTCACCCCCGGGGCGCCGAGCAGCCCCCGGATGTCCGACGTCGTGAGCAGCATCCGGTTCGGGCCGCGCGCGGTGAACGGTGCCGCCGCCACACTCGGCGGAGCCGGATCGAGCCGCTGGACGCGGCGGCCCTCCGCTTCCCAGTCCGGGAACCCGCCGTCGAGTACCCGGACCTGTTCGGCCCCGTAGCTG
>DAIUES010000219.1:0-3738 GCA_036844985.1 Candidatus Limnocylindrales bacterium
GAGGAACCAGCTGACGACGCCGCCGAAGCCGTCCACTTCAGTGATTCCGGGTCCACGGGGTCAGCAGCCGGCCCATGACCAGGATCGGCGCATCGGCGACCACCGCGAGCGCGACCGTGACGATGGCACCGACATACACCGCGGTGTAGTTGCGGAAGTTGAAGCCGCGCAGCATGAGGTTCCCGAGGCCGCCCTCGCCGATGAGCGCGGTCACCATCACCAGGCCGATGGTCGTGACCGTGGCCACCCGGAGGCCGGCCACGATCAGCGGGATGGCCAGCGGCAGGTCGATCTGGATGAGCCGCTGGCGGGCGGTGAAGCCCATCCCGTCCGCCGACTCGACGATGTCGCGCGGGACGGCGTCGAAGCCCGCCACGATGTGCCGGGTGAGGATCAGCAGGGTGTAGCTCACGAGACCGATCTCGGCGGTCAGGATCGACAGGCCGGTGATCGGCACGAGGATCGCGAACAGGGCGAGGCTGGGGATCGTGTACAGGATGCCGGTCAGGCCGTTGATGGGGCCCTCGAACCGGCGATCGTCACGGATCACCAACGCGAAGCCGAGACTCAGCAGGAACCCGACGCCGACCGCGATGACGGTCAATACGAGGTGGTCCCACGTGGCCGCGGCGATGGCGCCGACGTTCGAACCGATCCACGCCCAGTTCACCGGGCGGCGTCCGCGCTCGTCGGGACGGGGTCCGCGACCACATCCGCCGCGGGAACCTCGGCCGCGGCGACGTCGGCCTCGGCGTCCGACGGGAACGGTTCGCTCGCGACGACGTGCGCTCCCCCGCGCATCCGCTCCGCGATCATGTCGGCGGTCACGAGGCCGAGGACCGACCGCTGGCGATCGACCACGATCCCGGCCTGGACGTCCGCGTCGAGCAGGAGCGACAGCGCGTCCTTGAGTGTCGCCCGGCGATCGAGCAGGGGTGACGCCTCGACGGCGAGCGACGCGTCGAGCGGGCCGTCGGTCGGGATGTCGTCCTCGGCGACCCAGCCGATCGGCCGATCACGCTCGTCCACGAGCAGGAGATAGCCGAACGGATCCGCGCCGGCCCGGCTGCGAGCCGCAGCGGCCCCGTCGCCCGGGCGAGCGGTGACCGCGGGCTGCAGCTCCAGCTCGCCGACGCGGGTCAGCGACAGGCGTTTCAGGCCGCGATCCGCACCGACGAACCGGGCGACGAATTCGTTCGCGGGCGCGGCCAGGATGTCGGCCGGCGGCCCGAACTGGGCGAGGTGCCCGCCGACCTGCAGGACCGCGACGAGGTCGCCCATCTTGATCGCCTCGTCGATGTCGTGGGTGACGAACAGGATGGTCTTGGCCAGATCTTCCTGGAGGCGCAGGAACTCGTTCTGGAGCCGTTCGCGGACGATCGGGTCGACCGCCCCGAACGGCTCGTCCATGAGCATGATCGGCGGGTCGGCGGCCAGCGCCCGGGCGACCCCCACGCGCTGCCGCTCGCCGCCGGACAGCTGGCTCGGATAGCGGTCCCGATAGCGCGCCGGATCGAGGCCGACCAGCTCGAGCAGCTCGTCGGAACGCTCGCGCTGGCGGCTGGCCGACCAGCCCAGCAGCCGCGGAACGACGATCACGTTCTGGCCGACCGTCTCGTGGGGGAACAGCCCGACCTGCTGGATGACATAGCCGATCGCGCGTCGCAGCTCGGTCGCGTCGCGGGTCGTGGCGTCGACGCCGTCGATGAGGATCCGCCCGCTCGTCGGCTCGATCAGCCGATTGACCATCTTGAGCGACGTGGTCTTGCCGCAGCCCGATGGGCCGACGAGCACGCAGATCCTGCCGGCCGGGACGAACAGGCTGAGATCGTTGACGGCGCCGGGCGTGTCGGTCGCCCGCACGTCGTAGCGCTTGGTGACGTGTTCGAAGGCGATAGTGGCGCCGTGCGCCGGCGCGGATCGCGGCGCATTCGGCGGGCCGTCGGGCATCGTCCTAGCCGCGGTCGATGAGCGGCTTCACCTCGCCCACGAAGCGTTCGAACGTCTCGACGTCGTACGGCGCCGGCTGTTCGGAGATGACGGTCCTGAACCCGAGATCGACGTACGGGCGGAGCCGATCGGCGATCTCCTCGGGCGAACCTTCCCAGAACGTGTCGTCGTCCTCGACCTCGGAGCGCGGCGTCCGGTTGTGCTCGATCGCCGCCCAGCGGACCCGTTCCGCCTCGGCCTTCGTGTCGCGGATGGTCAGCTTGACCCCGAGCGTGAACTCGATGTCGGCGATGTCGCGCCCGACCGCGTCGCAGTGGCCGCGCAGCACCTCGACCTTGTGGGCCATCGTCTCCGGTGTGCCCATGGCGTTCCACATGTCGGCGTACTTCGCCACGGTGCGCAGGGTCTTCTTCTCGCCGCTGCCGCCGATCATGATCGGCAGATGAGGCTGGATCGGCAGCGGCTCGTGGCGCAGGTCATCGAAGGCGTAGCGCCCGCCCGGCAAGGAGGTGACCGAGCCGCCGTCGAGCAGCGGCCGCATCGCCGACACGGACTCGTCGAGCCAGTCGAGACGTTGTCCGAAGCCCGAGCCGAACTCGATGCCATGGGCCTCGTGCTCCAGGTCGAACCACGCGCCGCCGATGCCCAGGATGGCCCGCCCGTTGCTGATGTGGTCGAGCGTCGCGGCGGTCTTGGCCGTCAGGCCCGGGTTGCGGAAGGTGTTGGCACCCACGAGCAGGCCCAGGCGGGTGCGTTCGGTGGCCATCGCCCAGGCCGCCAGCGCGGTCCAGCCTTCGACGATGGGCTGGTACGGATCGCCGAAGATCGCGTACAGGTGGTCCCACGTCCAGAGGTGGTCATAGCCGAGTCGGTCGACCCGCTTCGCGGCGTCGAGCATCTCCGGCCAGCCGGCTGCCTGGCTCCACAGCAGGATGCCGGTCCTGAGGTCTGTCACGGGCGCCTCCGATGGTGTGGGAGGCGCCCAGTCCGGGGTGCGATCCCAGGGGTGCGTCCCGGCGGAATGGATAACGGGTCAGCCGCGGATGAGCCTGGCAAGCGCTCGCAGCACGAACGAGATCGCCACGCCCGATGCCAGGATCAGCAGCGGATTGAAGTATGGCGTGGCCAGCGGCACGAAGGCAGCGCCGGATGAGCGGACCTCCAGGTAGCCCATCGGGTCGGCCATCACGCCGCCGCCGACACCGGTGCCGTTGGCGACGTCCTGGCCGGCTGTCCGCGCCTTGTCGCCCATCCCGGTGCCGGAGCCTCCCCCGAATCCCCAGCGGACGCGGGCGACCGGGACGACCGTCACGTCGCCGCGCTCCATCGGCTCACCGAATACGGCCTTGACGTTGGCCTGCGCACCGACGCGTTCACCGATCCGGTCGAGGATCCGGTCCATCGGTTGCGCCGCAGCGCTGCGCGCCTGGTCCATCGCTGCATCGACGGTCGTGGTCATGGCAGACCTCCTGTACGGACGAGGATTCTGCGCCTGTCGGGCGAGTCCGTCATGTGCCGTCGGTCACCAGTGTTACGCCTGGTCCAGCTCCCGGTCGATGGCGCGCAGGATGAACCGCGCGGCCTCGGCGCTCTTGCCCCCGAGCTTCTCGCCCTCGTCCTGCTCGAGGGCCCGCATCAGGTCCGCCAGGTAGAGATCCAGCGACACCGTCCGGGCCAGGTCGCCGGCCGCGAACGCAGCCTCGAGCCGGACCACCGCGGCACGGGCGTTGTCGAGGGCGGAGGCCAGGTCCTCCATGGCGCGCTTCAGCGGCGTGATGTCGGTGCGGA
>DAIUES010000220.1:0-3728 GCA_036844985.1 Candidatus Limnocylindrales bacterium
CGCCGACCGTGCCGCGAGAGTGTCGGTCCGTGACACGAACGGGTTGTACGGCCACGCGCTCGGCGCGAGCGGCGCCATCGAGGCGGCCATCTGCGCGCTTGCCATCCGCGACGGATGGGCACCCGCATCGGTGAACCTGGTCGAGCCCGACCCCGATAGCGGCGGCTTGCTGCCGGGCTTGCTCCGCGAGGGTCGAGCGGGCGTCTATCGGCGGGTGCTGAGCACCTCGTTCGGCTTCGGCGGGTTGAACGCCGCGCTGGTCTTCGGCGCCGTCGACTGAACCGCGCTCAGCGCTGTCGCGGCCGCGACGGGTTCGGGGGCGGGGGTCGTGGGCGCACTGGGGTCGGCGGTCGGGACCTCGGCGGTCGGGGCCTCGGTCAGTTCCGTGCCGGTCGCGCCGCGCGCGATCCGCTGCCACCACCCGAGCGCCACCAGGCCGACGACCAGTGACATGCCGCCACCGAGGGCGATCGTGGGCTGGATGCCGAGGCTGCCGGCGAGCGCACCGGCCGCCAGCCCGCCGATCGGCACCGAGGCCGAGAAGGCCGTCGTGTAGACGCTCATGACCCGGCCGCGGAGGGCGTCCGGCACCGACAGCTGGATGGTCGTGTTGGCGGTCGCCGCCATCGTGATGCCACCCGCGCCGATCGGCACCATCAGGATGAGCGCGAGCGGATACCACTGCACGATGGCCAGGACCACCGACGCCAGACCGAGCGTGATCGCGCCGAGCGCGACGAAGACCGGACGGACGCGACGGGTCATCGCCAGGGCGAGCGCCGCCGTCAACGCCCCGACGCCCGACGCCGTCATCAGGAACCCGTAGCCCGACGCGTCGCTGCCGAGGACGTCCTGGGCCAGCGGCGGGACGATGACGTTGAAGTTCATGCCGACCGTCGCGGTGAGCCCGACCGTCGTGAGGGCCATCAGCACCAGGGGCGTGTGGCGGACGAAGGACAGTCCCTCGGCGAGGTTGTCGATGACCGCCCCGACGGAACGCGGTCGGGGCAGCGAACGGGTGCGGAACAGCTCGTCATCGCGCATGACCAGCAGGCTCACGATGACTGCGAGGAAGCTCGCGGCGTTGACGGCGAACGCGGTCGCGATGCCGAACGCCCCGATCGCCAGACCGGCGACGGCGGGACCGACGATGCGCGCGCCGTTGAACGCCGCCGAGTTCAGGGCGACCGCATTGCCGATGTCGCGCGGACCGACCATCTCGATGGCGAACGCCTGGCGCACCGGCATGTCGATGGTGTTGGCGCAGCCGAGCAGGACGGCCATGACGACGACCATCCAGACCTCGACGACACCGCTGAACGTCAGCACGGCCAGGATGGCCGCGAGGACCATCATCACGACCTGGACCCAGAGCAGTGTCTGGCGCTTGGGGAGGACGTCCGCGACGATGCCCCCAAACAGCCCGAACAGCATGACCGGCAAATACTGGGCGGCCGCGACCACACCGAGCCACAGCGGGTTCCCGCCGCCGATCTGGAGGACGAGCCACGCCTGGGCGACCTGCTGCATCCACGTCCCGACGAGCGACGTGACCTGGCCGCCGAAGTAGACACGGTAGTTGCGGTGGCTGAACGCGCCCGATCGTTGCATGCGCCGTCGAGCCGCTCCCCCGGGGATGGTCACCGCCCCGGGTCCGCTGGGCGCTTCGGCGTGGGGGCGCGACCCGGATGTGGGTCGGGGCCACCGTCGAGCGCGGCATGGTGCGCGTCGAGGTGCGCCCGACGCTTGCGGGCGTCGGCGATCATCGCGTCGATCCGGGCGCGCTTCGCCTCGAGGGTCTCGATCTGGCGCTCGACGCGTTCTCGAGCATCGAGGATGAGCGAGCGCCGTTCCGCCTCGTCGCCCGACGTGCGGAAGCGGACGCGATTGCGCTCCCGAGCCGCCTCGTCCTCGAGCAGCTGGCCGATCTGGGCCAGGGAGAAGCCGGCGTCGTCGCGCAGGGAGCGGATGAACCGGAGACGCTCGAGATCGGATGCGTCGTACAGGCGGTACGCGCCGTCGGACCGGGCGGCCGGCTCCAGCAGGCCGATCTCCTCGTAGTAGCGGATCGAACGGGGGGTCAGGCCGGTGTCCGCCGCGACCTCCTGGATACGCAAGAGCGCCGGTTCGGGCACGGCGTCAGGGATCCTCGGAGGCATCCTCACAGGCTAGCACGACCTTGACGTTCACGTGAAGGTCAGTGTCGGAGGGTCGGGGCGGCGAGCCGGCCCGCCCAGCTCCTCAGTCGATCGTGAAGTGATCTGGGTCCTGGTACCGCCCCGTCCGCTGGAACTCGATCTGCATCAGCACGTCGTTGAGCAGCGACGACGCCCCGAACCGGAACCAGTCCGGGGTCATCCAGCGCGGACCGAGCGTCTCGTACAGGATCACCAGGTACTGGATCGCCTCCTTGGCGGTGCGGATCCCGCCTGCCGGCTTCATGCCGACCTGACGGCCGGTCGCGCGCTCGAAATCGCGGATCGCCTCGAGCATGACGAGCGTTACCGGCATGGTCGCCGCCGGCACGACCTTGCCGGTCGAGGTCTTGATGAAGTCGGCGCCGGCCGCCATCGCCAGGATCGAGGCGCGTCGGACGTTGTCGTATGTCTCGAGTTCGCCCGTCTCGAGGATGACCTTGAGATGTGCCTCGCCGCAGGCCTCCTTGACCTCGACGATCTCCTCGAACACGGTCGCGTAGTCGCCGGTCAGGAAGGCGCCACGATCGATGACCATGTCGATCTCGTCGGCACCCGCATCGACCGCGGCGCGCGTCTCGGCGAGCTTGATGTCGCGGAACGTCTGACCGCTCGGGAACCCGGTGGCGACGCTGGCGACCCTGACGGTGCTCCCGCGCAGGGCCTCCTTCGCGTCGGCGACCATCGCCGGATAGACGCAGATCGCCGCGACCGACGGGATGGTCGGGTCGCCCGGCTTCGGGTGCATGCCCTTGACGCACAGTGCACGGATCTTGCCCGGGGTGTCCTTTCCCTCCAGCGTGGTCAGATCCATCATCCGGATCGCGAGATCGAGCGCCCACAGCTTCGACGCCTTCTTGATCGAGCGCTTCTTGAGGGCATCGACGCGCGCCTCGACGCCGACCTGATCGACGGTGCTCACGCGACCGAGCAGGCTGCCGAGCGGATCGCCGATCGATCGCGAGCGGCCGTCCCACGCTCGGATCAGGTCACTGGCACGCTGGCGGGCGAGCGTTTCGGGGCGCTTCGTGGCGGTCATGGCAACTCGAGGATACCGCTACCGTGCAGCGCTGCCTACAGGACCGGGTGCCGCGGCCGGTACCGTGGAGTGCGGTCACGTCCCGCCCGCTGCCTCGGCGCGATGCCGCCGCCGCGGCGTGATGCCCTCAAGACATCGATCTTCCGAGTTATCGGCTGATTGGCGGTTTCCCGGTGCCGGTACCTCCTGATCGTTGCCCCTCAGGCAATGAGCGACTGCGAAACGGCCGAAGTCGGCTCCCGTCCGTCGCTTCGGGGCGAAATCGATGCCGCGGAGGCATCACGCGGGCTGCCTGCACCTCAGTGGTCTGCGGGCACGCGCTCGGGCGGGGCGCCTCGCGATCGAGCACGGACGCCGCCCCGACCGAGCAGGAACTCGCGCATCACTGCGAGGACCGCGTGCACCGCACCCGCTGCGACCAGCAGCTGGAAGGGCAGGACCATCGGCCCCCATTCGGGGCCGAGAAGCGATGGGAGCAGCACCGGGGCGATCAC
>DAIUES010000221.1:0-3715 GCA_036844985.1 Candidatus Limnocylindrales bacterium
CACGACCTACGGCGACGTGCCGCTCAACGCCGAGCTCAAGCTCGAGGTCTGGGACAGCCCCAACAGCGCCGGCGTCATCACCGACGCGATCCGCTGCCTCAAGCTGGGCCTCGACCGCGGCCTCAAGGGCACGCTCGTGGCGCCGTCCTCGTACTTCATGAAGTCACCGCCGCAGCAGATCCACGACGACATCGCGTTCAACCGGGTCGAGGCGTTCATCCGGGGCGAAGACTCCGAGACGCTCGTCGGCACGGAGAAGCCCGTCGCCCGCAAGCTGTGCAAGCTGGCCGGGTCGAAGGCGAAGGTCGCCACCGCCGCGCAGTGACGGCAGGCGACAAGCCGCGCACCGCCTCGAGCGCCGGTGACCGCCGGCTCGAGGCACCACATCGACGCGGGGGCGACAGCCCTCGCGTCGTCGAGCGCCTGGCCGTCGCCGGGTTCCGGGCGACCTCGTGGCTGCTGGCCAGCCTGCCGCCCAAACCGGCCGCCGCGGTCATCGGTCGGGCATCGCAGCTGTCGTACCTGCTGTGGCCCACAAAGCGGCACTGGTCCAACCGCAACTTCGCCAACGTCCTCGGTCTGCATCCCGATCACCCGAGGGTTCGTCAGGAGGCGATGCGGGCCTATCGCGGGTACGGCCGCTACCTCGTCGAGCTGATGCGCCTGCCGTCACGGCCGGCAGCCGAGCTGGCCGACATGGTGCCCGACATCGACGCGGACGGCATCAAGCGTCTGTGGCGTGCCGCGCCCGCTGGGGGCGGGCTCATCTTCACCGTGGGGCATGTCGGCAACAACGAGGCGGTGGCGGCGGCGATCGCCCGCCATGACATGCCGATCAGCGTCGTCGCCGACGATTCGTCGTTTCCCGAGATCTTCGAGATCCTGCGCCGGCAGCGGGAGTCGTGGGGTGTCCGGATCATCGCCTGGCGCAATCTGCGCGAGATCTTCGGCGTCCTTCGGCGCAAGGAGATGCTGGCGCTGCTGGTCGACTGGGGGTACCGCTCGGACGGCATCCCGGTGCGCCTGTTCGGTGCCTGGACGACGCTCCCGGCCGGCCCGGCGACGCTCGCCGCGAAGACCGGCTCGCGGATCCTCCCGATCACCATCCGACGGCGGCCCGACGACACGTTCCTCGTGACGTTCCCGGAACCGATCGACCTTGCCTCGTCGGACCCGGCGGAGCTCCAGCGAGCGACCCAGGCGATGGCCGATGCGCTCGCCGCGACGATCGCCGCGGCGCCGGATCAGTGGTACAGCTTCAAGCCCCTCTGGCCATCGAGCGAAGAGGAAGCCGCCGACCTCGAACGGCGGGCGACCATCATGCAGGCGGGTCAGCCGGACCCGGGACCGGCGCCGGAGTTCGCCTGACCATGGCCCGCTTGGCGGGGCTCGTTCGGGGTCGCCTCCTGGTGGCGCTGTCGTGGCTGGCGTGCCGGTTGCCCGAACGCCCCCTCATCGCCCTTGCCGAGCTGGGCGGCGACGTCTGGTATCGGGCCACCCCCGAGCGCGCAGCCCAGGCCCGCCGGAACCTCGAACGGGTCGTGCGCTGGCTCGCCGCCCACGATCGCGGCACGCCGCTGGCCCGTGCCGCGGCCCACGACCCGCGGGCGCTCGAACACCTGGTCCGCAACGCGTATCGGCACGCCGCCCGGTACTACCTCGAGGTCGCCCGTACGCCGGCCCTGCGCGCCGCGGACCTCGATCGACTCGTCACCGTCGAGACCCCCGACGTCGTCGATGACGCGTTCCGGCCGGGACGCGCGGCGATCTTCGTCGGCCTCCACTTCGGAGCGATCGAGCTGCCGGCGCTGTACCTCGCGGCCCGGGTCGGCGGGGCCGTCGCACCCATGGAGACGATCGCCGATCCGACCCTGCAGGACTGGATGGTCCGCACCCGCGGAGCGGCCGGCGTCCGGATCGTCGGACTGCGCGAGGCGCGCCGCGAGCTGACCGGCGCGTTGCGGTCGGGGAGCGCCGTGGGGCTCATCGGCGACCGCGACCTGACCGGGGGCGGCGTGCTGACCGAGCTGTTCGGTGCACCGGCCAGCCTGCCGCTCGGCCCGGCCCTCCTGGCGATCGAGACCGGGGCGCCGCTGTACGTCGTCGGCGTGCGCCGGGTCGCAGCCGGGCGGTACGTCGGGCGCGCCGAGTCGATCGCCGACGTGGGCCCGGGGACCCGGCGCGAGCGCGCGACCGCGTTGACGAGCGCGATCGCCCAGGCGTTCGAACGGGTCGTCGAGGACGCCCCGGAACAATGGTGGGCCGTGTTCTTCCCGATCTGGCCGGACCTGGAGCGTGCGCCGTGACCGCCGGACCGGCCAGCGTGGCCCGCCCCGGTCGGGCGGACCTGCACATCCACACCGTGGCCTCCGACGGCACGGCCGATGTCGTCTCGATCATCGAGCACGCGGCGGCCGACCCGGGGCTCGATGTCATCGCCATCACCGACCACGAACGGATCGATGCCGCGCTGGCGGGACGTGCCCTGGCGCTCGATCGCGGCCTGTCGGTCGAGGTGATCGTGGGTGAGGAGGTCACCACCCTGGGCGGCCACCTGCTCGCCCTGTTCATCGACCGGCCGATCCGTCCGTACCGGTCGCTGCGGACGACGATCGCCGACGTCCATGCCGCCGGCGGCATCGCCATCCCGGCCCACCCGCTGGTGCCATACCCGTTGTGCGCCCAGGGCTGGGTCCTGCGACGGCTGCTCGACGACCCCGATCCGGCCGTCCATCCGGACGCGCTCGAGACGTTCAACCCGACGGCGCTCGGCCGGCCGTGGCACGATCGTGTCGTGCGGTTCGCCGATCGCCACGGACTTGCCCACGTCGGGAACAGCGACGCCCACGCGCTCGCCGCGGTCGGTTCGGGCTGGACGACGTTCGAGGGACGGACCGCGGCGGATCTGCGTGCCGCGATCGCGGCCGGCCGGACTGACCACGGCGGCTCGTTCCACGGCACGACGGGGCAGGTCGGGGTGTTCGGCCGGCAGCTGCGCAAGCGGGCGATCGATGCGCGCGACGAGGTGGTCGGCCGGGTCCGCCGGTCTGGCACGGGACGCGATCACGGCTATCCCGGCGGTCGGGCCCGGCCGCCGCGCTTCGAGCCGGGCGACAAGTCGCGATGAAGATCGGCCTCGTGTGCCCCTACATCTACCCCGACAACGGCGGGGTGGCACAGCACGTCCGCTACCTGTACGAGAACCTCCGGCTGCGGGGCCACGACGTCCGCATCCTGACCGCCAGCCACGGTCCCCAGCGGGCATCGGAGGGCGACATCATCCGCCTCGGCGTGGGGTTCTCGGTGCCGATCAACGCGTCGGTCGGGACGCTGACGTTCTCGCCGCGCTACCTCAGCCAGATCGGTCGGATGCTCGAGCGCGAGCAGTTCGACCTGCTCCATTTCCACGAGCCGTTCGTGCCGTTCCTGTCGCTGTTCCTGCTGCGCGAATCGAACAGCGTCAACATCGCCACGTTCCACGCCTATGCCGGCTTCTCCCCGTCGTACGAGTTCGGCAGCCGCGCCCTGCAGGGCTACGCCGCCCGTCTCCACGGCCGCATCGCGGTCAGCGCCGCCGCCCGCCACTTCATCGACCGATTCTTCCCGGGCGACTACAAGGTCATCCCCAACGGGGTCGACGTACCACGCTTCGCGAACGCCGTGCCGATCGCCCGCTGGCAGGACGGCACCCAGAACGTCCTGTTCGTGGGGCGAC
>DAIUES010000222.1:0-3672 GCA_036844985.1 Candidatus Limnocylindrales bacterium
TCGGGGCGCAAGGGCGTCCCATCCCGCAGCTGCCCATCCGCTACCCTGACCTGGCCGAGGACATGGCGCGCCAGCGCGTCATGAACTTCGAGATGGAGGCATCGGCCCTGCTGGTCCTCGCGTCACTCGCCCGCTGTCGAGCCGGCGTCGTCTGTGCGGTGTATGCCAATCGGACGACCGGCGAGTTCGTGGGCGGTTCGATCCAGGATGCCGCCGAGGCAGCCTGTGTCGAGACGGGGCTCGAGAGCCTGCTGGTCCTGGCCGAGATGGATGCCCAGAAGCGCACCGCTTCGACGGACCGCTGGCGGCCGTCCCTGTGGGCGAACTGACACCGCGCAACCGATGAGTGGAGGCGGGACAGACGATCCCGCACCGCTCGACCCATACGAGGAGGACCCCGATGGCCGAGGCCTATTGCGTCAAGGACAAGCGGAAGGTCGAAGTCCAGAACCCGCAGCGCATCACCATGAAGAACGGTAAGGCCGCCCTGCAGGGCACCTGCCCGATCTGCGGCGGCAAGGTCTTCAAGATCGGCGGCTGACGCCGTCGCGCCTGACGCGTACCGATCGACCCTCGCCGGTGACGGCGGGGGTCGTTCCATGTCCGGGGCGCGCGACGATCAGACCCCGGGCGCGTGCCGTTCGGCCGGGACGGGTCGGGCCGAACGGTCCTGTCCGGTGGCCGAGGGGTGCTTGGTAGAATGACGGTGTTCCCCTCACCAGCCAGCAGTGCGCGTCTCGCGCCCATCACGCATGAGCGGCCGACGGCCGCCCGGGAGGTCCTCACCATGGCAGTCCGCGTCGGCATCAACGGCTTCGGGCGCATCGGCCGCCAATCGCTCAAGGCGCTCATCGAGCGCGCCCCCGACGTCGAGGTCGTGGCGGTCAACGACCTCGTCGACGCCAAGATGAACGCGTTGCTGTTCAAGCACGACTCGACGTACGGCGCCTACGACGGCAGCGTCGAGGCCGGCGACGGCTCGATCATCGTCGACGGCCGGGAGATCAGGATCCTCGCCGAGAAGGATCCCGCGGCCCTGCCGTGGGGCGACCTCGGGGTCGACATCGTCCTCGAGTCGACCGGCATCTTCACCGACGCGACCAAGGCCAAGGCCCACATCGATGCCGGCGCCCAGAAGGTCATCATCAGCGCACCCGCCAAGAACGAGGACATCACGATCGTCCTCGGCGTGAACGAGGAGCGCTACGACCCGAGCGCCCACCACATCATCAGCAACGCCAGCTGCACGACGAACTGCCTCGCCCCCGCGGCCAAGGTCGTCCATGACCTCGTCGGCATCGAGCAGGGGCTGATGAACACCATCCACAGCTATACCAACGACCAGCGCATCCTCGACGTCGCCCACAAGGACCCGCGCCGGGCACGCAGCGCCGGTCAGAACATCATCCCGACGACGACCGGCGCGGCCAAGGCCCTTGCCCTGGTGATCCCCGATCTGAAGGGCAAGTTCGACGGCTTCAGCCTGCGCGTCCCGACCCCGACCGTGTCCGTCGTCGACTTCACCGCGACCGTTCGCCGCGACACGACCGTCGACGAGCTGAATAAGGCGTTCAGGGCGGCCGAGGCCGGTCCGATGCAGGGCATCCTCGGGGTGTCCGACGAGCCGCTCGTGTCGATGGACTTCAAGGGCGACAGCCGCTCGGCGATCATCGACGCCGAGTCGACGATGGTCCTCGGCGGCAACATGGTCAAGGTCATCGCCTGGTACGACAACGAATGGGGCTACAGCTGCCGCGTCGCCGACCTGATCGCGTTCGTGGCCGCTCGCCTGCCGGTCGCGGCCGCCTGAACCTCTGACCTTCGCCGCCCGAACCCCGCCGGCGGCCCGGCCGCCAAGGAGCTGCTGTCCATGGACAAGCTGACCATCCGCGACGTCGACGTCGCCGGCAAGCGCGTGTTCGTGCGCGTCGACTTCAACGTGCCCCTGGCCGACGGCAAGGTGGCCGACGATTCGCGTATCCGGGCCGCCATCCCGACCATCCACAGCCTCATCCAGTCCGGCGCCAAGGTCATCCTGGCCAGTCACCTCGGTCGCCCCAACGGCAAGGTCACCGACAGCCTCCGCCTGCGACCGGTCGGCCAGCGCCTCGGCGAGCTGATCCGGCGGAACGTGCCGGTGACGGGCGACGCGCTCGGCATCGGCACCGAGGACGCCCTCAAGCGGATGCGTCCCGGCGAGCTGATCCTGCTCGAGAACCTGCGCTTCCACCCCGAGGAAGAGGCCAACGACTCGGCGTTCGCGGCGCAGCTCGCGTCGTACGCCGACATCTACGTCAACGACGCGTTCGGGACCGCCCATCGGGCCCACGCCAGCACGGTCGGCATCGCCCAGTACCTGCCGGCCTATGCCGGTCTGCTCATGGAGCAGGAGCTGTCGATGCTGTCGAAGCTTCTCGAGGACCCGGAGCGACCGTTCGCGGCGATCCTCGGCGGGGCCAAGGTGAGCGACAAGATCAAGGTCATCGACAACCTGCTGACCAAGGTCGACATGCTGGTGCTCGGCGGGGGCATGGCCAACACGTTCCTGCTCGCCCAGGGCCACCCGGTCGGCAAGAGCCTCGCCGAGCCCGACCGGGTCGAGGACGCCCGACGCATCCTCGCGACCGCCGAGAAGCACGCCGTCGAGATCGTCCTGCCGGTCGACGTCATCGTCGCCAAGGAGGTCACCCGGGGCACCGAGTACAAGACGCTGCCGGCCGAGAAGATCCCGGCAAGCTGGCACATCGTCGACATCGGCAAGGCCAGCCAGGACCGCATCCTCGAGAAGCTGGCGTCGGTCAGGACCGTGTTCTGGAACGGTCCGCTCGGCGTGTTCGAGATCCCGTCCTTCGCCCACGGCACGAATGCCGTGGCCCGCATGCTGGCCGAGCGTGCCGAGCACGGTGCGACGGTCATCGTCGGAGGCGGCGATTCGGTCGCCGCCATCACCCGCCAGGGATTGGCCGACAAGATGACCCACATCTCGACCGGCGGCGGCGCCTCGCTCGAGTTCCTCGAGGGCCGCGAGCTCCCCGGCGTGACCGTCCTGCTCGACCGCCCGACGCCCGAGCCGGCGGCGAAACAGCGACGGCAACCGGCCTCCATGAAGACCGGGGCGGCGGCCAGGACCGGCGCCAAACCGGCCAAGGCGGCCAAGGCGGCCAAACCGGCCAAGGCGGCAACCGCCTCGGCCAAGCCCGCCAAGACCGCCACCACGCGCGGGACCCGGGCATGACCACGACCATCGACCTCGTCGACGCGCGCGAGATCCTCGATTCGCGCGGCAACCCGACCGTGGAAGTCGACGTCGTCCTCGTCGACGGCTCCGTCGGACGGGCGGCGGTCCCGAGTGGTGCCTCGACCGGAGCGCACGAGGCGGTCGAGCTGCGCGATAGCGACGCATCGCGCTATGGCGGCAAGGGCGTGCTGACCGCGGTCGCCAACGTGGTCGAGCGGATCGGGCCGGAGGTGCTCGGGCTCGACGCCGCGGACCAGGCCGGTATCGACGACCTGCTCATCGATCTCGACGGCACGCCCAACAAGGGCGAGTTGGGCGCCAACGCGATCCTCGGGGTGTCGCTGGCATACGCCCACACGGCCGCCGCCTCGTACGACCTACCGCTGTATCGCTACCTCGGCGGGGTCGGTGCCCGGACCCTGCCCGTCCCGATG
>DAIUES010000223.1:0-3612 GCA_036844985.1 Candidatus Limnocylindrales bacterium
CGCGATCCCGGTCGCCGCCGGCGTGCTCGTGCCGTGGGGCATCGACCTGCCGATGGCCGTCGGCGCGATCGCGATGAGCCTGTCGACGATCATCGTGGCGCTGAACGCCCAGCTTCTGCGGACCGTCCGCCTCACCCCGGAACCACCCCAACCCCCGGATGCGGATCGGCGGGCTGCGCTACCCTCGCCTGGATGATCAGCCTCTTCCGCACGTACCTGCGGCCGTATGTCGGGCCGCTCGTCGTGGTCCTCGTCCTGCTCCTGATCGGGGCGCTCGGCAACCTGTACCTGCCGGATCTCAACGCGGACATCATCGACCAGGGCGTCGCCCGGGGCGATACCGACCACATCGTCCGGGTCGGGGGGTTGATGCTCCTGGTCAGCGCCCTGCTCGGGGTCGCCGCGGTCGCCGCGGTGTACCTCGGGGCGCGCATCGCGATGGGCTTCGGACGCGACGTCCGCGGCGCGATCTTCGGCACGGTCCAGACGTTCTCGCAGGTCGAGGTCAACCACTTCGGCCCGGCCTCGCTCATCACCCGCAACACCAACGACGTCCAGCAGGTCCAGACGGTCCTGTTCTTCGGTCTGACCATCATGGTCTCGGCGCCGATCCTCATCGTCGGCGGGATCATCATGGCGCTCCGGACCGACGTGCCGCTGTCGGGCCTGCTCGTCGTGGTCCTGCCATTGATGGCGATCGTCATCGCGGCCGTCATGTGGCGGGCGATCCCGCTGTTCCGGGCGATGCAGGTCAAGATCGACCGGATCAACCAGGTCATGCGCGAGACGCTGTCCGGCATGCGCGTCATCCGCGCGTTCGTCCGGACCCGGCACGAGGAGCAGCGCTTCGACGCTGCCAGCCGGGACCTGTTCGAGACGACGTTGTCGGTCAGTCGGCTGTTCGCGCTGACGATCCCGGTCATGACCGCGATCCTCAACCTGTCGACGGTCGCGGTCATCTGGTTCGGTGCTGGCCGGGTCAGTGAGGGCGGGATGCAGGTCGGCGCCCTGACCGCCTTCCTCCAGTACCTCATCCAGATCCTGTTCGCGGTCCTGACCGCGGTGTTCATGTTCGTGCTGATCCCGCGTGGCGCCGTGTCGGCGGGGCGCATCCGCGAGGTGCTCGACACCGAACCGATGATCCGCGACCCCGAGGAGCCGGTCGTTCCCTCGGATCCGGCCGAACGAGGCGTGGTCGAATTCCGGGGCGTCGAGTTCCGCTATCCCGGCGCCGAGGAGCCGGTCCTGCGCGACATCACGTTCCGTGCCGGGCGGGGGGAGACGACTGCCATCGTCGGCAGCACCGGCAGCGGCAAGTCGACGCTCATCAACCTCATCCCGCGGTTCTACGACGCGACGGCCGGGACCGTGCTCGTCGATGGTGTCGACGTTCGGGCGATGGATCGCCAGGAGCTCTGGCGCCGCCTCGGGCTCGTACCCCAGAAGGCGTTCCTGTTCGGCGGGACGGTCGCCAGCAACCTGCGCTTCGGGGACGCCGAAGCGACCGACGACGACCTGTGGCGCGCGCTCGACATCGCCCAGGGTCGCGACTTCGTGGCGGACATGGACGGCGCCCTCGATGCCCCGATCACCCAGGGTGGCGCGAACCTGTCTGGCGGCCAGCGCCAACGGCTGTCGATCGCCCGGGCGCTCGTTCGGGGCGCCGACATCGTCGTGTTCGATGACAGCTTCTCGGCCCTCGACTTCGGCACGGACGCGCGGCTGCGCGCGGCGCTCGAACGGGAGCTCGATGACAGCACGATCATCATCGTCGCCCAGCGGGTCGGCACGATCATGCACGCCGACCGGATCATCGTGATGGACGCCGGCCGGATCGTGGGGATGGGCACCCACCGCGAGCTGCTCGAGGGCAACGAGACCTATCGCGAGATCGTGTACTCGCAGCTGTCCGAAGCGGAGGCGGTCGCATGAGCGGCACCCCCGGCGCGGGTCGGCGCGACGAATCGGCGCCCTTCGGGTCCGCGCGCGCGGCCTCGCCCACCGCCGGTCCGGGTGGCGGGCGGCCCGCTGGTGGCCCGCGCGGCGGGATGATGGGCATGGGCATGGGCATGCCGCCGGCCAAGGCACGGGATTTCCGGGGCTCGCTCCGGCGGCTGTTCGGCCGGCTGCGTCCCGAGGCGCCCCGCATCGGTCTCGTGCTCGTGCTGGCCGTCATCAGCGTGCTGTTCGCGATCGTCGGACCGAAGATCCTCGGCGAGGCGGTGAACCGCATCTTCGTCGGGACCATCAGCGCCCAGCTGCCAGCCGGTGCCACCGCGGACCAGATCGTGGCCGGCCTGCGGGCGCAGGGCCAGGACCAGCTGGCCGACATGCTGTCCTCGATGGCGCTGACCCCCGGCCAGGGCATCGACTTCGGTGCCCTCGGGACGATCCTTGGGATCCTCGTCGTCGTGTACGTCCTGAGTTCGGTGTTCGCCTGGCTGCAGGCGTACATCATGGCCGGCGTCACCCAGCGGACGGTCTACCGGCTGCGCACCGAGGTCGACCTGAAGCTCGGCTCCCTGCCGCTGCGCTACGTCGACGGCCATCCTCGCGGCGACCTGTTGAGTCGGGTCACCAACGACATCGACAACATCGGCCAGTCCCTCCAGCAGAGCCTGACCCAGCTCATCACGTCGCTGCTGACGATCGTCGGCGTGCTGGTGATCATGGTCACGATCAGCCCGATCCTGGCGGCCATCTCGCTGCTCGCGGTGCCGGTGTCGCTGGCCGCGACGGTGGTCATCGTCCGCCGGTCGCAGGCGCAGTTCGTTGCCCAGTGGGCATCGACCGGTGCATTGAACGGCCACGTCGAGGAGATGCACACCGGGCACGCCATCGTCAAGGTGTTCGGCCGCCAGCGCGAGGCGATCGAGACGTTCGACGCCGAGAACCACCGGCTGTACGAGGCGAGCTACCGGGCCCAGTTCATGTCGGGCCTCATCCAGCCGATCATGACCTTCATCTCGAACCTCAACTACGTGGCGATCGCGGTGATCGGCGGGCTGCGGGTGGCGTCGGGCCAGATGACCCTCGGCGACGTGGTCGCGTTCATCCAGTACTCCCGCCAGTTCACGTTCCCGATCATCCAGACCGCCAGCATCGTCAACGTGCTGCAGTCCGCGGTCGCCTCCGCGGAGCGCGTGTTCGAGCTGCTCGACGAGCCCGACGAGGTGCCGGACAGCGCGACGCCGGTCCCCCTGGGGCGGGCGCGCGGCGAGGTCGCTTTCGAGGACGTGTCGTTCCGCTACGAGCCCGACAAGCCGCTCATCGAGGGCCTTGACCTGCACGTCGACGCCGGCGAGACGGTCGCCATCGTGGGGCCGACCGGCGCCGGCAAGACGACCCTGGTGAACCTGCTCATGCGCTTCTACGAGCTGGACGGCGGCCGGATCCGGGTCGACGGCCAGGACATCACGGAGCTTGCCCGCGACGACCTGCGCCGCTCCTTCGGCATGGTCCTCCAGGACACCTGGCTGTTCCACGGGACGATCCGCGAGAACATCGCCTACGGCCGGCTCGACGCGACCGAGGACGAGGTCATCGCCGCCGCCGACGCGGCCCATGTCGACCACTTCGTGCGGACCCTGCCCGACGGCTACGACACGGTCA
>DAIUES010000224.1:0-3601 GCA_036844985.1 Candidatus Limnocylindrales bacterium
CCATCGAGAGCGTTTGCGACCGGAGCGTCGGGGTAGACGAGCTCGGCGCCATGCCGGGCGAGCTAGACGGTCCGGAAAAACGGCGACGCGGCGACCAGCGGCACGATCGTCGAGCACACGTCGTGGCGAAAGCCGGGCAGGGTCAGCTCTTCGGTCCGGGTGCCGCCACCAATCGTGGCGGCGGCCTCGTAGACGCGGACCGAGCGACCGGCGCGGGCCAGGGTCAGGGCGGCCGCCAAGCCGTTGGGGCCGGAGCCCACGACGATCGCGTCCAGCTCGCTCCGTGTCGTCGCGGATCGCCCCGCCGATCGCCCCGCCGCGGTCACCACCTGGGGGTCAGGGCGTGGCGCTGACGTCGAACGGATCGCCCGGGACGAACGTCACGTTCGGCCACACGCCGGTCACGCAGATCGGGCCGTAGGTGATCGGCAGGACGGTCATCGTGCTCGTCAGCGGGCCGCCGGCCCCGCTCTGGTCGTTGACGTTGCCCGCCTCGACCAGCCAGTCGGGCGGCGTTGCCGTCTGGACGTCGATATCGGCCAGGAACGCGACCACCTCGTCCCAGCGATGCGGCGGTTGGACGCCGCCGATGAGCACGCCCGCGGGGGTGCCCGACGTATTCTCGAAGGTCACCCGAGCGACACCCGGCGCGAGCGCCTCGAACGGCTCGACCCTGCACGTCGTTCCGTCCCACGTCGCCCTGAGCTCGCCGCTCAAGGTGAATGGATCGGGCCGTGGGGCTCCGCGGCGAAGGCCCGCCAGCAGTGCCGACTCGACGGCCGGGCGATCGGCCGCGGAGGCGAGTCGGATGGGTCGGCCGGCACTGTCCCGGGCCAGTCGGCCATCGGCCGTCGCAGCCACGTCGGCTTCCTCCCACGTCACCAGGTCCGGAGTTCGGAAGGCGAGGGCGGCCAGTTCGTCCCACAGCTGCTGGCCCTCACCGATCCGGCCCGGCACGCGCACGAGCGTCTCGTACACGAGGTCCGCGGCGGCGGCGCCATGGTCGGACGCCAGCTGGTCGATCAGGATCCGGTCGACCGGGACGTCGTCGGTGGCGTCGAGCGGGACGAGGCTGATCGGCGTGGTCGTGTCGAACACGGTCACGACCGCCGATGGATCCGCCGCCACGTTCCATTCGAGCTTGTCGTCGGCCGTCACGCCGTCGACGAGGACGTTGCCGGGCACGTCGAACGCCCCGGCCATCGCGTGGATGCCGGCGATCCGATCGGCGAACGTCTCGTCGGCGAGGACCGCATCCTCGAGGTTCGTCCACGGCCCGAGCGCGACCACGGTCGGGGCGCTCGGGCTGTCGTCGACGGCCCGCGCGAGCAGGTCGGCCGCGGATTCCGGCAGGTCCGTCTGGGGGCGTGGCGGCATCGTCATCCCCCAGCCGCTGTCGGCGGCAGTGCGCCACTCCGGCGGGAAGGACTTCGCGTCAGGCCCGGCATCCTCGCGGCCGCAGGCGAACGGGACCCCGGACGCGCCGAGCTGGTCCAGCACGTAGCCTGCCAGCCGCCGCCCGCTGGCACAGTCGGTGACGCCGGTGCCGGTCGGGACGATCGTGACAGCGCGGACATCGAGGCCCGGATCGGCGACCATCAGCGCGAGTGCGGCGACGTCGCTGACGTCGAGGTCGGTGTCGACGATGATCGGGATCCGGGTGGTCGGTGGTGCCCCGCTCGGCAACGGCGAGCCGGATGCGTCCTGGCGCGCGCCGCACGCGGCGACGACGGCCACGACGGCGACGGCGAGGGCAGCATGGCGCAGCCGGATGATCGATGGCATCGCCGACATGGTAGGCCGCCGGTGCTCGCGATCCGTCAGCCGGCGGCGAGGTGCGCGATCGCGTCGAGGGTTCGATCCACCTCGGTCGCCGTGTTGTAGTGGACCAACCCGAGTCGAAGCACGCCACCGAAGTCGGCCTTGCCCAGGCGCTCGATCAGCCCGGTCGCGTAGAAGTCGCCGTCCCAGGCGTAGATGCCCATCCGCCCGAGCGCCGCCGCGGCCGTCCGGGGGTGGACCGCCTCGATCGAGATCGACACGGTGGGGACCCGCTCGTGCGCCCGGCCGGGATCGGTGATGCCGTGGATGGTCACGCCGCGGATCGACCCGAGCCCGACGAGCAGGCGCCCGACCAGCTCGCTCTCGTAGTCCATGATCGCCGTCATCCCGGCCACGAGCTCGCGACGACGTTCGCTCGCCTCCAGCGCAACCTGAGCGCCGGCTACGTCCCCGAACGACCGGCCGACGTCCCGCAGGTAGTCCGTGGCGGCGAGGGTCCCGGCGATCGACTCGAACGCGGCCGTGCCCGTCTCGAACCGATCGTGCGCCGGCCGGACCTTGAACGCCGGCAGGCGATCGAGCACCTCGGCCCTGCCGTACAGCGCGCCGAGATGCGGCCCGAACCACTTGTAGGCGCTGCACACGAGAAAGTCGGTATCGAGCGCCTGCACGTCGATCGGGCCGTGGGGTGCGTATGCGACGGCGTCGACGTACGTCAACGCGCCGACCTCGTGGGCCCGGGCGACGATCTCCCGGACCGGATTGATCGTCCCGACCGCGTTGCTGGCGTAGCCCACCGCGACGAGCTTCGTCCGCGGGCCGAGCTTCGATTCGAGGTCCTCGAGGTCGAGCGTAACGTCGTCGACGACCACGTCGACCTTGCGCACGGTCAGGCCGCGGTCGGCTGCCATCGCTTCCCACGTGCTGACGTTCGCTTCGTGATCGAGCGTGGTGACGACGATCTCGTCGCCCGGTTCGAGCGTCGCGCCGATCGATCGCCCGATGTGGAGGGTCAGCGTCGACATGTTGTAGCCGAACTTGATCTCGTCGGCACTACCGGCGCCGAGGAAGTCGGCGACCGCCGCGTGTGCCTCGGCCGCCATCGCGTCGCTCAGCTCGGACGTGGTGAAGGCGCCGTCGGCATTGGCGTTGGTCTCGGTGTAGTAGTGGACGACCGCGTCGATGACACGCTGGGGGACCTGCGTGCCGCCCGGCCCGTCGAGGAACGCCACGGGGCGACCGTTCTGCTCACGCCGGAGTGCGGGGAACTGGGCCCGAAGGGCGTCGGCATCGAACGGGGACGTGGACATGGCTCCTCCGGGGGTTGGCGCGGGCGGTCGCCGGAGCCTACACGAGTGTTACGGCTCGAGCGTGGTGGGCACGCCCGCGCGGCTCAGGACACCGAACGTCTGGTCAGCTACGGCGCGCAGGGCTGCATCGGGCGCCGAGATCCGGATCGCCGCCGATCCGTTGGCGCGGTAGAGCGCAGCACCCGCGGCCTCGAGCGACTCGAGCGTGACGGCCTCCGACTCGCCCTCGAGTTCGGCTGTGAGCGCTCCGTCCGCGCCCACCGTCACGATCAGGTGCGGTCCGGCCGTGGTTGGCGGCGGCGCGCTCTGCGCCCGAACCGTTGTCACTGCGGGTCCGACGGGCTGTGGCGGGATCGTAGCGGTCGATGCTGCGTCCGGCACCGCGGTCGCCGATCGGTCCCGCCGATGACGAGCGATGCGGACTTCGATCCACCAGATCAGGGTCACCAGGGACAGGGCGCCGATAAACACGACGCCCGTCGCGACCCCCTCCACGAGGAGTTGCTTGC
>DAIUES010000225.1:0-3577 GCA_036844985.1 Candidatus Limnocylindrales bacterium
AGCTCGGTGACCTCAACGATCGAGCCTCGTTCGCGACCCTGACAGTCAGCTACAGCCTGCCGGTCGTCGCCGTCGAGATCGCACGCAAGGGGTTCGAGCCCGGCGCCGTCGTGGACGAGGCGAGCGCCAGCCTGGTCGACATCCTGCAGGCGATCACGACCGCCGGCATCTGGTTCGCCATCGTGTGGCTGCCGATCCTGCTCGGGCTGGGCCTCATCGTTGCTGTCGTCACCGTCGTGGTCCGGCGTCTCGGCTGGGTCGGGCGCAGAAGCCGCGGCGATCTGCCGCTGCCCGGCTGACGACCCTCGCGCCATGGCACGATGGCGCGATGACGGATGACACCGGCTACGGCGACCGCATGGCCGCCGGCTACGAACGGCACTGGGCGCCGGTGCTGGCACCGAGCGCGGTCGCCCTGCTCGAGCGGCTGGACCGCTCGATCGCGACCGGTGCCCGGGCCGTGGTCGACGTCGGGGTCGGGACCGGCAACCTGTCGATCCCGGCCCTCGGGCGCTGGCCGACGGTCGACATCACCGGCCTGGATGTCGCTCCCGAGATGGCCTCCGCAGCCGAGCGCCTCGTCGCGGAGCGCCTGCCGCAGGCCGTGGCCCGGTTCCGTGGCGTCGTGGCCGATGCGGCCGAGATGCCCTTCCCCGACGGCGCATTCGACATGGCGATGTCGTCGTTCGTCCTGCAGCTGGTCGGCCGGCGGCCGGCCGTCCTGCGCGAGATCCGCCGGGTGCTCCGTCCGGGCGGGACCTTCGCGTTCGTCACGTGGCTGCGCGACGCTCGCGCGTTCGAGCCCGATCGCGTGTTCGACGCGCTGCTCGAGGCGTACGGCTTCGAGAACGAGCCGGACGCGCCCCGCTCGGGCGACTTCGCGCACGCCGAACGAGCGGCCGCGGAGCTCCGTCGCGCCGGTTTCCGCGACGTGACCGCGACCCGCGCGACGCTCGACCATGCGTTCAGCGTCGACAGCTACATCGCGTTCCTGACCGACTTCGACGAGGAGAGCCTGTTCGACGAGATGGGCCGCACTGAGCGGCGCCGGTTCCTCCGCGAGCTGCGTGAACGGCTGATGGGGATCGACCCGGAGGCGTTTCGGTTCCGCGTGCCGATCGTCTACGCGGCGGGCCGCCGTCCGCCCACCTGAGCGCCGCCCCTCCCGGATCAGGCCGGGACGAGCGTCGTCGAGGATGCGTCGATGAGCGCGCCAAGCGCCGTGCGGTCGGGTGCGACCAGGTCGGCGACGCGCCCGGCGTCGACGGTCGCCACGATGATCTGTCCGATCTCGGGCGTCACGTCGGCGTACAGGCCGATCTCGCGCATCCGATCGACGTGGGCCGCGTTGTCCTCGGTCGGGGACAGATAGTGGACCGACGTGGCGCGGTAGCGGTGGACGAGGAACAGCTGGACCAGGGTCATGAGCCGCCGCCGCCGGACGGTCGGATCGGTGTGCTGGTCGCGAACCGACAGGATCGAGCGACCGCGACGATCGGCGATGCTCGCGAACACGACCCAGGCCAGCGGCTGATCGGCCCGGTCGACGACGCGCAACTCGAGCAGGTCGGACCCGGCGGTATGCGGCCGCAGCTCGACCCCCAGCCCGCCGGTCATGCCCTGGCGGGCCGCCCACAGCTCGAGCCACTCCCCGAGGAGCTGGGGCGGGATCTCGGTCTGGACGAGGTGCTGGTGCTGGGTCGAGCCCTTGCCCATCGCCGTGGTCGCGGCGGTCCGGCCCGACGCCGCCATCAGCGCGGCATCGAGTCGGTCGCCCCCGACCAGGGTCTGCGGCGTGCGGTACGGGGATTCGAGCAGGCGCAGTCGGCGCTGCAGCCGGGCAAGCGCGAGCATGCCGTCCTCGGTCAGCGCACGGGCGAACTCCTCGGCCGCGAGCCCGTCGATCTGGTGCCCGCCGTAGGTGATGAAGTCGAACACGAAGCCGAGCTTGCCGAGCTCCTCGGGGAAGCGGCGCATCTCGTCGTCGGTCATCCCGGTCGTGTCCCAGTTGAACGAGGGCGACAGGTTGTAGGCCAGCATCTTGTCGGGGAAGCGCGCATGGATGGCCGTCGCGTACCGACGCGCGTCGGCCAGGTCGGCCGTCTTCGTCTCCATCCACAGGATGTCGGCGAACGGGGCGGCGGCGAGCGATCGGGCGATGGCGTGGTCGATGCCGCCGCGGACCTGGTAGTAGCCGTCCGGTGACCGGGGCAGCTCGGGGTCCCAGGCTACGCGCAGGCCGAGCTCGCGGGCGCGCTCGTCCAGCGTCGCGAACGACGCGCCCGCACTGAAGGCACGCCAGTCGTCGGGGCTGATCCCGATCGGTTCGCCGTCCTCGATCCGCCCCGCGAGGGCCTGGCCGACGGCCTCGCCGTAGGTCGACAGGCCGGCTTCGCGCTGCCACGCCTCCGAGAGCGCCGCATCGATCGCATCGACTGTCGCCTGGGTCCGGGCGGATCGGGTCCCCCGGTCGCCCGCCAGGGCCTGCTGGGCATGGTCGCGTAGCGTGGTCATGACGCCGACTCGTTCGAGCCAGTCGACGGCGCGGCGGTGGTCGGGGTCCGGGATCGCGAACAGCAGGTGCCCGCGCACGTCGTCGAGGCCCAGATCATGCAGGGCGCGCAGCACGGCCACGAACGCGACCCGGTAGCTGGGCACGTCCAGATTGGTCGCACCGAGGATGAACGGGTGGTCGCGCTCATCGCTCCGGCTGTCGAGGAACGTCGCCGATTCGGCGTCGGTGCGGGCGACGACGATCCCCGGCACGCGCATGATGTCGAGCTGGAAGCGGGCGGCGTTGAGGCGCTTGATCTGCTCGTCCTGGGGGACCAGCACCTTGCCGGCTTGGTGGCCGCACTTCTTCGCCCCGGGCTTCTGGTCCTCGATGTGATAGCCGGGCACGCCGACTTCCACGAACCGGCGGATGAGGTTGCGGACGTGGGCGTCGCCGCCATGCCCCGTATCGGCGTCGGCGATGAGGTACGGCCGATAGTCGACGGGCGGGGTGGCGGCCCGCACCTCCGCGCTCATCCGCGCACGAGCGAAGTGTTGGTTGCGGTCGGCGGCGAGGAGCGCCCGGACGATGGCCGCGGCCTCGTCGGGTACCTGGCTGAGCGGGTAGCTCGCGAGGTCGGGGCCCGGGTCCTCATCGGCCGAGCCCTTGGCCGACGTCGCCCAGCCACCGAGATAGATGGCCTCGATGCCGAGACGCTTCATGACCACGGCCTGACCCGGTGAGTACGGCCCGAACGTCGTGATCTGGCGGCGGGCGGCGAACAGGTCGCGAAGGCGCGCGTGGAACCTTGTTGCGGCGGTCCGCGCGACCGTGTGGTCGACCTCGATCGAGCCCTGCTGCTCGGCCACCTCGCGCGGCGTGTGGAGGCGGACGATGCCCTCGAACCGCGTGTCCGCGGCGAAGTCGTGGGCGGCACGCTCGAGGCTGTCGAGTTGGGCGGTCATGGCCGCGCCCTATTCGTTCGCGTGGTCGCGTTCGCAGAAGTCGGGGCAGGCGCACTCGACGAGGACGGCGGCCGCGTATGCCTGCGGCAATGCGCGCCGCGGTGGCACCGCGCGCAGG
>DAIUES010000226.1:0-3519 GCA_036844985.1 Candidatus Limnocylindrales bacterium
ACATGCTTGCGGCGGCGGAGGTCGTCCTCGTCGCGGGGGTCATCCGCGATGGACAGGAGGCGGAGGACGCTGTCCGACAGATGGCGTCGCCACGAGCGGATCGTCGGCTCAGCCATGGGGCGATCGTATCGTGTCCAGCCCATTCGGCGACCCATTCCGGATCCGACACGAGTGCGACACCGACCGGGCCACCCCAGGCGCTCGCGTCGTACGGCGTAACCGATCGGGCACTCGGGGCGTCAGAGAGACAGACGCCGGGTGATCTTGGCAGGCTGATCGATCGCCCGGCGTCCCCATGTCCGGCGCGTCCCGGCTAGACTCGGGCGCGATCAGCCGAATCGAAGGGGACCCTGGCCCATCGTGCACGCCCGCCGCACCCGGCCCGACACGGGGCCGATCGACCGTCGCCGCCTGTTCGCGGCCGGCCTGTCGGCCGTGCTGCCGGGTCTCGGCCAGGCCTTCAATCGCCGCCGCCAGCTGACGGCGCTGTTCCTCGTCCCATCCCTGCTGTTGCTCCTCGTCGCCGGCATCGTGTGGGCGACGCAGACACCCACCCGGATCGCCGCGTGGGCGGTCGCTCCCGCCGTGCTTGGGGCGCTGCTGTCCATCAACGTGCTGCTGCTGGTCTGGCGCCTCCTCGCGGTCGGGCAGGCATTCCTCGATACCCGGCGCACGGGCCCGACGAGTCGACTGGGGGTCTTCGGCATCGTAGTCATCGCGCTGCTCGTCGTC
The DNA here is from genome assembly GCA_036844985.1 of Candidatus Limnocylindrales bacterium. Taxonomy (GTDB): domain Bacteria; phylum Chloroflexota; class Limnocylindria; order Limnocylindrales; family CSP1-4; genus SPCO01. The sequence continues at coordinate 733 of DAIUES010000226.1, forward strand.
GCCCCGCACCTGCTGGTCTATCGCTACGGAACCGCATTCGGCGATGCCTTCGGGCGCATCTTCGACGGCACCGAGCTCACCGCCGCGGGCGATCCCCCACCGACCGGGCCCGGACCGGATGAGCGCTTGAACATGCTGGTCATCGGGGTCGACGCGGTCCCCGGCCGGACCGCGACGCTGACCGACACGATGATGGTCGTCTCGTTCGATCCGGTCGGCAAGACGGCATCGATGGTGTCGTTGCCGCGCGACCTGGTGAACATCCCGCTCGGCGACGGCAACGACTACGGACCGAAGCTCAACTCCCTGATGTCGTACGCGGACCGCCATCCCGAGGAGTTCCCGGCGGGCGGCATCCGCACCCTCGAGAACGCGGTCGGTGCGCTGCTGGGCATCCCGATCCACTACTACGCCCGGATGGAGTTCAAAGGCTTCATCGCGATGGTCGACGCCGTCGGTGGCGTGGACGTGACCGTGGCCAAGGGCTTCGAGGACCCGGGCTACGACGGCTTCGGCCAGGCTGGTCGGGGCTGGTCGATCACCGCGGGCCAGCACCATCTCGGCGGCGCCGACGCGCTGGCCTACGCCCGCAGCCGAAAGGCTGCCGGTGAGAGCGACTTCACCCGTGCCGGCCGCCAGCAGCAGATCCTCGTCGGGCTGAAGGGTGCGGCGACCAGCAGCGGCAGCCTGTTCTGGAAACTGCCGGCGCTGCTCGGTGCGGTCGGCGATTCGATCCGGACCGACCTTCCGGTCGAGCGCCTGCCACAGCTGGCGGCGGCGATCGACGAGATGGGCTCGGGCGGGATCACCCGAGCGGTCATCCGCCACCCGCTCGTCCACAGCGCGGACACCCGCTACGGGTCGTCGCTGATCCCGGACCTGGCCGCCATCCGCGACGTGGCGGCGAAGCTCTTCCCGGCACCCGGCGGCGTGCCCGAGCCGTGGCCGACGCCGAAGGCGACGACCGCCCCGTGACCGGCTAGAACCCGAGGTCCCGAAGGCGCGGCGCCATCCGGCGCGCCGCGTGGGCCCGGTGCGACACCCGATTCTTCTCATCCGGGGTCCACAGGCCGAAGGTGCGGCCACCCGGTGGCTCGGAGGAGGGTTCGAAGATCGGGTCGTAGCCGAAACCGCCCGTCCCTCGCGGCTCGGTGGCGATCCGGCCGTCGCATGTCCCGCGAGTGACCAGGAGCGGCGCACCGGGCATGGCCAGCGTCAGCACGCACACGTAGTGGGCACCGCGGCGCTCGGGCGGCAGACCGGCGAGGGCGGCGAGCAGCTTGGCGTTGTTGTCCGCGTCGGTGGCGTCTTCGCCGGCGTAGCGCCGGGTCCGCACGCCCGGCCCGCCGTCGAGCGCCTCGACCTCGATCCCGGAGTCGTCGGCCAGTGTCGGCAGCCCGGTCGCCCCCAGGCCGAAGCGTGCCTTGATCGCCGCGTTCGCCTCGAACGTGGCGCCGTCCTCGATCGGGTCAGCGCTGACGCCGACCGCATCGAGCGAGACCAGCTCCCCGTGCTCCAGCGCCAGCAACTCGCGCAACTCGCGCAGCTTGTGCTCAGACCGCGTCGCGAGCAACAGTCGGGGTCGGGTCATCGCCGGACCGTGGCCAGCACCTCGCCCTGCGCCACGAACAGACGAGCCAGGCCCTCGTCGGCGAGATCGAGCAGCGACGTCGCCGCGGCCCGATCGAACGGCTTTCCCTCGGCCGTGCCCTGGATCTCCACGTACGTGCCCGCATCGGTGCCGACGACGTTCATGTCGACCTCGGCGCGCGAGTCCTCGCTGTAGTCGAGGTCGAGATAGTCGAGCCCGTTGACGATGCCGACCGAGACGGCCGCGACCTTGGACGTCAGCAGCCGCTCCATCCCGAACGTGATGAGCGCCGCGCCGAGCGCGACATAGCCGCCGGTGATCGACGCGGTGCGGGTCCCGCCGTCGGCCTGGAGCACGTCGCAGTCGACCGTGATCGTCCGCTCCCCCAGTCGGCCCAGATCGACCACGCCGCGCAACGACCGGCCGATGAGCCGCTGGATCTCGTGCGTCCGTCCGCCGATCCGGCCCTTGGCCGATTCGCGGTCCGACCGCTCGGCCGTGGCCCGCGGCAGCATCGAGTACTCGGCCGTCACCCAACCCGTGCCCTTGCCGCGCAGGTGCGGCGGGACGCGGTCGGCGATCGTCGCGGCGCACAGCACCTGGGTGTCGCCGAACTTCACGAGGCATGACCCCTCGGCCCACTTCTGGACCCCGAGCTGGAAGCTGATCGGGCGCAGGTCGCGCGGTCCGCGGCCGTCCGCCCGGGCGCTCGGTGGTCGATTGCCGATGGTCATGTCGTCGTCCTCTCCTCCGCTTTGGCCGTGTCCCACAGTACGTCGAGCGCGGCGAAGTCGAGGTCGCGCAACGCGACACCGCGCTCGGCGGCCTGGCGTTCGACGCTCGCGAAGCGACGCCGGAACTTGGCGTTGGCCGCCCGAACCGCCGATTCGGCCTCGATGCCGCGCTTGCGCGCGACGTTGACGAGCACGAACAACAGGTCCCCGAACTCCTCCGCCCAGGCGCTCACGTCACCGCCCTCGGCGGCCTCGCGCAGCTCGTCGGTCTCCTCGACGACCTTGTCGAGCACGCCCTCGAGCGACGGCCAGTCGTAGCCAAGGTTGGCGGCCCGCTCCTGCATCTCCTGGCTGGCGGCGAGGGCCGGCATCGACGACGAGATGCCGTCGAGGGCACCACGCGCGGTGGGCGCTGCGTCCACGTCGTCCACGTCGGCCACGTCGGCTGCCGATGCCGCGTCG
>DAIUES010000227.1:0-3510 GCA_036844985.1 Candidatus Limnocylindrales bacterium
CGGCGCTGAGGTCACCTGGCTCGGTGGCCACCGCGGCCTCGAGGCGGGTCTCGTCCCGGCCGCCGGCATCGGGTTCCGGCGCCTGGCGCTGCGCTCGCTCCGCTCGGTCGAGCTGAATGCCCACGCCGTCCTTGATCCGCTCCGGCTCGGAGCGTCCGTGCCCCAGGCGACCGCCATCCTCGCTGCCGACCGGCCCGCCGCGATCTTCACGACCGGCGGATACGTCGCGGTCCCGGTGCTGCTCGCCGCGGCACCGCTCGGCATCCCGGTCGTGCTGTGGGAAGGCAACGTCGTACCTGGCCGAGCCGTGCGCGCAACCGCGCGCCTGGCCGACGTCATCGCTGTCTCGTTCGAGGCGACCTGCGCGGCGCTCGGGGCGGCCGCACCGGGCCGGCCGTGCTACCTGACCGGCACGCCCATCCGCGACATCCGCGACGTCGACCGCGAGGCCGCCCGCGAGCGGCTCGGGATCCCGCCCGGCCTGCGGGTCCTGCTGGTGTTCGGCGGGTCGCAGGCGGTCCGCCGGTTCAATGCGGCGGTGGCCGAGGCCCTGCCGCGCCTCGTCGAGCGCACGTTCGTCATCCACGTCACCGGCGACGACGGGTATGCGGCGGCGCTGGCCGGTCGCGAGGCGCTGCCCGCGGACCTGCGCGGTCGCTATCGGCCCCACCCGTTCCTGCGCGACGAGATGCTCAGCGCCCTCGCCGCGGCCGACCTCGTCGTCGGCCGGGCGGGCTCGTCGACCCTGGCGGAGGCGACCGCGCTCGGGCTGCCGATGGTCGTCGTGCCGTACCCGCACGCGGCCGGTCACCAGCGGGCGAACGCCGCCCAGCTCGAGTCGGCCGGGGCCGCGCGCGTCGTCGACGACGCCGACTTCGATGCCGCCGCGCTGCTCGATGCGGCTGCCATCCTCGAGGACCCGGCCGCCCACGTCGCGATGTCGGCCGCGGCACGCTCGCTCGGGCGACCCGGTGCCGCGGACGCGGTCGCCGACCTCGTCGTTGCCGCCGCGAACCGCGAGCCCCTGCCGGACCCCGCGACGATCGACCGCCGCTCACGCGGGACCGGCGGATGACCGCGACCGACGCGTTCGACGCGATCGCCATCGGCACCGACATCCAGCGCCGGATCGGGGTCAAGACCTCGCGGGACGAACCGCTGGGACGGTTCACGACGATGCGGGTCGGGGGCCCGGCCGATCTGTTCGCCACGGCCCACAACGGCTTCGAGCTGCGGGCCCTGGTCCGCTTCGCGCGCACGCGCGGCCTGCCCCACGTCGTCCTCGGGCGAGGGAGCGACGTCGTCATCAGCGACCACGGCGTGCGCGGCCTGGTCATCCAGAACCGGGCCGAGGGATCGCGTGTCGAGGGCGACCGCTACACCGCCGATGCGGGCGTGCCGATGGCGCGCGCCGCGACCGAGACCCAGCGGGCGGGGCTGACGGGCCTCGAGTTCGGGCTGGCCATCCCGGGCACCGTCGGGGGCGCGGTGTGGGCCAATGCCGGCGCCCACGATGCGGACATCGCGGCCGTGCTCGAGTCGGCCCGGCTGCTCGACGCCGACGGGCGCGAGGCGATCGTGGCGTCCATCGATCTCGGCCTCGCCTACCGCGACAGCCGCCTCAAGCACGGCCGGTCCGACGGGCCCGCCGAGGTCGTGCTCGATGCCACGTTCCGCCTGGCCGCCGCCGACCCCGCCACGATCAAGGGGCGGCTCGACGACATCCGCCGCTGGCGCCAGGCCCACCAGCCACTCGGCATCCCGTCGGCCGGCAGCACATTCCGCAACCCGCCCGGCGATTCGGCCGGCCGGCTCATCGACGCCGCGGGCCTGAAGGGTCACCGGATCGGCGGCGCATCCGTGTCGGAGAAGCACGCCAACTTCATCGTCAACGACGCCAAGGGCACGGCCGCCGACGTGCGCCGGCTGGGCGACCACGTCCGCTCGGTGGTCGCGGAACGCCACGGCGTCGAACTCGAGTACGAGATCGTGTTCCTCGGCGATTGGGAGGGCTGGCCATGGCCGGCGTGAGCGTCGGGCAGCTGACCGCCGACCGACTGCCCCCGGTCGTCGTCCTGGTCGGCGGCCCGTCGGCCGAGCACGACGTCTCGATCGTGTCGGGCACGGCGATCGCCACCGCACTCGCCGACGCCGGTGCGGACGTCCGCCAGGTGGTCATCGACCTCGACGGGGCGTGGTGGTGGCTGCCGGCGGACCATCGACGGGGCGATCGACCGGCCGACGCGTACGACGATCCGCGGCGGCTCGGCGGGGAGGGGCCGCAGACCGTCGGCGCGGCACTCGACCGACTGGCGGCCGCGGACCCGCGACCGGTCGTGGCCATCGGCCTGCACGGCCCGTTCGGCGAGGACGGCACGATCCAGGCGATGCTCGAGGCGATCGACGTGCCGTATACCGGCTCCGCGGTGGCGGCATCGGCGCTGGGGATGGACAAGGCGTTGTTCAAGCGGATGTGCCGCGGCCTCGGCCTGCCCGTCGCCGACTGGCGCGAGGTCCGCGCGGCGCGCTGGGCAGCCGACCGGTCCGGCGTCCGACGCGAGATGACCGCATTCGCCGCCGGCGCCGCCGATCCGCGCCTGATGGTCAAGCCGGCGCGTCTCGGCAGCTCGGTCGGGATGACCCTCGTCCACGACGCGTCGGAGCTCGCGCCGGCGCTCGACCTGGCCTTCCGGTTCGACACCCTCGCGCTGGTCGAGTCGTATCTGCCCGATGCGCGCGATCTCGAGGTCGCCATCATCGGCAACGACCATGCCCGCCTCGAGGTGTACGGGCCGGGCGAGATCGTGAGCGGCAACGAGTTCTACGACTACGCCGCGAAGTACACGCCGGGCCTGTCCGAATCGTCGACCAGCGCCGAGGTCAGCGACGTCGAGCGGGCCGTCCTCCATAAGCTGTCGCGCGACGTGTACCGGGCGATCGGGGCCGAGGGCTTCGCCCGGGTCGACTTCCTGCTCGCGGGAGAACGGATCGTCGTGTCGGAGATCAACACCATCCCGGGGTTCACCCCGATCAGCCTGTTCCCGACGATGCCGTCCGCGGCAGGTCTCACGTTCACGGACGTGTGCGTCCGCATCGTCGAGCTCGCCCTCGAGCGCCATGCCGCGCGGCCGGCCGCGCACCTGAAGGTCGGCGACCTGCCCCGATGATCGGGCGCGGACGACCGAGCGGTCGACGTCCGGCTGCCGCCCGACCGATCGGCCGGCGCGGGCCGGGCATGGCGCCCGTTCGTCGCAGCCGACCCGTGCGTCGTGCGTCCGCCGGTCTGTCAGCCGTCCGGGCCGGGGCCCTGCTGGCGATGCTGCTGTCGGCCGCGGCCATCTACGGCGTGGCCAACTCGACCGTGTTCGAGGTCGCCCGGATCCGGCTGGAGGGCGCGACCTTCACCGACGAGGCGGCCGTGGTCGCGGCCGTCGAGGGCGCCCGGGGCCAGAACCTGTTTAGCCTCGTGGCGGCACCGTACGAGGCGCAGGTGCGCACGCTGCCCACCGT
>DAIUES010000228.1:0-2297 GCA_036844985.1 Candidatus Limnocylindrales bacterium
GGAGGCACACCATGCAGACCCGCCCGTTCCCAACCAGCTCGGATGCCCGTTCCCCGGCCGGGGCGGAGATCCGCCCCCTGATCGAAGCCGAGACCGCCAACATGATCCACTCCACCGTCCCGCCAGGTCAGGTGAATCGGGCGACCGTCCATGCCACGATCAGCGAGTTGTGGCATGTTCTCTCGGGCGAGGGACAGATCTGGCGACGAGACGGCCGGAGTGAGGAAACGACCGTTCTGAGCGCAGGGGTGTCCATCGACATCCCGGTCGGGACCGCATTCCAATATCGCTGCACCGGCGCCGACCCACTCGAGTTCCTGTGCATCTCGATGCCCCCCTGGCCTGGCGACCAGGAAGCGACATTCGTCGAGGGTCCCTGGACGCCGACGGTGCCACGGGGTTGATCAGCGCATGACGGAGGAACGCATGGCCGAGGTCAAGATCGGCGCACTCTGCTGGAACCAGTACACGGACTGGCCGAGCCTGCTCAACGCGGGGATCCGCGCCGACCAGTTGGGTTACTCGAGCCTTTGGACCTGGGACCACCTGTATCCCATCGTCGGCAGCCATGAGGGGCCGATCTTCGAGGGCTGGCTGACGCTGGCCGCCTGGGCACACGCCACGCGGCGGATCAGGATCGGGCTGATGGTCGGTGCCAACACCTTCCGTGAACCGGCGCTGACCGCGAAGATGGCAACGACGCTCGACCACATCTCGAACGGGCGGGCGATCCTCGGTATCGGCGGGGCGTGGTTCGAGACGGAGCACGAGGCGTACGGCCTGCCCTTCGGCGATGGCTTCCCCGAGCGGCTGCGCTGGCTCGGCGAGGCGTTGCCGATCATGCGCGGGATGCTCCACGGCGAACGGCCGACAGCATCTGGCCCGCGATACGCGGCCCATGCCGTCCGGAACGACCCGCCGCCGATCCAGGAACGCCTGCCGCTGCTCATCGGTGGCGGCGGCGAGCAGGTCACGCTCAAGCTCGTCGCGCGCTACGGGGACGCCAACAACGTCGGCGGCGGCATCGACAACGTCCGGCGCAAGGACGCCATCCTCGTCCGACATTGCGAATCGATCGGGCGCGATCCGGCCGAGATCGAACGGACCACGGGCCTTGGCACGGTCATCATCCGGGACTCGCGCGCCGAAGCCGAGCGGGTCCAGCGCGACATGTTCGCCCGGAACGGGAAGGCGCGGCTGTGGTCGGACCAGCCCGTCGGGACCCCCGAGGACGTCGCGGCGATCCTCGAGCCGTTCCTGGAGATCGGCTATCGCCACCTGATCGCCGGCTTCCCGTCGCCGTACGACGAGGAGTCGATGACCCGGCTGATGACCGAGGTTCGGCCGATGCTCGTCCGCGCCTGAGCGCGGTTCAGATCGGCGGGGCTGCCTCGAGGCCCGTGTCGCCCGCGACGCCTTCCTTGGCGCGCGCACGGTGACGCGCCGCCTTGGCCCGATTGCCACAGGTGGTCATGTCGCACCAGCGCCGACGACCGGTGCGTGACGTGTCGTAGAACACCCAGCGACACCGATCGTTGTCACAGATGCGGATCCGTTCCGGATGACCGGCCGTCAGCTCCACGACCAGCGGGTCGGCCAGCCGGGCGAGGGCGTCGTCGACCGGGTCACCCACGTGGCGATGGTCGACGGCCACGCCGTCGGGCGCCGGCAGCAACTCGATCACCTGGCGGGCGTGCAGGGCTCGATTGACCGTGTCGAGGGCGCCGATGCGCGGCGCTCGCTGCTCGGCGACCGAGTCGGCGACTTCGCGCAGTGCAGCGCGGACCGCGTGGATGCGGGCGATTTCGCGTGCCGCGAGTTTCGGATCGCTGCCGGCCTGGGCGTGGACGCGATCGGAGCCATCGGCGTGGATGACGCCCCGATCGACGAACCAGTCGAGGGCGGTGTCGAGCGTGGGGAGGCGCTCGAACCGCTCGCCGTTGTCGAGATCGTCGGTGTTGAGGAAGGCGAAGGTGTCGTCGAGGCTCACGTCGTGAGCGTGTCCGGCGTTTACCCGGGGAGCGGCTGCTGTTGTCATGGCGATAACCACTGTAGACCAGTTGACAGGTTACGCGCAACCCTGTAGATTCGTCGTAGTAACTGATTAGCAATCAAAGACGGGTTACGGCCCGTAGCAGTCGAAGGGAAGGATCGGCCATATGGAAGCCATCGTCATCCTCCTCGTTGTGGTCGCCGGTTTGATCGTATTGGGGACAAGTTCGATCGTGCTTGGCGCCGACTCCCGAGATCGCCTGCCTGATACACACGCCCGTTAGACCGGGATCCCCGGAAGGAAC
>DAIUES010000228.1:2307-3467 GCA_036844985.1 Candidatus Limnocylindrales bacterium
CCTTGCCGCCCAGCGAGCCTCCGAGGCACGTGACGAGCGCCAGGTGATCCTGGCGCGGTCCGGTCACCTGGACCAGTCTTCGGCCCTGCGACGTGGCCTCGCGCATACGCTGGCCGGCCTGAGCCGTGCGAGTGCCGCAGCCACGCGCCGGCTTGACACGCGCGTCGCCGATGACCTCGGTCGCGCCCTGACGGCCGGCAAGTAACCTTTCGGCATGCCCGAGCATGCCGCTCCCCGCGCCAGCGCAGCGGTGTCGTGGGGTCCCGATCGCATCGATCTCTTCACGGTGGATGAGGACGCAGGCCTCGTCCACCGTGTCTTCATGTCTGGCTCGTGGTCACCGCCCGAGTCGCTCGGTGGTCGGCTCGCGTCCCCGCCCGCCGCGACGGCATGGGCGGTCGACGAACTCCAGGTCTTCGCCATCTTCGACGACGGGGCGCTGTGGAACCGCTACTGGGACGGGACGGCCTGGCACCCGTGGGAATCGCTCGGCGGCGAGCTGACCGGGACCCCGGCCGCATCGTCGTGGGGTGCCGACCGGATCGATGTGTTCGCGCCAGGTCGCGACGGCAGGACCTGGCACCGCTGGTGGGACGGATCGCGCTGGGTCGATTGGGAGCGGATCTGAGCCCGACCGGTCCGGCGCAGGTAAGTCGCAGCTAAGCGCCCGTCGCTACATTGCCGCCAGACGTCCCCGCCGCGTCGGAAGTGCCCCCTACGTGGCCGGGACGTCGGCTTGCCCGCGGACCGCCACGCCTTGCCTGCCGCGGAGCGATCCATATGGGACCGACCTCGACGACGCCGCCCTGGCGGGTGATCGATGCGCCACCCACCGGCAACCTTGCTTCTGGCGTGGGCGCCGCGCCTTCGGCCGAGGACGGTGATGGCGCGTCGGGAGCGGGCTCGACGACGCTCGTACGCCTCGATGCGGGTCGACTCGGGTTGCTTGGCCTGGCGGTCGCCGCTTTCGCCGCGGCGGCTGTCGCCGCGGTCGTCATCCTCGGGGGCAGCGACGCGGTAGCGGTCGTGGACGGTGCCTCGCCGCTGGCGGTCGCAGATGGTCCGCGAGCCACAACGGATGCCGGAACCGTCGGTCGGGACGGCGGCAGCGGCATGCTGGTCGCCGAGATCGTCGGGGCGGTCGCCAAGCCCGGCGTCTA
>DAIUES010000229.1:0-3443 GCA_036844985.1 Candidatus Limnocylindrales bacterium
GGGCTGGTCAAGCTCACCGGCAACGAACGCTTCGGCTGGGACGCCTACCGCCGGTTCATCCAGATGTTCGGCCGCATCGTCATGGACGTGAAGGCCGAGCGCTTCGACGAGCCGCTCGAGGCGAGGAAGCACGCCCACGGGAAGGACGCCCGCGACACCGACCTGACGGTCGACGATCTCAAGGCCCTCGTGGAGGAGTTCAAGAACGTCGTGAGGGCCGACACCGGCCGCGACTTCCCGACGGATCCCGCCGAGCAGCTCGACCTGGCGATCAAGGCCGTCTTCGCGTCGTGGTTCGGCAAGCGCGCCGCCGACTACCGCAAGAACCAGGGCATTCCCAACGACCTCGGTACGGCAGTCAACGTCGTGACGATGGTCTTCGGGAACATGGGCGACGACTCCGGCACGGGCGTGGCCTTCACCCGTGACCCGAACACCGGTGAGAAGGTGCTCTTCGGCGAGTACCTGACCAACGCCCAGGGCGAGGACGTCGTGGCCGGCATCCGGACGGCGCCCAAGATCGCCCAGATGGCGACCGACATGCCCGAGGTGTTCGCCGAGTTCCAGCGCATCGGCCAGCAGCTCGAGGCGCACTACCGCGACGTCCAGGACCTCGAGTTCACGATCGAGCGCGGACGGCTGTACATGCTCCAGACGCGGAGTGCCAAGCGGACCGCCGCCGCGGCCGTCCGGATCGCCGCCGACATGGTCGAGGAAGGCACGATCACCAAGGAAGAGGCGATCGCCCGGATCGAGCCGAACCAGGTGGACCAGCTCCTGCGTGTCCAGTTCGATCCGGCCGCTTTGGCCGGCGCGACACGCATCGCGCGCGGGCTGAACGCCTCGCCGGGAGCCGCCGTGGGGCGGGCCGTGTTCAGCGCCGACACCGCGGTCGAGTGGGTCGATCGCGGCGAGCGCGTGGTCCTCGTCCGGATCGAGACCTCGCCCGACGACTTCCACGGCATGGCCGTGGCCCAGGGCATCCTCACCGCCCGGGGCGGCGCGACCAGCCATGCAGCCGTCGTCGCGCGCCAGATCGGCAAGCCATGCGTGGCCGGCTGCGCCGAGCTCATCGTCGACTACGCGGGCAAGTCGGCCACCAGCAACGTGACCGGGGTGACGTTCAAGGAAGGCGACGAGATCAGCCTCGACGAGGCGACCGGCCAGGTCTTCCTCGGCGCCATCCCGACGGTCAGCGCCCGGTTCGAGGACCAGCCCGACCTGCAGAAGATCCTCGGCTATGCCGACGGGATTCGTCGGATGGGCGTGTGGACCAACGCCGACAAGCCCGAAGAGGCGGCCCAGGCCCGCGGCTACGGCGCCGAGGGCATCGGCCTGTGCCGCACGGAGCACATGTTCCGCGAGGGCGAACGGCTCGACATCGTGCGCGACGCGATCCTCGTCGCCAACCTCGCGACCCGGGCCAAGGCGAAGCGTGCCGGCGGCGAGTCGCTGTCGGCCGAGGAGACGGCCGCCGTCGAGCGCTTCGACGCCGCGATGGCCAAGCTCGAGCGGCTCCAGCAGGGCGATTTCGAGGGCATCTTCCGGGCGATGGACGGCCTGCCGGTCGTCGTTCGACTCATCGACCCGCCGCTCCACGAGTTCCTGCCCAACCTCGAGGACCAGCTCGTCAAGGTGACCCGCGCCGAGGATGCCGGTGGCGCCAGCGAGGAGGACAAGGTCCTGCTCGCGACGATCAAGAGCCTGCACGAGCAGAACCCGATGCTCGGCCTGCGCGGCTGCCGGCTGGGGATCATGATCCCCGACTTCGTGAAGATCCAGACGCGGGCCATCCTCAACGCCCAGATCGCGGTCAAGCGGGCGGGCGGCAATCCGATCGCCAAGATCATGATCCCGCTCGTCGGCCACGTGAACGAGCTGCGCGAGACCAAGACCCTGCTCGAAGCGGAGGCACAGGCGGTCCAGGCGGCGGCCGGTGCCGATGTGGCCCTCGACTACAAGTTCGGGACGATGATCGAGGTGCCGCGCGGGGCCCTGACCGCCGACGAGATCGCCACCGAGGCGGCCTTCTTCAGCTTCGGCACCAACGACCTGACCCAGATGACGTTCGGGTTCAGTCGTGACGATGCGGAAGGGGGCTTCCTGCTCAAGTACGTCGAGGACGGCATCCTGCCGGTCAACCCGTTCCAGACCCTCGACGACGCGGTAGCGGGGCTCATGCAGGTCGCGGTCGACAAGGGCCGCGCCACGCGGCCCGACCTCGAGCTCGGCATCTGCGGCGAGCACGGCGGCGACCCGGCGTCGATCTTCAAGTGCGAGGCGCTCGGCCTCGACTACGTGTCGTGCTCGCCGTTCCGCGTCCCCGTCGCCCGCCTGGCGGCGGCCCAGGCGGCCCTCACGAACGCGGCGGAACGCGACAAGTAGGGTCCGCCGATGGGGTGACGCGGGCCGCGTGGTCCGGTGTAGTCTTGCGACTCTCGATAGGGGGAACCGAACGAGATGCAGGTCGACATCGCGGATTGGATCGCGCGGTTGCAGGCTGGTGCCGCGACCGTGCCCGGCGCACTCATCGCCGTGTTCCTGCTGGCCGGCCCGACGGTCGGCTGGCTGCTCTATCGATTCATCGTCCAGCCGCGGGCCCGACGCCGGATCGCCGGTCCGGACCTGGCCGCGATGTGGGTCTGTGCCAGCTGCCGGTCGGTCAACGAGCTGCGCATGGCCCGCTGCTACCGCTGCGACGCGCGACCGGTCGAAGAGGAGCTGGAGGTCATCGATGCCGACCCGCTCGGACCGCGCCGGCTGACCCCGGTCGGACCTGGTCTGAACCTCGATGCGCCGGCGCTGCTGTCGCGGGCTCGCACTGACCGGGGAACCGGCACGGCCGGAACGGGGGTCGCGGCCGAGGTCGCGGGGCTGCTCGGGCGAGCCGAACCTCCGCCCACGACCCCGCGACGACGCAAGCGCTCGAACCAGCACGCGTCGGCGGGCCAGCCACGGAACGCCGGATCCGGCACGCGCGCCCGGGCACCGGTCGGACCGGGCAAGCCCGAGGCCGATCGCCGCGAGCCGGCACGCCGCGATGCCGAACGCCCCGAGATCGGTCGACCGCGTCGCGCGGTCGTGGCCGGCCGAACGCAGGACCCGGAGGACCCGCCCGCCGCGTGAGCGGCGCCACTGACGGACGCCGCGCTGCGGCGCGCGACGTCATCTGAGACCCGGCGTCCGTCGATTCCTGCTCGACGTCGAGCCGCTGCGCCGCGACCGCGACTATCGCTGGCTGTGGACCGGCCAGGCCATCGGCGGGATGGGCAACCAGATCACCCGGCTCGCGCTGCCCTTCCAGGTCTACGCCCTGACGGGCTCGACGCTGGCCATCGCCGCGCTGACCGCCGTCCAGCTGGTGCCGATCCTGGCGTTCGCGCTGGTGGCGGGCACGCTGGCCGACAGCGTCGATCGGCGGAAGTTGCTGCTGGCCACGCAGG
>DAIUES010000230.1:0-3438 GCA_036844985.1 Candidatus Limnocylindrales bacterium
GCGGCGTTGCCGCGGTCGACCGCGAGCGTGTACTGGAGCAGGTCGTTCGTGCCGAGGCTGGCGAAGCCGATCCGGCCGAAGTACGTGTCGGCGACCAGCACCGCCGCCGGGATCTCGAGCATGACCCCGAGGATGACGTCGCCGATCGCCTGGCCCTCGGCGACGAGCGCCGCGCGGGCCCCTTCCGCGAGTCGCAGCAACAGGTCGACGTCGCCCGCATCGGCGACCATCGGCGCCATGACCTTGATCGGACCGGCGGCCGCCGCCCGGTAGCACGCTCGGAGCTGGGTGACGAACAGCGTTGGATCGTCGAAGGCGAGGCGGAGCGCGCGAACGCCGAGGAACGGATTCGCCTCCGCTTCGATCGGCAGGTACGGGATCGGCTTGTCGCCGCCCACGTCGAGCAGGCGGATCGTGACCGGTCGTGGCGCGAACGCCCGCACGACCTGCTCGTAGGCAGCGACCTGCTCGTCCTCGGAAGGGGGAGCGGTCCGCTCCATGAACAGGAATTCGGTGCGGAACAGCCCGACGCCGTGGGCTCCCAGCTCGATGGCAGGGTCGCTCTCGTTCGGCGTGCCGATGTTGGCGAGCAGCTCGATGGTCGTGCCATCGCGGGTCTCCGCCGGCTGCGCCGCGTCGCGGATGTCGGCATCGTGGCGGCGCCGGCCCTCCTGGGCGCTGCCATCGAACCGCGCCCGGGTCGCGGTATCGGGATCGAGGATGATCTCGCCGCTGCGGCCGTCGATCGCGATCTCGGCGGCTGACGGACCATCGCCTTCGGCCTGGATCCCGGCGATGAGCCCGGCCGCCCCCACGACCGCCGGGATGCCGTACGCCCGAGCGAGGATGGCACCATGGGCCGTCGGCGAGGAACCCTCGAGCGCGATGCCGAGGAGGCGTTCCCGCGGCAGCGTGGCGGTCATCGACGGCGCCAGGTCCTCGGCGACCACCACGGCCGGCCGATCGAGGCTCGTTCCCGGGGCGTCCGGCCGGCCCGCCAGGCGACGGGTGATTCGCTGTCCCACGTCGAGGACATCGGCCGCCCGCGCGGCGAGCAACTCGTCATCGAGCGCGCGCAGCTGATCGGCGAACGAGGCGGCCGCTCCCATGATCGCGGCGATGGCGTCCTCGGACTGGCGTTCGATGCGATCGGCCGCCATGGACGCGAGTGCCGGATCGCGGGCGATGCTGGCCTGTGCCTCGAAGATGGCCGCCTCGTCGGGGTGGCCGTCGTCCCCGATCCGTCCGGCGATGCGCTCGAGCTCCACGGCCGCCGATTCGGCGGCGGAGCGAAGGCGCGCGACCTCGTCGACGGCCGCTTCCGGCGCGATCCGTCCGCCGGCCGGGACCGACGCAGCCTCGAGCAGGATCCACGGACCGCGGGCGACGCCGGGAGCGGCCGGCACGCCCTGGATGCGCTTCATGGATGGTCGACCCCCGCCTCCAGCAGGTCGCCGAGGCTGGCCAGGACCTCGGCCTCGTCTGGGCCGTCGGCCGTGATCCGGACCCGCTCGCCCGCTCGGATCCCCGAGCTGATCAAGGCGAGAATGCCCCGGGCATCGACCGGCGGCGAGCCACCCTCGAGGCTTTCGACGGTGACGCTGGATGCGTACTCCTTGAGTGCGTCCTGGATCCGCCGCGCGGCACGGGGATGGAGGCCGTACCGGTCGCGCAAGACGACGTCCCTGGAGGTCATGATGGACTCCTGTCGGCCGCCCGGGAGAGACCCCGGGCGGCCGTGGTGTGCCGCCGGCTAGGCGGTGGTGGGCGTCGCCTCGACGACGGCGTCAGCCGCCGGCGTCGGCGTGCCGCCCGGCACCCAACCCGTGTCGACGAACCGCTTCTGCCACCAGATGGCGACAGCGAGCAGGACCACGCACAGGACGACGACGCCGATCGCGGCCACGTTGCCCTCGATCCTGGCGATGTTGCCCACGAGGAAGCCGAACCACTGGAAGTCCGCGTCACCGAACGTCGTGCCCTGGAAGCCGATGGCACCCATGACCGGCACGAGGAAGGCCGCGAACAACGTGATGATCAGCCCATTGACGAAGCCTCCGGCGACCGCGCCGCGGCGGCCACCCGTGGCGTTGCCGAATACGCCGGCCGTTCCGCCGGTGAAGAAGTGCGGGATCATCCCGGGCAGGATGAGCGGGATCACGAGCGCCGCACCGAGCCCCGCCCACAGGATCCCGAACCCGACCAGTCCGCCGAGCACGCTGGCCAGGAAGCCGACGAGCACCGCGTTCGGGGCGTAGGTGAAGGTGATCGGGCAGTCGAGCGCCGGGACCGCACCGGGGATGACCCGTTCCGCGATCCCCGCGAACGCGGGCACGATCTCGCCGAGGATGGTCCGGACGCCGAGCAGGATGACCGCCACGCCGCCGCCGAAGATCAGCGCCTGGTTGAACATCACGGTCAGGAAGCCGAGCGCGCCACCCGAGGCACCGGCGGCGGAGCCGCCCATGGCGTCGCCCACCGTCTGGAGCGCGGCGCCTTCGCCGAGGCGGGCGAGGACGATGATCGACAGCAGCAGGTAGATCACGATCATCGCGACCGCCGTGCCGACCATCGGGTCGCGCAGGAACCGGAGGCCCTGCGGGAACTCCATCTCCTCGGTGCTCTTCGAGCCTCCGCCGACGACCTGACCGGTGAACCCGGCCGCGATGTAGCCCAACGTGCCGAAGTGGCCGATCGCGACCGCCTCGTTGTTGGTGACCTTCTTCATCCACGGGTGTGCGAACGCCGGCATGATGACCATCATCGTCGCGAGCCCGAGCGCGGCCACGAGGATGAGGATCGTCGTATCGACCTTGGCGTTGTACAGGACCACGGTCAGCACGGTGGCCATGAACAGCATGTGATGACCGGTCAGGAAGACGTATCGAAGCGGCGTCAACCGGGCGATGATGAGCGACAGGATGACGCCGAGGAACATCGCGAACGCGACGTTCTGGGCGACGTCGGGGATGTTGCTGACGATCGCGGTGATCGCCTCGTTGGTGGGAACGACACCTTCCACCCCGAAGGCGCCGGTGATGAGGGCGCCCAGCGGGTTCAACGCCCCGATGACCGCGCCAGCGCCGATGCCCAGGATGATGAAGCCGAGGGTCGCTTTGAGCGAGCCTCCGACGATGTCGCCGAGCCCCTTGCGTGAGGCGATCAGGGCGATCGCCGTCATGATCCCGACCAGATAGGCCGGTACGCCGAAGATGTCCTTGGCGATCCAGTTGATGATGTAGGTCAGTTGATCCACGATCCACCACCTTGTCTGTCGTGAGCCGCGGTCAGGCGGCCATCCTCTCCCCCACCGGACATCGTCCGGCGTTCGCTCACCCCTCGATGGCCGCCTTGAGCTTCGCGACCATCTCTTGCAGGTCGATGAAGTTGGAGATCGTGATGACCTTGGGCTTCACCGGCCCGAGTTCCTCGGCGAGT
>DAIUES010000231.1:0-3420 GCA_036844985.1 Candidatus Limnocylindrales bacterium
CAACCAAGCGCCGGGCCGTCGCGGCAGCGATCGTCGGGATCGTGGGCTCGCTGTCTGCACTCTTGCTCGGGGGCGGAACGATCGGGGCGTGCCTGGGTCCACTTAACGTGACCGCCGTCCGCTGTGCGGTGCGCGGCGGCGGCCTTCCGACCGAGGGGTCGTCGGGCGCGATCATCACCTCGGCGATCGCACTCGGGATTCTGATCGCGGTCGCACGAACTCGAATCAGTCGCCTGGACGCGATCGCTGCGTTCGGCGGCGCGGTGGCTTGGGCCATGGCGTACGTCCTTCGCCGGCCGCTCACGCTGGAAGGCCCGGACTTCGACGGGACGTGGCTGGTCGTGCCTCTCCCGATCGTCGTCGGGACGTTGCTCGCGTGGGCGATCACGGGCGCGATCGTGGGACTGGCCATGATCGCTGTCGTGCGGGCGCTTCGGCACCAACAAGGGGCGGGCTGACCGATGGCGGCCCTCCTCGCGAGCAGTGGCGACCCATCCCCGAGCGACCGATCCCCGAGCGACCGATCCCCGAGCGACCGATCCCGCGCCGACCCTGCCATGACCGCCGCCTGCGACCGGCTCCCGAAGGTCGAGCTCCACTGTCATGTCGAGGGCACGGTCCGGCCGGCGACCGTCGTCGAGCTGGCGCACAAGGCCGGGCGACCGCTGCCGGTCGAGGACCCGACCGAACTCTACCTCTATGACTCGCTCGATTCCTTCCTGTCGATCTTCTGGCTCGTCCAGGAGACGGTCGTCGATCGCGATGACTGGGCGCGCATCGCCGAGGAATCCCTGCTGGATGGTGCTGCCCACGGGTTGCGCTATCGCGAAATGTTCTTCACCCCCGCCCGTCACCTCGCCGCCGGCCGATCCCTCGATGACATCGTGGCAGGGCTGACCGACGGCATCGAGCGTGCCGAGGCGACGACCGATGTTCGATGCTTCCTCATCGGCGATATCGATCGCGCGTACGGCCCGGCCGCGGGCCAGGAATTCGTGGAGGCGCTCGGCGCCCTGCGGCGATCGGGCAGGGCCGAACGAGTCATCGGCATCGGCGCCGATTCGACCGAGCTGGGCATCGACCTGGCAGGATTCGAGCCAGCGTTCGCCAGCGCGCGTCGGCTCGGCTTCCGGCGGACGTTCCACGCGGGCGAGGCGGTCGGAGCCGGGCCGGCCAACATCCGAACCGCACTGGACGTGCTCGGCGTCGAGCGGATCGACCACGGCGTAGCCCTGGCTGAGGACGCCGAACTCATGTCGCGGGTGGCGGGCGACGGCATCCCGCTGACGGCCTGTCCGTGGAGCAATGTCGTCATCGCCAACCGGTACGCGTCGCTGGCGGATCACCCGTTCCGGATGTTCCGCGACGCCGGCGTGCTCCAGACGGTGAACACGGACGACCCGGGGATGATGGACTGGGATCTCGGTCGCGAGTACGCGGCACTCGGGATCGCCCAGGGCTTCGATCTCGACGAGCTGGCCGCCATCGCCATCGAAGGGATCGCATCGACCTGGCTGGACCCCGTCGACCAGGCTGCGCTTTGGCGCGCGTTCACGGCCGAGATCGAAGCCATGTCGTCGGCCCCCGCGCCGCATACGGTCTGAGCCGATGTCCGAACCGCCGGCCCGCGACGACGCCCCGGCCTCGCTCAGTGCCGGGCAGCTCGCGGCGCGCGCGGGCACCTCGGCCGCACGGATCACCGCCCTCACCGGACGCGGTGTCCTGACCCCGCTGGACGACGGTCGATACCGGTCGGGCGACATCCATCGCCTGCGGGTGCTCGACGCGTTCGCCGCCGCCGGCGTCCCGGTCGATGCGCTCGTCGAGGCGGCACGCCAGGGCAGCGTCGATTTCGGCTACTACGAGGAGCTGCACCCGCCGCCGGGGTCGCCGTCGGACCGCACCTATGCCGAGTTCCGGACGTCCCTCGGCCGGCTCGCCCCGATGCTCGAACGTCTGTTCCAGGCCTTCGGCCTGGCGGAGCCTGACGCGCATTCCGTGCTGTCGGCCGAGGACGAGGCGTTCATCGCCGACTGGCTCGACGCGCTCGACCGGACAGGCGACCCCGACCTCGCGCTGCGCGCGGTCCGCAGCTTCGGCGATGCCACCCAGCGGGCGTCCGAGGCCGCCCTCGGCGTGTATGCCGACGTCGTGGCGAAGCAGGACGCCGAGATGGCCGGGCTGCCGCAGCGGGCGCACTACGAGCGGGTCTTCACCCCATGGGCCCGGATCGCGCGGGAAGCGGGCACGCTCGCCGCGTGGCTTGCGAGCCAGCACATGAGCCGAGCGATCGACGCCTACAGCGTCGACGAGACGGAACGCATCCTGGCCGAGGGTGGCCTGGTCCCCGAGCGGTCCGTGCTGCCGGCCATCGCGTTCCTCGACCTGACCGGCTTCACGCGCCTGACCACCGAGCGTGGTGATGAGGCCGCTGCCGCGGTGGCGCTGCGTCTTGCCGATGTCGTCGGGCACATCGCGGGGCGTCACGGCGGGCGCGTCGTGAAGCTGCTCGGCGATGGCGTGCTCGTGCGGTTCGGCGGTGCGACGGAGGCGGTCGATGCCTGCCTCGAAGCGCTGACGGCCCTGCCGACCGCGGGCCTGCCGCCCGGTCACATCGGACTGCACGCGGGCCCGCTCATCAGTCGCGACGGCGACGTCTTCGGGGCGACGGTGAACATGGCCGCCCGCGTCTCGGATGTGACCCCGAGCGGCGAGCTCTATGTGACCGATGCCGTGCGCGAGGCCATCGCCGGGTCGGGACACCGGACCGAGCCCGTCACGCCGGTGAGGTTGGCGGGGATCGGCGAGGTGCGGCTGTTCCGCATCGTGCCGACGCCGGCAAACCTCACGCCGGGACCGCCGGACCGACGAACGCCGAGCCCAGGGCGACCAGCGCGAATGCCCCGATCAGCAGGCCCGACACCACGTTGATCCGGCGCAGCCCCGAGCGGCTGAGTCTCGTGCGCACGAGCCCGACGACGATGACGAGGCCGATCCACCAGGCCGCCGACCCCGCGAACACGCCCAGGGTGAGCGCGGCGGCACCGGCGGCGTCGTCACCGCTGATCCCGAGACCGAGGAACAGGGCGGCGAACGACAGGATGGTCATCGGGTTGGTCAGCGTCAGGCCGAGGATCGACAGGTAGGCGCCGGCGAGCCCTCGGCGGCTCGAGAGGCCCGACGTCGTCGCGACCTCGCTGGGCACGGTGCGAATCGTCCGCCACGCCAGCCACAGCAGGAAGGCTCCACCGACGAGCCCGAGGGCTCGCCGCCAGTCCACGAGAACGTCGGTGACCGCGGTCAGCCCGAACGCGGCGACCGCCCCATAGGTCGCGTCGGCCGTCGCTACACCGAGGCCCGATGCAAGCCCGACCAGCCGGCCATCGGCCAGGGTGCGTCGGATGCACAGCAGCGAGATCG
>DAIUES010000232.1:0-3415 GCA_036844985.1 Candidatus Limnocylindrales bacterium
GCGTCGAATCGGCCCTTGTCAACGGCGCGCTGGAGGTTCCCGGCGACCCGCTCGACACCGGCCTGGGCCCGCGCCAGGTCCGGTTCGTAGACGACCACGGTCTTGCCGATCGCGGCGTGGACCTGGGCGATGCCGTGGCCCATCAGGCCCGCGCCGGCAACGAAGACCTCCTCGATGTCGGTCATGCGTGGCATCGTAGCCCCACGACCACGCTCGGGGCTCAGTCGGACCTCCGCACGATCTCGGCGAACAGCCGATCCGCGGCCGTGTACGGGTCGAGCCGATGCTCGGCGACGTCGCCCACCACCGACGACGTGAGCGATGCGAGATCGCCGGCCCGCAGTCGTTGGGCCAGCCGGTCGGACAGGATCGCCTCGATCTGCGCCCGGGCACGACGCTCTCGCGGCCCGTCGGTGGGCCCCTCGCGAGCGCGCAGTCGATGGCGATCCAGGGCAGCCAGGAGCTCGGGCACGCCGGCTCCGGTAGAAGCGGTCGTCACCAGGACCTCGGGGCGCTTGGGCGCCGGTCGGTCGCCCGTCGTCGATCGAGCCACGCTCGGCACCAGCATCGCCCGCAGTTGCGCCGCGGTGCGCAGCGCTCCGGGCTTGTCGCCCTTGTTGACCACCACGATATCGGCCACCTCGAGCAGGCCGGCCTTGATGGCCTGCACCTCGTCCCCCATCTCGGGCGCCTCGAGGACGACCGTCGTGTCCGCGGTCGCGGCCACCTCGACCTCGCTCTGTCCGGTCCCGACCGTCTCGATGAGCACGAGATCGAAACCGGCAGCGTCGAGCACGGCAGCCGCGGCGGTCGTGGTCGAGGCAAGCCCGCCGGCATGGCCGCGCGACGCCATCGAACGGATAAACACGTCGGGATCGTCGGCGTAGGCCTGCATCCGCACGCGATCGCCGAGCAGCGCGCCGCCGGTGATCGGCGACGATGGGTCGACCGCGACCACCGCCACGGGACGTCCCATCGCGCGGACCTCCCCGATGAGGGCCGCGACGAGCGTCGACTTGCCGGCGCCCGGAGGTCCGGTGATGCCGACCAGGTGTGCCCGTCCGGCCAGCGGGTAGAGCCGGCGCAGCGCAGCCTCCGCGAGCGGCCCCCGATCCTCGACCGCGGTGAGCAGTCGGGCGAGGGAGCGTCGCTGGCCCGCGATTGCGGCGTCGGCCAGGGTCGCGGCGCGTTCGTCGAGCTCGCTTGCCGCGGTGGGGCGCGCGTCGTCCTCGCTTGCCGCGGTGGGGCGCGCGGCCTCTTCGCTTGCCGCCTCGGGGCGCGCGCCGTCGCCCACCTAGTCTCGGGGACGCGCGTTCTCGCGCAGGAAGTCCGCGACCGACGCGATGGTCGTTCCCGGCCCGAACACGGCCGCGACGCCCGCCTCGCGAAGCGCCGGCACGTCGTCGTCGGGGATGATGCCGCCGACCGTGACGAGCACGTCCGTCATGCCCGCATCGCTGAGCAGCTTCGTGATCCGCGGCACCAGCGTCATGTGGGCGCCCGACAGGATCGACAGGCCGACCACGTCGACGTCCTCCTGGAGCGCGGCCGTGGCCACCATCTCGGGCGTCTGACGCAGACCCGTGTACACGACCTCGAACCCCTCGTCGCGCAACCCGCGCGCGAGGACCTTGGCGCCACGGTCGTGGCCGTCGAGGCCGGGCTTGGCGATCAGCACCTTGAGTGGTCGATCGGTCATGGCCGTATCGTACGCGAGCGCCGAGGCACGGTGACACACCCGGCTTCGACAGTCCGCCGTCCCGAAGGGCCTGCCCGTCCCGAAGGGCCTGCCCGTCCCGAAGGGCCTGCCCGACCGTGCCGACCCCGACGACGGCGCCGCCCGCGCCGACCGCCCGCGTTGCATCAGCCGGGCGAACCAGCGATCGAGACCCGCCAAACGGCACCTGGATCGCTGGCTGATGCACCCGACGGCACGTCTGAGGGCTGAGCGTCGATTCTGACCGCGCCGTTCGCTGGTTCGCCCGTTTCATGCACGGTCGCAGGTCGGGGCCCGGCCTCGGGCCCGGGGGCGCGGCCTGGGGCACTGGGGGGGCCAGATCGTGCACGGCCGGTCCGGGTCAGGCGCGCGACGGCCGGGAGGTCGACCGCCCGCGTTGCATCAGACGGGCGAACCAGCGATCGAGACCCGCCAAACGGCCCCTCGATCGCTGGTTGATGCACCCCGCGGCACGTCCGAGGGCTGAGCGGCCATCCCGACCGGTTCGTTCGCTGGTTCGCCCGTCCCATGCACGCTGACGGGTTGAGGGGCCGGACTTGGGGCTCTGGGGCCCGGCCTGGGGCCCGACGGCCCGGCCGGCGGCGCTGGGGCCCGGCATGGAGCCCGACGGCCCGGCCGGGGGCGCTGGGCCCGGCCTGGGGCTCGACGGCCGACCCTATGCCGGCCGGCCGAAGTGGACCCCGGGTCACGACCCGGCGGTCAGCCCTCGACCTTCGAACGACGCGCCAGGTGATCGAGGAACTCCGAGCGTGTCCGGTCCCGCGTCCGGAACAGCCCGAGCACCGATGACGTGGTCATGATCGTGCCCGGCTTGCGCACGCCACGCATGACCGCGCACAGGTGGGTCGCTTCGATGACGACGCCGACGCCCTGCGGCTCGAGCCGATCCTGGAGGAACTGCGCGACTTCCTGGGTCATGCGCTCCTGGACCTGCAGGCGTCGGGCGTACATCTCGACGATGCGCGGGATCTTCGAGAGCCCGATCACCCGCCCGCGCGGGATGTAGGCGACCGCGGCCGAGCCGAAGAACGGCAACAGGTGGTGCTCGCACAGCGAATAGAACGGGATGTCGCGGACGATGACCATCTCGCTGTAGGCGACATCGAAGATGGCGTTGTTGATGAGCCGTTCGGGGTCGACGTGGTAGCCGGCGGTCAGCTCGGTCCACATCCGGTGGACGCGTTCCGGCGTCCCCACGAGGCCCGGACGGTCCGGATCCTCGCCGATCTCGACCAGGATCTCGCGAACGGCTGCCTCGACCTTGCCGTTGTCGGTCGATGCCTCCCCGTCACGCTCGCGCCCGCGCGAGCCGGTGATGTCGTCGATGGCCAGGTCGGTCTCACCGATCTCGGATTCGATCTCGTCGACCAGGCGACGCACGTTCGGGGGCAGCTCGGGGCGAGTCGACATGGGCTGGGCAGCTCCTGTGCAGGCTGCGATGGTACGTCCGGTCCCGATCCGACCGCATCCGGACGAGCGTCATGGGCAGGGGTCGATGACGTCGAGGATGGGGCACACGACCGGCGGCGGCAGGATCCGTGGGATCAGCGGAGTCGGTTCCGGGGTCGGCAGGCCGCTCGGTGCCGGGGTCGGAGTCGGCGTCGGCGGCCCGCTGGCGGTGGGCGTCGGGGTCGGGCTCGGAACCGGCGAGGGGCTGGCTGTCGGCGCCGGCGTCGG
>DAIUES010000233.1:0-3368 GCA_036844985.1 Candidatus Limnocylindrales bacterium
CCGCGCTCTGGGCCCACAGCCCCTGCCGCGCGAGCAGGACGAGCCCCTGCATCGACTCGAGCATGTACGACTTGCCGCTGTCACCGGGCGGCCAGCGCAGGCTCCCGCCACGCGCGATGTCCTCGAGGATGGCGCCGTCGACGTTGATGCCCGACTTCACGCAGGCCGGGTCGATGGGCGTCGCCGAGGCGCTCGAGCAGGCCCACGACAGCGCCTCGGAACCGAACGCCCGGAACCCGGCGTAGGCTGTCCGATCGCCGACGAATCCCTGGAAGACCTTGGCCGCCCGCGCGACGTCGGCCGTGTCGCCGAGGTAGAGGGAGGCCGCGATGCGCGACGCGCCGGCGAAGGCGCCCCAGTTGTTCGCGGACGACTCGCTCGTGTGGACGAGCGAATCCCAGATGGAGTGGCCGCCCAGGATGCGCGTTCGGATGCCACTCAGCCAGCTTCGGAAGGTCGCGTCATCGGTCCCCGACAGGTCGATGATGTCGGCTGCCATCACGTAGGCGCTCAGCTGCCGGCCGAGGGCCAGCGTGCTGTTGCTGGCACCGACCCGCTCGGTCCCGATGGCGGCCATGATCCCGTTGCGAACCTTCGTCCGCAGGGTCGTGTCCCCAAGGCGGGCAGACACCAGCGCGCCGGCGAAGACCCGGACACCATGCTGGCTGTTCTGGTCGGTGAGGTCGGGGGTTCCCCACGACCCGCGCGCGATCTTGACCATTGCGTCCCAGGCCGCACCCGAGGTGGGTCGCGTCGACAGCTCCGTCTGATTGATGATCAGGGTCCCGCTGGTGACCGCCGAGGTGCCGGCGAAGGGCAGCAGGAGCAGTGGCAGGAGCAGGACGATCGGGATCGTCGCGAGGATCTCGCGCATGCGCCTGCGGCGCGCTGCGGGGCGGATGGGTTCGGTGGTCGACGGTTCGCTGGACGTGGAGCGAATCGACAACGGAGTGGCCTTCAGCCGCATGTCCGCGGTCCCCTTCCTGTGGGGCGATCACCGTGCGGGGGCGCGCCGCCATGACGGACGACCGGACCTGGGTCGGAAGACGCCCTGTGCTGACGCCTGGATCACCGCTCGACCGAGGTCCTGGGGGTGGGTCGGAGTGGGTTGTGAACCCCCGCACGTTGGCGGGATGCTACCACCGGGTCACCGGACCCGCCACCGTCCAGTGTGGTGCGGTGTGGTCGCGGGAGGTCGGGCCGGGGACATTTCAGTGGTGCCCCGGCGCACCGCCCATCAACGGGTCGGGACTCCGTTCGTCAGCGTCGTCCAGCGGATCGCCGAATGGCCGAGCACGCCCTGCGGACGGCGCTCCTCGACGAGTCGGACGTAGTCGCGATCGCGCCAATGGGCGAAGGCCAGCTCCCAGAACGGGCTCGGCGCACGACGCCGGACGCCGTCGTACCAGGGCCAGCCGGCCGGGTCGCGCATGTAGCGCGCCAGGTAGTCGACCGCCCGCTTGAGCGTCCCGCCGCGCGCGCCCTCGGCCGTCCACAGGTCGACACCGCGGCGTTCGGCGATGACCGCGACCGCGACCTTGTAGTCGAGCGCCTCCTGGGTGTAGCTGAGTCCGGCGCGGCCACGTGCCACCTCGGCCGGGATGTGACCGTCGCGCCGGACCTCGTCGAGCAGCGCGCGCCACTTGCGGATCGCCGCATCGAACCCGGCCCGATCCCCGAGGTAGTCCGTCAGGACGACCCGCGTGAACGTCCCCGCATCCCCCCAGTTGTTGCCGAGCTCCGAGGCTGTCGGCAGCATCACCCGGCGGAGCCAGGTACGGAACCGGTCGTCCTCGCTCGGGGTCAGGCCGTCCGGTCCCGCGAGCAGGTCCGCGGCGAACACGAAGCCGGGCACCGTCCGGCTGATGATCAGCGACGTCTGGCACGCCCCGTCGTTCGGACAGGTGTCGCGGGTGGACGTCGTGGTGTCGACCCACCCCATGATGAATCGCTTCGACGCCGTGGCGTAGCGCGCCTCGCCCGACACGACCGACGCGAGCGCGAGGCCGTACGCCGTCGCCGTGTCGTCGACGAACGGGCCTTCGGTCCCCTTGATGCGCAATCGCTTGGCCGGCTTCGGGTGGGTCTCGACCGCCTGCCTGGCCCAGGCGAGCAGGTCGGCCACGGCGGCCCGGTAGGGCTGGACGCCCTGGCGGGCGAGGTCCGCGCGCTGGACCAGTTCGGCCCGGGTGACCAGATAGCCGCGCTCGACCGCGGCCGTCGGGTCGGCCGACGGTGACGGGCTGCCGGCCGGCTCCGCGGATGGTCTGCCCGTCGGGGTGGGACTCGCAGAGGCGATCGCGGGCGTCGGACTGCCGGCCGCATGGCTCGAGGCGTCGCCGATGGCACCCGTCGCCGGCGGACCGCTCGCTTGCGGTGCGCGTCCGAACAGCGAACTGCCGAGCGCGAGCCCGACCGCCACGAGCACGACGATCACCAGAGCAGCCGTGAGGGCACGACGACGCGGCCCGGGCGGCGGCGACGGCGAAGCGGGTGGGTGGTATCGGGCGGTCTCTACCGCGGCATCGTCGACGTGGTCGGATGGGCCGCGCGGGATCGTCACTGTGCGTCGCCTCCGTCCACGGTCGTTCGTGGCGCGGCATTGTATCGTCGCTCCCTCCGGTCGGCCTGCCGCCGACCCAAGACGACTCGACGAAAGGTGCCGTGACGTCCGTCGACGCCGAAGCCCAGACCGGGGCGGACGACTCCGCTCCCCACGATCCCGCGCCCGCCGCCCCGGCGTCCGCCGCTGACCGGGACACGCTCGCTCGACGGTTCATCGAGGCGACCGCGCGGCTCGATCGCGCCCGTGTCCGGTGGTGTCGACTGCGCGACCGCGGCGACGGCCTCGAGGACGACATCCTCATCGCGCCGGGCGACCTGCCGACGGCCATCCGCGCGCTCGCTGGCGAGGGCTGGATCGCGGTGCGCCATCTGGGCCATGGCAGCCATCGCTGGCTGCATGGGTACGACCCGGTCGGGGACCGCTGGCTCCGGCTCGACATGGTCACCCGGCTCGACCACGGGCGCTGGCAGGAGTGGCCCTCCGGCCTGGCCGACGGGGTCCTCGCACGGGCGCGCGTGACCGATGGCGAGCGGGTCCCCGCCCCGGACGACGCGTTCTGGACGCTGCTGCTGCACGAGACGCTCGATCGTCCCGGGAGCGAGCCACGCCGGATGGCACGGTTGCAGGAGCTGGCGATGACGGCGAGCCCGGACGGTCCGGCCGCCCACATCGTCGCGGTGGTGCTGCCACGCGGACGGCGGCCGGCCGAGGTCATCGAACTGGCCCGGGCCGGCGACGCCGCTGCCCTGCGCGACCTTGGATCCGCCATGTCCCGCCAGCTCGGGCGACGACCGTCGGTCCG
>DAIUES010000234.1:0-3312 GCA_036844985.1 Candidatus Limnocylindrales bacterium
AACCCGCCCCATGACCCGCCTGCGTCCGGCCGTCCTGCTGCTCGCGGTCGTGGCAGCGCTCGGTCTCGTCTGGGCTCCGGTCGGTCCGACCGCGCCAGCGGTCGTGCGCGCCGCCACGCCCGACCTGACCGTCGTCGGTGCCGCGCGCTACGACGTCGAACCCGCCAAGCAGCGCGTCCGAGTCAGCGTCGACATGACCATGACCAATCGGCTGACCGACACGAAGACGACGCTCTACTACTTCGACAACGCGGTCCTCGACATCCTGCCGCGCGCCTCGACCGTCCGGGTCACCACCGCCGGGGCGGGCAGTCCATCGGTGCGCATCCTCCGCCAGACCAAGGACTACACGCGGATCCGCGTCGACTTCGGGAGCCGCCTGCGCAGCGGCAGGTCGGCCGTCTACCGCCTGACCTTCAACCTCGCCGATCCGGGTGGCGCCCCGGCGCGCGACCTGCGGGTCGGCGATTCGCTCGTGTCGTTCCCGGTCTGGGCGTTCGCCAGCGACGCCACGCCCGGCGCGTCGGCGACCGTCGTCTTCCCGGAAGGCTTCAACGTCACGACCGAGATCGGCACCTTCCAGGCCCCGTCGACCGCGGCCGATGGGCGGACGATCTTTCGGACCGGTGCGCTCGCCAAGCCGCTCGACTTCTTCGCCTACTTCGTCGCCGACCGGCCCGGCGCGTATCGCAACTCGAAGATCGCCACCACGGTGCTCGACGTGCCGGTCGAGCTCCAGTTGCGAGCGTGGACCGATGATCGACCGTGGGCGAAGCGCGTCGGCGGACTGCTCGATCGGGCGCTGCCGGCGCTCGGCGCCCGCATCGGGCTGCCGTGGCCGGACTACCCGCAGCCGCTCACTGTCCAGGAGGCCGTGAGCCGGACGACCGGCGGCTACGCCGGCCTGTTCGATCCGAGCCAGGGCCGCGTCGAGATCGCCTATTACGCCGACGATTTCGTCGTGCTCCACGAGGCCGCCCACGCCTGGTTCAACGGCGCACTCCTGGCCGATCGATGGGCGTCGGAGGCCTTCGCGTCGTACTACGGGGCGGCCGCCGCGAGCGACCTCAAGATCAAGGTCCAGGCCGACGTCCTGACCAAGGCCAAGGAGGCGGCGCGCATCCCGCTCAACGCCTGGGGACCGGTCGGCACCGAAGACGTCGCGCAGGAGGATTACGCCTACGCGGCCGGGCTGGTGTTCGCACGGGCGGTCGCCGAGCGGGCCGGGGCAGCGGGACTCCAGAAGGTCTGGGCGGACGCCGCGGATCGCCTCGGCGCGTATCAACCGGCCAGCGGTGGCGAAGAGGTCGGGGCGGCCCCGCCCGACTGGCGTGGCCTGCTCGACCTGTTCGAGGGTCGGACCGGCAAGGTCTTCGACGACCTGTGGCGCACCTGGGTCGCCCGGCCGTCGGACCTGCCGTTGCTCGATGCCCGCGCCGCGGCGCGCCAGCGCTACACCGAGGTCGTCGCCGAGGCCGCCGACTGGCGCCTGCCGCGGCCGATCCGCGATGCCATGCGGGCGTGGCAGTTCGACGACGCGACGATGCTGCTCGACGGGGCCGACGCGGTCCTCGCCTCGCGGACCGAGGTCACCGCCGCCGCCGCCGGTGCCGGTCTCGTCGCGCCCCCCGGCCTGCGTGCGGCATTCGAGGACGATGACGGCTTCGACGACGCCCGGGCGGAAGCCGCGGCCGAGCTGCACACCATCGACCGCTATACCGCGGCGGTCGCCGCCCGACCCGCCGAGGTCACGCCGCTCGTCGCCCTCGGCCTGTGGGGCGAGACCCCGGAGACACAGGTGAGCGCCGCGCGCGATGCGTTCGGGCGCGGGGAGCTCGAGGCGTCCGCTGCGGCAGCGGACAGCGCGACCCGGCTGTGGACCACGGCCGAGGCGGTCGGCCAGGGCCGCGCGTTCAGCATCGGGACGATCACCGTGGCGCTGCTGATGCTGGCCGCGCTGGCCATCACCACGTTGCGTCGCCGACGACGCCGTCGTCGACGGTCGCTGATGCAGGCGACGCGCATCCGCAGCTGAGCGAGCGCACGGCGTCACCGCCGATGCATCGACCGGAGACATCGACCACGAGGCATCGACTACACTGCCGCGCACCAGCGACCGGCCGGACCCGCTATCCGAGGTCACGGCCCACCGACCCCCTTGCCGCAGGAGCCGAGCCGGACTGACATGGGCATCCAGCGCTCTCGTCCATCGCACGAGATCCTGTCCGGCGATTCGGCCGACGTGTACTTCGCCCGCGCCGAGACGATCCTCGCGGCCGAGGGTCTCGACCCGATCGTGACGATGGAGGTCTTCACCCGGCGGGACGCGGTCCTGTGCGGCATCGACGAGGCCAAGAACCTGCTCGGTCATGTCCTCGCCAACGCGGACCCGACCGAGACGCGCGTCGAGGCGCTCGAGGACGGCGATCGCATCGGTCCGCGCGAGGTGGTGCTGCGCATCCGCGGCCGATACCGCCAATTCGGCCTGTACGAGACCGCGATGCTGGGGATGCTCGCCCAGTCGACCGGCTGGGCCACTGCCGCTCGTGAGGTCGTCGACGTCGCCGCCCCGGATCCAGTCATCAGCTTCGGCGCGCGGCACGTCCACCCGGACATCACCGACGTGCTCGATTACGCGGCCATCGTCGGTGGTTGCGTCGGGGCGTCGACCCCGGCCGGCGCGCGGCTGGCCGGTCTGTCGCCGACCGGCACGATGCCCCACTCGCTCGTGCTGATCTTCGGCGACACGGTCGAGGCCGCCCTGGCGTTCGACCGCCATCTCGAGCCCGATGTCGCGCGGATCGTGCTCGTCGACACGTTCAAGGACGAGGCCGAGGAGGCGCTCCGGGTCGCCCATGCGCTCGGTGACAAGCTGTACGGGATCCGCCTGGACACGCCGTCCGAGCGTGGTCGCGTCACCGCCGACCTCGTCCACGAGGTGCGCGCACGGCTCGATCAGGAAGGCTTCCACCACGTGAAGATCGTCGTGTCGGGCGGGCTCGATCCCGACCGCGTGCGCTACTTCCGCGATGCGGGCGCGCCGGTCGATTCGTACGCGGTCGGGTCGTACATCAGCGGTGCCACTCCGATCGATTTCACCGGCGATATCAAGGAGATCGACGGCCGCCCGATCGCCAAACGCGGCCGCATCCCGGGCATCACCGAGTCGGCGCGCCTGCGTCCCTTCGACCTGGCACCGTACCGGGAGGGGTGGGGACCCGGGGTGTGATCTGGGGGCGTGGCGCGGGGGCGTGGCCCGGTCTCCGACGTCAGCTCCAGACACACTCCCGCCACGAACGTGCGTGGCCCCTC
>DAIUES010000235.1:0-3311 GCA_036844985.1 Candidatus Limnocylindrales bacterium
CGAGATCGGCGGCGAGGGCGGCTTGGCTACGGCCCGTGTCCGCCGCGTCGGGAAGGACCGGCTGGCGGTGGAAGCCGGGTCGGCCCTGCGCGGCCCGGACCTCGATGGGCCGCGCCGTCAGTCGATCACGGACGCCACCCGGGCGGCGGCAGCCCGTTCCGCTCCAGCGGCCGCATGGATCGCCGATGCCCTTCGCCCCGGCTGCCCCGATCTCGTCGTGCCGGCGGCCATCCTGCCGTGCGGCGAGCATTCCCTGCGCCCGGGTGCCGCGTGGCTCGCGACGCGACCGGTCGCGGTCATGCCCATCGAGGGACAGCGTCGCCTGCTCGTCGCGGCGGGCCTGGCCTGGGATCCCGCCGCTGGGTTGCCGCAGGCCCCGACACCGTGGTCGGGCGGGCCGGCCGGCTGGTGGCGCCATGGCGCGTCCGTGCCGTTCGCGCTGTCCGAGGTTCGAGCGCGGGATCTCACCTACTTCCGCGACTTCCCGATCCCGCGCGCGTCGGTCGACCCGACGACCGGGTCGGATTCGACGACCACCTTGCCGGGCTTCACCGGGACGCGCCTGTTCGTGCTGGTCGCCGCGTTGGCGGAGGGGGCCGCCGGGCCGGAGCCAGGTTCCGGCGGCTCGGCGTCGACCGCGCTGCACCCGTCGGGTGCCACCGGCGAGACCGGGCGGGTGGGCCGCGTGCCGGTCCCGGCCGGGCTCGAATCGGGCAGGGACGGCTCGTTCGTCCGGATGTCGCTCGCCGATGTCAGGCTGCCCGACGGGACCGGGGCCGGGCGCTGGGCGATGCATGTCGTACCCATCAACGACTGGGGCGAGATCGGCATCCCGGCTGTCGGCGTGGTCAGCCGTGACACGATCGGCCCGACCCTGTCGCTCGACGTGCCGGACCTGTCACCGGTCTGGCCGGCCGAGGCGACGCTGTCGGGGTCCGCCGAGCCGGGGTCGACGGTGGCGGTCGACGGGCTGGCACCGCTCGAGCTCGATCGACATGGGCGCTTCACGTTCGACACGACCCTCGCCCCGTGGCCCCAGACGATCCGCGTCAGCGCCACCGACGTTTCGGGCAATCGGACGGTCCGCGACGTGTCGGTCATCGGCGGCGTCGACTATCGGCGCCTGCCGTGGGCGCTGCTTGCCGCGCTGGCCCTGCTCGCCGCGGTGGTCATCCGCGGGCTCGGGATGGGCGGCGGGGCATCTGAGCCGGAAGCGCGCCGTCCGGGTCGCGTCGCCGGGTCGCGCTGGTCGACGGCCGTCCCCGATGATGGCGGTGGGCCGGTGATCGAGGACCTGCCGCCCGGAGGCGGGCTGCCCCGCCGCTGAGGGTTCTGGTCCGCGGTCAGCCCTTGCGGGCCCGGCGCTTGGCGTCGCGCAGCCGGGCGATGGTGTCGGCGCCGCCGTCCGGGTCGGGCGAGGGGGCGGTCGGGGCGGGAGCGGCGGGTTGCGCAGCGGCCGGGCTCGGCTCGACCGACGGCGTCGGCACCTCCACGACCGATGCGGGTCGGTCCGCGGCGAGATCCGCGACGGCCGCCGCGCCGTCGGTCGCGGCCGGTCGGCGCAGCGCCGCCCTGGTCTCGGCCGAGGTCGCCCGCCCACGGGTGGCGAGCAGCGATGCACCGGTCGCCGTCCGCTGGGCGACAGCCCGGCGACGCGCCGGCAGAGCGCGGACCCAGGCACCCGCAGAGGCGAATTCGCGACGCCCGATCGACACCCGTCGCAGGGCGATGTCGAGCGGCCACAGCAGCAGCGCCAGGACGAGCAGGACCGGCCACAGGTCGGTCGATCGCGACGTCGTCCGCAGGTCGTGGATCCACGGATCGAGCGGGGTGACCACCTCGGCACCGCCGGTCGCGCTTCGAAGGGCCGCGAGGAACGGCTCGTTGGGGCCGAGGAAGCGGTACTCCGCCGCGGTCGGCGCGACCAGCCCGAGCGTTCGCCCGAGCGCCGACGACCCCGGCCGCGTCTGGGTGATCCGTACGAGATAGGCACCCGATTCGATCTCGCCGAGCGGCGCCTCGTAGACCCCGGGCGCCATCTGGACGAGCGGGACCGACCGCGGGGTCAGGTCCGGCCCGACGACGACCGCGGACGTCGCATAGAAGTCGCGTGGCGAGCCATCGGGATCGACGCTCTCGACATGGAGCGTCGTCTGGCCGCCCTGGGTATCGAAGCCGGCCTCGATGCCGCCGGTCTCCTCGCCCGGGAACGTCCACGACACGAGCTGGCTGAAGAACCGCGAGAACCCGCTCCAGCCGAGCCAGTCGCGGGCCCAGCGCCCGGTCGAATCGGACGTCCATGCCACCGACCGTCCCAGGCCGTACTGCCACTGCGCGAGAAGCGGATCGTCGCGCGCGGTCACGAGCACGGTCTGGGCCGCCGCCTTGGCGGTCGTGCCGTTGTAGCCGCGCAGACGCGGCAGGCCGTCGTCGAGGCCGCGCAGGATCGGCGAAGACGAGGTGAGGATCGGGAAGAACGGCTC
Organism: Candidatus Limnocylindrales bacterium; assembly: GCA_036844985.1. Lineage (GTDB taxonomy): Bacteria > Chloroflexota > Limnocylindria > Limnocylindrales > CSP1-4 > SPCO01. Next base: position 2,484 of record DAIUES010000235.1, read on the forward strand.
CTCGATGATCTGCTGGCCCGAGACCTGCTGGGTCTCCTTGAGGAAGATGTCCGGGATGCTGCCGGGGTTCGCGGCGTCGTAGAACCGGCCGCCGCCCTGCTGCGCGAGGCCCTGCAGGAACGGGTTCGAGCCACCCCCGGCGCCGACCGTCGAGAGCGTGATGCCGGCCGCCTTCATGCGGGCGATGATCGCGTCGTACTGGCCCGAGCTCGACCAGCCGTCGGTCAGCAGGATGATGTGGCGGCGCGTCGCGGTCGCGCCCTCGAGCGACTCGACCGCCTGCTCGAGGCCCGCGAAGATGTTGGTCTGGCCGATCGGCTGGATCCCGGCGATCGATCCCTGGAGATCGGTCACGCCGCCCAGCGGTTGGGTCCGCACGACCCAGTGCGCCTGCTCGTTGAACGACACGACACCGAGCTCGTCGCGCTCGGTGAGGGCCGCGGCCGCACGCAGGATCGCCTCCTTGCCGATATCGACCTTGCGCACGCCGCCGATACCGGTCCCCCCGCCGGCCCCGCCGTTGAACGAGTTGCAGTGGCAGGCGGCCATCGACCCGGATTGGTCGATCACGACGACGAGCGCGACGTCCGGCTGCTTTTGCCGGTCGCGCACCCCCATGTCGACCGGCAGCGTCTCCTCGAGTGCCGTCTTCTGGTAGCCACCGGCGCCGTACGAGTCCGGGCCGCCGATCATCACCAGGCCCTTGCCGATGTCGCGGACGTAGACCGGGAGGGTGCGGAGCTGGCGGTCGCTCAGACGCGTGCGTGGCACGTCGACGAGGACCACGCAGTCGTAGGTCGCGAGCTGCGAAAGGTCGGTCGGCATCGC
>DAIUES010000236.1:0-3238 GCA_036844985.1 Candidatus Limnocylindrales bacterium
GCCCGACACGCCGGACAGGACGATCCCGTCGCGCCCGATCACCGGCGGACGGGGCGCGTAGTGGGCGCGGAACAGCTCATACGTGGCGTCGACGAGGTGGATGTGCACGGACCGGGTCAGCGCATCCGCGCCTGCCACAGACCGACACCCGCGGCGCGCATCGCCTCGATGGCGCGCTCGCCGTCGCCAGCTTCCAGCTCGACGGCCGCGATCGCGTTGGTCAGGACGGCCGTCTCGTAGCCGAGGCGGGCGGCATCGATGGCCGTCGCTTTCACGCAGTAGTCGGTCGCAAGGCCGACAACGACGACGCGCGCGATCGCGTGGTCGCGCAGCGTCGCATCGAGCTCGGTCGGCCGCTCGTCGCCGGTCACCGGGTCGCGCATCGTGAAGCCCGAGTAGCCGTCCTCGCCGTTCACGCCCTTGCGCACGCTTGGGGCGAGCTCGGCGATGGCAAGGTCAGGGTGAAGCTCCGCGCCCCACGATCCGGCCACGCAATGGACCGGCCAGATGCCGCCATCCTTGGCGAAGTGGGGGGTCGAGTCGGGATGCCAATCCTGGGTGGCGACGACCAGCGCACCGGCCCCCTCAGCCAGGGCGATCTCGCGGTTGATGACCGGGACGACCGCCTCGCCGCCAGGGACCGACAGGCTGCCCCCCGGGTCGGCGAAATCGTTCTGGACATCGACGATCACGAGGGCCGTCGTCGGGTCGTAGCGCTGCATCGGTCCGAGCGTAGCAGGCCGTGGCGACCCCGGCCTTCGGTGCGGTCGGGGCGGCCTCGGCACTCGGCGGTCAGTCTCCACGAGGTCCGTGTCGGCGAGCCGGTCTTGGCGGGCCGTGGCGGCGAGCCGGTCTCGGCGAGTCGTCGCAGCGCGGATCGTCGCAGCGCGGGCCGTCGCAGCGCGGGCCGTCGCAAGTCGTCGCAGCGCGGGCCGTCGCGAGTCGTCGCAGCGCGACCATGAACAACGACGATCACCACGACCGTATGGCGGCTCCAGCTGGGCGGGCGGGCCGCCAGCGCCGGATTCGGGACGTCGGAGGCCCGCGAACCGGCCGAATGCGCACGGGTCCGGACATTCGACCGGTCGGTATCGGTCAGGAGCACACCCGGGCGCCATACGGTCGCCCTGATCGGCGTTCAGCCGTATCGAGCGATCGGCACTCGGGGCAGCACCACATGCGAACGGCCGCCTGCGTGCGCACCGCACCGCCGCGGCAACACCACCTGCGTGCGGCGACCCGCACCGCCGCGGCGACCTCCGAGCTAGCCGATGAGCGCGGACCGCTCGTCGGGGACAGGTTCTGGCGCGACCGTCTCGGGCGGCACCGGTGGCTCGACGTCGAGCAGGTAGCCGATGCCCTGGAAGGTCTTGATCCGGCCCGGCTCGCCGGGCTCGGCGCCGAGCTTGCGGCGCACCCGCGACACCCACACCCGCAGGTACTGGAGGTCGTCGCGGTACTCGGGCCCCCAGACCTTGGTCAACAGCTCGGTGTGGAGCACGACCTTGCCGGCATTGGCGGCGAGGTGCTGGAGAAGCAGCCACTCGGTCCGCGACAGCTGGACCAGCTCGCCGTTGCGGCTGACCATCCGCCGTTCCAGATCGATCTCGATGTCGTCGAAGGCGAGGACGCCCGAGCCCGGGCTCGCTCCCGACGATCGACGGAGGACGGCACGGACCCGCGCGGCCAGCTCGTCGGGATGGAACGGCTTGGCGATGTAGTCGTCGGCCCCGAGATCGAGGCCCTTGGCCTTGTCGGCGGTCGATCCCTTCGCGGTGAGCAGGATGACGGCGACCGGCCGTCGCTCGCGCAGCTGGCGCATGACCTCGATGCCGTCGAGGTCGGGCATCACGATGTCGAGCAGGACGATGTCCGGGCGGACCTCCTCGGCTTTCTGGAGGGCGTCCTCTCCGCCGTTCGCCGTGACGACTCGAAAGCCCTCTTCGCCGAGGGCGATGGACACGAGCTTGGTGATGCGTGGTTCATCGTCGGCAACGAGGACGAGCGGCTGGGTACTCAAGGTGGACCTCCGTTGGCCATGGTGACGGACACGGCCCGGACCGTCACGTCCGACGCTCGCTCGGATCGAACGCCGGACGTTCGTCCGGACTCAGGAACCGGCGGGTGCGACGCTGGGCAGCTCGACGTTGACGTTGATGTCACTGCCCGTGTTCGAGGTGTTGGCGCCGGGACCCATCAGGAAATACCAGGCACCGGCGAGGACGACGAGGATGACGATGACGGCGAGGATCAGGCTCGAGCTCGAGCCGCCGTCCTTGACGACGACGGTATCGCGATGGTCGGACATGGTGGTTCTCCCTTGATGGTCGTTCGAGGAGGTCGGCCGGCTCGGGACCGAAGCCCGACAGCCTGACCAGACTCCAGCATCGCGGCGCACGGCTGACGTCGATGGCCGCCCGACCTTGCAATCCGGTTACAACGGCATTACAGCCGGGGCCGTGCGCATGGCGCGACCGATCCCACGGTGGCTCCTGCCCGCCGCTCATCGGCCCGCGTCAGGCCCGCGGCGGCCCGCCCAGGGCGTTTGGGCTACGCTTTGGGCATGTCATTCGACGCTGACGACCTCGCCCTGATCGATCGGACCGAAGAGGTCGAGATCGAGACCACGGGCCAGGACGGTCCCGTCCACCGCACCGTCATCTGGGCGGTCGTGGACGGCGATGATGTCTACATCCGCTCCTACCGCGGCCCCGATGCGCGCTGGTACCGGGAGGCGCTGGCCAACCCGGCGGTCGCGCTCCATGTCGATGGACGGAGGATCGAGGCCACGGCCATCCCGGCCACCGACCCCGCGTCGATCGAGCGCACGTCCCAGGGCTTCCTGCGCAAGTACCCCACTGACCAGGCGACACCGAAGATGGTCCGCGCCGGCGTCCTCGACCTGACTCTCCGGCTCGAGCCGGTATGAGCTGTACCCGAGTCACAACCCCCAGCAGGCGGTCGCCCGCCCTACGATGATCGCGGCCGCGTGTCGCCCTGGAGCCCAGCCCGCATGTACTTCGACGAATTCAAGCACCAGCTTCCCGATATCGACCCCGACGAGACCGACGACTGGCTCGCGTCGCTCGACCAGGTCGTGGAACAGTCGGGCGAGACGCGCGCGCGCTTTCTCGTCTACAAGCTGCTCAAGCGGGCCCGTCAACTGCAGATCGGGCTGCCGCCGCTGACACAGACCCGCTACATCAACACCATCAGCCCTGAGCAGGAGCCCGACTTC
>DAIUES010000237.1:0-3231 GCA_036844985.1 Candidatus Limnocylindrales bacterium
GGCGGCGGTCGTGCGCAGCTACGTGGTCGACGACTCGGGCACGGTGGTCAAGCTGACGGTCGCCGCCGGCGAGCCGGGCGGCGAAGACTGGCTATTAGCGCAATCGTGCGCGAAGCGTAGCGACGACGCGGTCCTATCTAAGAGGCATCTGGATCGTGAACCGGGCACCACCCTCGGGGCGGTTGGCTGCGGCGATCTGGCCGCCGTGGCGCTCGACGATCCAGGCGGCGATCGCCAGGCCGAGTCCGGTCCCGCCACCCGCTGCCCCCGCCCCCCGGTAGAACCGGTCGAACACGCGGGTCAGGTCGTCCGGTTCGATCCCTGTGCCGACGTCGTCCACGACGAGCGTCGCCGAGCCCGCCTCGGACCGGACCCGGACCGTCACGGCGCCACCGGCGGGGGAGTGGCGGATGGCATTGTCGACGAGGATCATCACCAACTGGCGGAGCCGGGCGGGATCGCCGACGATCTCGGCAGGCGCTGGGTCGACGGTCACCGCGACGTCCCGCTCGGAGGCGACCTTGGTCAGCGCCGAGGCACCGTCCGAGGCCACGTCGCCGAGGTCGACCGACACCCGCTCGAGCGCGACCGCGCCCGAGTCCGAACGCGCCAGGAGGAGCAGGTCCTCGACCATCGACGTCAGGTGGTCGACTTCGTCGCGGATGTCGGTCAAGGCGCTGCCGACCTGGCTGACCGGCTCGTTGCCGTGGCGCTCGAGGTCGTCGACGCTGGCGCGGATCACCGTCAACGGCGTCCGCAGCTCGTGCGATGCGTCGGCCGCGAACTCGCGCTGGCGGCGGAGGGCCTCGCGCTGCCCGACCAGGGACCGCCGGATCGGAATCAGCGCCCGGCTGGCGTAGGCCGCTCCGATCGCCGACGCCGCGAGCAGGGCGATGGCGCCGCCGACGAGCAGCACCAGGACGAGTACGCGCAGCGTCCGCGCCTCGCTCGTGCGGTCCCCGACGATCTGGAGGTACAGCTGGCGGCCACGGAACATGACCGGATCGGTGAGGACACGGACCGGCGTCGTCACCTCAGAGGTGGCGGTGTCCTGCCCGCCGTCGCTGTCGACCGTCGTCGACGTCGTGATCGTCGCCTCGCGGATGTCACGAGCGCCGGTCGATCGTACGGCCGCGATCGACTCGATCACCGGCAGTCCGCGCGGGAATGCGGGCGCCCCGGGGCCGACCGCCTCGCCACGCTCGTCGACGACCATGCTGAAGGTGCCGGACGCGCCACCGCCGAAGATGAAACCGCCGGGGGGCAGGTCGTCGTTGGGATCCGGACGACCGCCGGTGATCCGATCTGCCTGGGCGACGAGTGCCGCCGTCCCCGACGCGCTGAGCGAGCGATCGACCGCCACGAACAGCACCGCGCCGAGCACCAGCAGCACGGCCAGGGTGACGCCGCCGCTCCACAGGCCCAGGTTCAGGCGCACCCGGCGAAGCAGGCGGGCTTCGGCCGGGGTGACCGCCGTGGCCGGATCCACGACCGGGCCCGCGTCCCCGCGCGCGCCGTCAGCCATCGGCCAGCCGGTAGCCGACCCCGCGGACGGTCTCGATCCAGCGCCCGGCCGCACCGAGCTTGTCGCGCAGGTAGTGGATGTAGGCGTCGACCGCATTCGGGGTCACCGCCACCCCGAACGGCCAGGCCTGGTCGAGCAGCTGGTCACGCGACAGGGTCTGCCCTGGGTGACGGAGGAGGCACTCGAGGAGCGAGAACTCGCGCGGGCTGAGGTCGACCGGCGCGCCGTCGACGGTCACCCGGCGAGCCGTCTCGTCGAGGCTGATCGGCCCGACCGCGAGCGTCGGCGTCGTGCGCCGCCCGACCGGGTTGCCGCGCCGGGCCAGGGCTCGCAGCCGGGCCGACAGTTCCTCGAAGGCGAAGGGCTTGACGAGGTAGTCGTCGGCCCCGGCGTCGAGGCCGGTGACCCGGTCGCCGACCGTGTCGCGGGCCGTCAGCATCAGGATCGTCACCTCGGAACCGGCTGCTCGCAGGCGGCGCGCGACCTCGAGGCCGCTCATGTCGGGCAGGCCGATGTCGAGGATGACGCAGTCGATGCCGGCCGCATCCTCCGCGAGCTCCAGGCCGGAGCGACCGTCGGTCGCGACCTCGACCAGGTGGCGGTCGTCCTCGAGCAGCCGCTTGAGCAGGCGGGAGAGCCGCGGGTCGTCCTCGATGACGAGCAGATGCATGTCGGTGAGCCTACCTGTTACGCCGGCGCGGGCAGGGCGATGCCGTGCCGTCCGGGGCCATTGCAGGCCGGTCGGATGAGACGCACGTGAGAACGCGCCCCCCGGCCGGGTAGCATCGGGCGGATGACCGGTCCGGACGCTCCCCGCCGTCGACCGCGCCGCGTGGCGAGCGGTATCGAGCAGCTCCCGTGGCGGCGGCTCGTCAACCCGTACCGTCCGATCGAGATCCTGTCCGCGGACCAGGTCGAGACCATCCACCAGGCCTCGCTCCGGATCCTCGCCGAGATCGGGATGGAGGTCCTCGGCGCTCGGGCGCTCGACGCGTTCGTCGGGGCGGGTGCCCGGGTCGATCGCTCGGCCGGCCGGGTCCGCCTCGACCCGGGCCACGTCGAGGCGCTGGTCGCGCTGGCGCCGCACGAGTTCCGGCTGCACGCCCGCAACCCCGAGCGCGATGTGGTGCTGGGCGGGTCGCACGTGGTGTTCTGCGCGGTCGGCGGTCCGGCGTTCGTCAGCGACCTCGACCGTGGCCGTCGCCCGGGCACCATCGCCGACTTCACCGACTACGTCCGGCTCATCGGCGCGCTGGACGTGCTCCACCAGGAGGGTGGCGGCCCGCTCGAGCCGACCGACCTGCCGGTCGAGACCCGCCATCTCGACCAGTACCGGGTGTTCGCGACGGAGCTCGACAAGACGTGGCACTGCCTGGGGACTGGCCGGGTCGTGGTCGACGATGCGCTCGAGGTCGCCGCGCTGGTCCGTGGCGTGGACCGCGACCGGCTGATCCGTGAGCCGTCGCTGATGACCATCATCAACACCAACTCGCCGCTCCGGCTCGACGGCCCGATGAGCGACGGCCTCATCGAGATGGCGACCTGGGGCCAGCCGGTCGTGGCGACGCCGTTCACGCTGGCCGGCGCGATGAGCCCGGTCTCCCTGGCCGGGGCGATCGCCCAACAGAACGCCGAGGCCCTCTTCCTGGTGGCCCTGGCCCAGCTGGTCCGGCCGGGCGCGCCGATGATCTACGGGGCGTTCACCT
>DAIUES010000238.1:0-3193 GCA_036844985.1 Candidatus Limnocylindrales bacterium
TGTGGAGCCGGTCGGCGAGCTTGATGAGGACGACCCGGATGTCCTCGGCCATCGCCAGCAGCATCTTGCGGATGTTCTCGGCCTGTTGCTGCTCGTGGCTATGGGTGCTGAAGCGCGACAGCTTGGTGACCCCGTCGACGAGGTGCGCGACCTCGGCGCCGAACCGCTCCTCGATGTCGGTCAGGCTGTAGTCGGTGTCCTCCGGGACGTCGTGGAGCAGGGCCGCCTCGATCGCCACCGGGTCGATCCCGAGCTCGGCCAGGATCTGGGCCGAGGCGATCGGATGGACGACGTACGGCTCACCGGTGGCGCGCGTCTGCCCGGCATGGGCGTCGACGGCAAGGTCGAACGCGGCGTCGAAGGCGACCACATCGGCCGTCGGGTGGTGCTCGAGGACCACGGCCTTGAGCGCCGATCGCAACAACTCGAGGTCGACGTCGCCACCGGCCGGCTTCATCGGCGACGGACGACGCGGGCCGCGACGGGTCGAGCCGGCAGCGCGCGGCCGCGTGTCGGTCGTCGTGGCAGGCCTGGGCGCGGACTTGGGGATAGCCTTGGGAGCGGGCTTGGGAGCGGGCTTGGCGACCGCCGCCGACGCCGTCCCGGTTGCGGACTTGGACGCGGTCTTGGTCGGGGTCCGCGACACGGCCTTGGCGGGCGACCGGGTCGTGGCGGTCACACCGGTCGAGCCGGTCGCCGCGGCCGGCGCCGCGCTGGCGGTTCTCGTGCGTGGGGTCGTGGCGGCCATGGGCCGCAAGGATAGCAGCGGCTACCCGAAGCCCATGCTCGCGAGGATCTCCTCGGCCACCGCCCGCTCGTCCCACGGCCGCTCCCCATCGGCCTCGATGATCGAGCGTTCGTGGCCCTTGCCGGCCAGCAGCACGATGTCGCCGGGTCGGGCGGCATCGAATGCGGCGGCGATGGCGGCCCGCCGGTCGGCGATGACCTGGAGGTCCTGGCCGCGGCGGCGCCCGGCGGTCTCCGCACCACGGGCGATCTCGTCGAGGATGGCGTCGCGGTCCTCGCCGCGCGGGTCCTCGTCGGTCACGATCACGAGCCGGGCCCGCTCACCGGCGATGCGGCCCATCTGCGGCCGCTTCGCGGTGTCGCGCTCGCCCGCCGAGCCGAACACCGCGATCAATCCCCCGCCGGCGGCCGCCGCGCGGGGTGCGAGCAGGTCGAGGACCGTCTGGAGCGAGGCGGGGCTGTGGGCGAAGTCGACCACCACGCCGAATGGCTGACCGAGCTCGATGCGCTCCATCCGGCCGGGCACGACGGCGAGACTGGCGAGGCCGGTCCGGACTGCGACCGGGTCCAGCCCGAGGGCATCGCCGAGCGCCACCACCGCGAGCGCGTTGTGGACGTTGAACCGGCCGCCGAGCTGCAGGTCGATGGTCGCGCCGCCGCCGGGCGTCTCGATCGCGGCGTGGAGCCCGCGCCCGTCCTCGGTCACGCGGGTGGCCCGCACATCTGCCGCCGGCTCGGTCCCGTAGGTCATCACCCGGGCGCCGGCATCGCGGGCGGTGCCGATGAACACGCCAGCCGACGGATCGTCGAGGTTGACGATGGCCGTGGCCCGGACCGGCTGCGGCTTCGTCACGGCGCGGCCCGCCCGGAGCCGGTCGAACAACGACAGCTTCGCGTCGCGGTAGGACTCCCACGTGCCGTGGAGCTCGAGGTGCTCGTGCGTCAGGTTGGTAAGGATCGCCACGTCGTAGGCGATCGAGCCCACCCGCTCGAGCGCCAGCCCGTGGGACGTGGTCTCGACCACCGCCACCTCGTCACCGGCGTCGACCATGGCCCGCAGCAACGCCTGGAGCTCGGGTGCCTCGGGGGTGGTGGCGTGGACGTCGTGCGCCTCGGTGCGCCCTCCGATCCGGGTCGCGATGGTCCCGATCATCCCGGTCCGTCGTCCGCCAGCCTCCAGCGCGGCGACCGCCAGGTAGGCCGTCGTGGTCTTGCCGTCCGTCCCGGTGATGCCGACGACCGTAAGGGCGTGCGAGGGGTCGCCGTACCACCAGGCCGCCGCGCTGGCGAGGACCGGCCGTACGGCATCGACGAGCACCTGCGGCGCGGCGACCCCGGCCACGGTCCGCTCCACGACCACCGCCGCCGCGCCAGCCTCGACCGCAGCAGCCACGAAGTCGTGCCCGTCGGCCTGCTGGCCGGAGACCGCCACGAACAGGATCCCCGGCCGGACGGCCCGCGAGTCCTGGGTCACCCCCGTCAGCGCGGTCGCGGCCAGCTCGCTGGCGGCGATGGGCCGGTCGTCGAGCCGGGTGCCCCGGACACGGCCTTCCGCGCGCAGCCGGTCGAGCAGCTCGCCGAGCGGCCGCGACATCGGGACGGATCCGCTCCCCGTCATCGCCCGATCGACCGCTGGATCCGGGCCGTCAGCCGTCCGACCGCGTACCGTCGCGGCCGGATCACCCGTTCGTGGGCCCCGGTCATCGCGACCCAGCTCGCACCGAACGAGCGCTTGTGCTCGTACAGGCCGGCCATCGGGTCACCCTCGCGAGGCTCCGCGTGGTCCGGCCCGATGTCGACGCCACCGAGGTCCATCTCGGTCGCCCCTTCACGCACGGCCAGCTGGATCGCTCGCCAGCGCAGCAGATGCATCACGCCTGGGTGGCTGTCGCGGACCCCCGGCGCATCGGCCGAGTGCACGGTCGAGAGTCGACCGCCATGGCGGTACAGGATGAGGCCGCCGAGCGAGCGGGCGGGATCGGCGCCGTCGTGGGCGTCGAGGTACACGAGCAGGCCGGCCGCGTGGGCCCCCAGCCACCAATCGATGAACACCTGGCGTGGCCCGAACCGGAACCCGCGCCGTTGGCCGGTCCCTTCGAGCAGGGTCGCGAAGTCGCCCAGCGCGTCGGGCAACGGGCGGGACGGCGACGTGAACAGCGGCTGGCCATCGCGCCAGCCCGCGCGATCGTGTCGCTCGACGATGACCCCATCGCGTTCCGCCCCGGCGATCCGCTGGCGGGTGCTCTTCGTGAAACCGGCACGCACGGCGGCGTCGTCGGTGTCGGGGGCGAGGGCCAGGCTGACCCGGTGGCGCGACGGCTGGATGTCGGGGATGGCATGGAACCCGACGGCGCGCAGGCCCGCCCCGTACGCTCGGTCGGCAGCCGGCACCTCGGCGTCCGTGGCGATGACCGCGACACCGCGCTCGGCGAGCCAGTCGCTCAGC
>DAIUES010000239.1:0-3175 GCA_036844985.1 Candidatus Limnocylindrales bacterium
TGGTGTGGGTCCGGATTGGACCGGCTCGAGATCAGCGCTTGCTGCGCCCGAACCTTGCCCAGATCCGCGATCCGGCGATGATCGCGCCGAGCAACGCCCCGAGGGTGAGCCCGCGCAGGAACCGGGGCGTGGGGTGCTGGTCGCCGCTCATGCCGTTCGCTCCCGGCCGGGACCCAGCACGGCGATCGCGGACACGATCCCGATCGCGATCCAGGCGAGGATGCTCGCCCCGAGCAGGTGGTAGTCGCCGATCGTGAGGAGCCCGAGCCCCAGACGGTCGAAGATCGCATCACCGGCCCACGCACCGAGGATCGACGCGACCGCGAGAACCGGTAGCCGACCGCCGACGGACCCCCGGATCAGCACCGACAGCGCCGCATGGAAGATCCCGACGAGCACCGACAGCACCAGCGACGGCTCGAGGCTCACGCGCCGACGAGCGCCCGTCGGGGCGTCGCGCCGGTCGCGGACGGCGTCGACGGCACCGCGATCCGGCCGCCGCCAAGGACCTCGTCGCCGTCGTACAGGACCGCCGCCTGGCCCGGCGCCGCGGCCCACACCGGCACGTCGGTCTCGACCGCCCAGCGCCGCTCCCCGAGCGGCCGCACCATCGCGGCGATCGGCGTCGCACGGTGGCGGATCCGCACCGACGCCCGGAACGGGTTCGTCGGCACCACCGGATCGATGAACGACGCGCGCTCGATGACGAACCCGCGGGTCTCAAGGTCCTCACGCCGGCCGAGCTGGATGGTGTTCGACAGCGGGTCGATGCGCGACACGTAGCGTGGCTCGCCGAGCGCGACCCCGAGCCCCTGACGCTGCCCGACGGTGTAGCCCGGCGACCCACGATGGTCGCCGACCCGTGTCCCGTCAACGTCGATCAGTGGTCCCGCCTGCGGCACCCAGCCGGCCCGCTCGCGCAGGGCGTCGCGGTAGTCGCCGCCGGGCACGAAACAGATCTCCTGGCTCTCGGGCTTGTCGGCGGTCGCCAGGTCGAGCGATCGGGCGACTGCCCGCACCTCGGGCTTGGTCAGTTCCCCGAGCGGGAATCGCGCGTGCTCGAGCTGGTCGGCCCGCAGGCCGTACAGGAAGTAGGTCTGGTCCTTGTCCTCGTCGCGTGCGCGACGAAGCCGCGCCCGCCCAGCCGCCCCGACGACGCGCCGCGCGTAATGGCCCGTCGCCACCGCATCGCAGTCGTACAGGTGCCGCGCCCGACCGAGCAGCGCCCCGAACTTCACGTAGGTGTTGCAGTCGACGCACGGGCTCGGCGTCCGGCCATCGAGATACGCATCGAGGAACGGCTGGAGCACCCCGGCATCGAACTCGCGCTCGAGGTTCATGACGTAGAACGGGATGTCGAGCTGGCCGGCCACCCGCCGCGCGTCATCGGCGGCATCGAGCGAGCAACAGCTCTTCTTGAACTCGGAATACGTGTCGGCCACGTCGTGCAGGCGCATCCACACGCCGACGACGTCATGGCCCTGCTCGTGGAGCAAGGCGGCCGCCACCGACGAATCGACGCCGCCGGACATCGCCACCAGGATCCGGCTCATACGCCGACCCCCTCCCCGAGTGGATCGGCTGCGACCGACGCCGCCCCGTCGCGCATCGAAGCGAGCACCCGCGGCACGACCTCGATCGCGGTGTCGATGTCCGCATCGGTGGTCGTCCGGCCAAGCGACAGCCGCAGGGCGCCGCGCGCCTCGTCGTCGGGATAGCCCATGGCCGTCAGCACGTGGGACGGCTCGGTCGATCCGGTCGTGCAGGCCGATCCGGTCGACACGGCAAGACCCTCGAGGTCGAGCGCGACGGTCACGGCGCTGCCGTCGGTGCCGCGCGCGATGATCGACAGCAGGCCCGCCAGCCGCTCGGTCGGATGGCCGGTCGACTCGGCGCCCTCGACGGCGAGCACGGCATCGGCCAGCCGGTTGCGGAGGGCCCGCAGGCGTGCCACGACGGTCGGGCGCTCGGCCGTTGACAGCTCGTACGCGGTGGCCATGCCGACGGCGGCGGCGACGTCTTCGGTTCCGGCCCGCCGATGGCGCTCCTGGGTCCCGCCATGCTGCTGGGCGAGGATGTGCGTGCCGCGGCGAACGTACAACACGCCGGCACCCCGGGGTCCCTCGAACTTGTGGGCCGCGATCGAGACGAGATCGGCACCGAGGGCATCGAGGTCGAGATCGACGTACGGCGCGGCCTGGACCGCGTCGACATGGATGAGGATGCCGCTGCGGGTGTGGACCCGGGCGATGAGCTCATCGATCGGCTGGATCGTGCCGACCTCGTTGTTGGCGAGCATGATCGACACGAGGATCGTCCGATCCGTCAAGGCCGCCTCGAGCTGGTCGGGATCGACCCGGCCATAGCGATCGACCGGCAGCTCGACGATCTCGAACCCGAACTTCTCGAGGTACCGCAACGCGTGTCCGACCGCGTGGTGCTCGACGGACGAGGTGACGATCCGGTGGCCGCGCGCCTTCGCTGCCCACGCGGCGCCCTTGAGTGCGAGGTTGGTCGACTCGGTGCCACCGCTGGTCAGGACGATCTCGCGCGGATCGGCATGGAGCCCGGACGCCAGCCGCTCGCGCGCCTCGTCGAGCGCTGCCCGCGCGGCCCGACCGTAGGCGTGCGGTGACGACGGATTCCCGAAGGTGTCCGTCAGGTACGGCAGCATGGCGTCGAGGACCTCGCGGCGAAGCGGGGTCGTCGCCGCATGGTCGAGATAGATCGGCATCCGGGCGCGATTGTACGTCCGGATGCCGCGGACGCCGCCCGATCGTGGTCGGACGGTCCGTGCCCGGGACCGTCAGTCGGTGGCGGCACCATCGCGCTCGGACGCGCGGCGAAGGTCGTCGGCCTTGCCCGCCTCGCGCCGGCGGTCGTGCTGGGACAGCGCCCGCTTGCGCAGCCGGATCGACTGCGGGGTCACCTCGACGAGCTCGTCGCCGGCGATGAACTCGAGCGCCGTCTCGAGGGTGATCGGGCGGGGCGGCGTCAGGCGCAGCGCCTCGTCGTGCGAGTGGGTCCGGATGTTGGTGAGCTTCTTCTCCTTGGTCGGGTTGACGTCCATGTCGCCCGACCGGGCGTTCTCGCCGACGATCATCCCCTCGTAGACCTCGACGCCGGCGCCGATGAACAGCTCCGAGCGCTGCTCGAGGTTGAACAGGCCGTAGGC
>DAIUES010000240.1:0-3141 GCA_036844985.1 Candidatus Limnocylindrales bacterium
GCGGTGGCCGGTGCCGTCACCGGCGGCCGGATCACCCTGACCGGGGCTCCGTGCGAGCATCTCGGCGCGTTCATCGAGATCGCCGGGCGCGTCGGCGTGCGCCTGGCCTGCGGCACCGACACGATCGAGGTCGACGGCACCGCCCTCGACGCCGACGGCTATCGGGCGGTCGATATCGCGACCGCGCCGTATCCCGGACTGGCGACCGACCTCCAGCCGCCGACGTCGGTCCTGCTGACCCAGGCCGTCGGCGCGTCGCACGTGGACGAGACGATCTTCGAGGACCGCCTCGAGTGGATGACCGAGCTGCGCCGGATGGGCGCCGACATCGACATCGCCGACCCCCACCATGCCGTCATCCGAGGGCGGACGCCGTTGCGCGGTGCCGAAGTGGAGATCGGCGACCTGCGCGCCGGGGCATCGCTCATCCTCGCCGCGCTCGGCGCCGAGGGCACGACCACGATCCACGGCGCCCACCATGTTCAGCGGGGCTATGAGAACATCGAGGGCAAGTTCCTGGAACTCGGGGCCAGGATCGAGCGCCTCGCAGAAGGGAACGTCAGCACCCCCTCATGAAGATCGGCATCGACCTTGGCACGGCCAACATCCTCGTCTACGTCCAGGGCAAGGGCATCGTCATCACCGAGCCCTCGGTCGTGGCCGTGTCCGACGACAACCGGATCGTGGCCGTCGGCGAGGAAGCGCGCGAGATGATCGGGCGCACGCCCGGCAACATCCAGGCCATCCGACCGATGAAGGACGGGGTCATCGCCGACTACGTGATCACCGAGGCGATGCTGTCGCACTTCATCGCCAAGGTCCGCGGCCGGGTCCGGTTCGCCCGACCCGAGGTCATGATCAGCGTGCCCGCCGGCGTGACGTCGGTCGAGAAGCGGGCTGTCCGCGACGCCGCGCTCAAGGCCGGCGCGAAGGAGGCCTACCTCATCGAGGAGCCGCTGGCGGCCGCCATCGGGGCGAACGTGCCCATCAGCGGACCGTCGGGCAACATGATCATCGACATCGGCGGCGGGACCTCCGAGATCGCGGTCATCGCCCTCGGCGGCATCGTCGTGTCGCACTCGCTGCGCGTCGGTGGCAACAAGTTCGACGAGGCCATCGCGACCTACATCCGCAAGAAGTACAACCTCATGGTCGGCGAGCGGACGGCCGAAGAGGTCAAGATGCAGATCGGCACGGCCCTGCCGCTCGAGCGCGAACTGACCATGGAGGTTCGCGGCCGCGACCTCATCGCCGGCCTGCCGCGGACCATCCCGATCACCTCGTCGGAGGTGATGGAGGCCATCGAGCAGCCGCTCCAGCAGCTGGTCGCCGCGGTCCGCTCCGTGCTCGAGCAGACGCCGCCCGAGCTGTCGTCCGACATCATCGACAAGGGCATGGTCATGTCCGGTGGCGGCGCGCTGCTGCGCAACGTCGACAAGCTGCTCACCCAGGTGACCGGCGTGCCCTGCCACGTCGCCGAGAACGCCCTCGACTGCGTCGCGCTCGGAACCGGCCTGGCACTCGAGCACTTCGATTTCTTCAAGAAGTCGCTCGTCCAGCAGATCTGATGGCCCGGCCACCGGGGGCGGGACAGCGAGCGTTCATCGATCTGCACTGCCATACCGACGCGTCGTTCGATTGCCTGTCGCGTCCGGCGGACGTCGTCCACGCCGCGGCGACGCGCGGCCTGACCCACCTGGTCGTCACCGACCACGAGCGGATCGACGGCGCCCGGCGCGTGCGCGACATCGCCCCTGACGGGCTGACCGTCATCATCGGCCAGGAGATTCGCACCGCCGACGGCGACCTGACGGCCGCCTTCCTCGCGACCGCCGTGGATCCCGGCATGCCCGCCGTCGACACGATCGACGCGATCCGTGCCCAGGGCGGGCTGGTCGGCATGCCGCACCCGTTCGACCGCTACCGGGGATCGCTGCTGCGGGATACGCGGATGGCCGCGCTCGCGCCGCTCGTCGACTGGGTCGAGGTCCACAACGCCCGGGTGATCGGCGGCGGCAACGAACGCGCCGCGGACTTCGCCCGCGCCCATGAACGTCCCGGGGTCGCAGTCTCGGATGCGCACACCATCATCGAGATCGGGGTCGCCTACACGGCCCTCGACGGCGACCTGTCGACGCCGGCCGGGCTGTTGGCCGCCCTGCCGACGGCCGAGCTGGTGGCCGGCCGCGCCAGCTTCGCGGTCCGCCTCTGGACGCCGTTCGCCAAGGGCGTGCAGCGGGCCCGTGGCAACGGCCGGATCCGAGCGGGGCTGGGCGCATGACCGACCCTCGACAGGACCATCGACGCATGGCCGACCGGACCGAGCGCGACGTACCGTCCGAGGCGATGGAGGCCACCCCAGCGCTCGACCGACGGACCGCCGACCCGGGCACGCCCCGGAGCCGCTCGGCGGCCGATGTCCCCCCGCCCCCGCCACCCCTCGAGGCACCGGCCGCGGAGCCCGATGCGGGCCAGATGTCGCTGGCGGCCAGACTGCGCCAGCCCCGGACGATCATCTCGATCGCCATCCCCCTGGCGGTCATCGCCGTGTTCGTGGCGCTCAACGGCGAACAGTTGTCGCAGGTGCCCTCGCTGATTCTCGGAGCCAACCCGCTCCTCGTCCTGCTCGCGTTCGTCGTGTTCTATGCCGGCTTCCCGTTGCGTGGCCGGCGCTGGGCGACGCTGCTGCGCGGCACGGGCATGCGGGTCAGCACGCGCGACTCGACCGAGATCATCTTCCTGTCGTGGCTGGTCAACTGCGTCGTGCCGGCCAAGCTCGGCGATGTCTACCGGGCATACCTGCTCAAGATCAACAGCACCGCCTCGTTGTCGAGGACGTTCGGGACCGTGTTCATCGAGCGCATCCTCGACCTGTTCGCGATCGCCATCCTCGGCCTCGCGGCCGGCTACTGGAGCTTCCGGTCGGGCCTGCCACCGGCGATCCAGATCGTGTTCGGGATCGGGGTCGTGGTGGTGGTGGTCCTCGCCGTCGCGATGCTGACGATGCGCAACTTCGGTCGCCGCATCATCGTGGCGCTGCCCCTGCCGCACCAGGTCCTCGACCTGTACGACCGCTTCGAGGAGGGCGTCTTCGGCGCCCTCGTCCCGCGCCAGCTGCCGGCCCTCGGGGTGCTGACCGGG
>DAIUES010000241.1:0-3119 GCA_036844985.1 Candidatus Limnocylindrales bacterium
CCCTCCTGGGGCTTCTCCTTGGCGGTGTCGGGCAGGACGATGCCGCTCTTGGTCATCTCCTCGCGGGGGGTCGGCTCGATGACCACGCGGTCGCCGAGGGGGCGAAGCTTGGTCACGGTCGCAGTGGCTTTGGCCAACGTGCAGTACCTCCTGTGACGGCCATTGCCGGCCGCCGGGCATGGATCGTGCGGGGCGAAGACCGCCGGAAACGGGGCGCGGTCCCTCAGCCCCTGTCATGACTGACGCATCGGGACCCGTGTCGCCCGTTCGGGCCGATCCGCGATGCATTAGCACTCTATCAGTGAGAGTGCTAATGCGCAGACTAGCGAACCCGTCGGCGCCCTGTCAACCCGGTCGCCGGTGGGTCGTCATCCGGCGCGACCCGGATGCGGGAACGTCCGGTCGTAGGCATCGACGAGGGCCGCACCGAGGGCCTCCGAGGTCGTGGCTCGACGCTCCGCGAGCCAGGCCGCGGTGATGCGGACGTATTCGGGCTCGTTGCGGCCGCGCGGCGCACCGGGCGGCGCCAGGAACGGCGAATCCGTCTCCACCAGCAGCCGGTCGGCGGGCGGCAGCGCGGCGACATCGGCCGATGCCTCCTCGCCCGCCCGAAACACCAGGCCGGAGAAGCTGATGGCGGCGCCGAGGTCGAGCATTCCCCGCGCATAGTCGACCGGACCCGAGAACGAATGGACGACCACCGGCGGTCGATCGGCGAAGGCCGTGCGCCACTCGTCGCGCTCCCCGACCCCCGCCTGCTGCAGCTCGGCCAGCAGGGCGTCCTGCGCATCGCGTCGCCCGCGTGACGATCGGCAATGGAGGATCGCCGGCCTGCCCGTGGCCAGCGCCAGGTCGAGGTTGCGTCGCAGGTTGACCAGCTGATCGTCGATCGGGCTGAACATCCGGTCGTAGTCGAGACCGGTCTCGCCGATGGCGATGACACCCGGGCTGCTCGCCAGGTCGACGATGCGTCCCCACCCGGCGGCGTCGACCTTGGCCGCGTCGTGCGGGTGGACCCCGGCCGCGGCATCGAGCCATGGCAGCCGGGCGGCGAGCTCCACTGCCCGCTCGCTCGATGCGACGTTCCAGCCGGGGACGAGGATCCGCTCGACGCCCGCCAGCCGGGCAGCACCGAGCACGAGGTCGGCGTCGTCCGCGAACCGGTCGGCGTTGACGTGGCAGTGGCTGTCGACGAGGCGCACGGGGGATACCGCTCAGGCGTCCTGGGCGTCGACCTCGAGCCGGGGGAACAGCGGCTCGGGCGCGCTCACCCGACCCGCCTCGCCCGCCCAGGCGCCCCAGGTCAGCTCGTCCGCGATCGGCGGCCCGCCGTTGCCGTCGGGGCCGTACGGGTAGTCGTAGCCGAGCTGCTCGAGCACGCGCGACGCGATCGACGGCATGAACGGCGCCGCCGCCAGGCCGACCAGCCGGCACGCCTCGATGAGGTCGCCGAGGACGTCCCGCAACCGCTCGCCGGCCGCTTCGTCGCCGGCCTTCCAGGCCTTGGCCAGGACCCACGGCTGTTCGGCGTCCACGACCTTGTTCGCGCCCCCGACCAGTTCCCACAGTTCGGCCAGGCCGTCGTGCAGCCGGCACGTCTCGACCGCCTGCCCGTATCGCCGCAGCGTGTCGGCCCAGCCCTCGGCCAGGGGCGACGAGGCGGCGCGTCGCGGCGCCGGTCGCTCGCCGTCGAGATAGCGGTTGGTCATCGACACCGTGCGATTGACGAGATTGCCGAAGTCGTTGGCCAGGTCGGCGTTGTAGCGCCGCACGAACGAGTCCCACGACACGTCCGCGTCGCGGTCGAACGGGATCTCCCGCAGGGTCACGAAGCGGGTGCCGTCCGGCCCGAAGGCGGCGAGCATCGCGTCGACGTCGAGGAAGTTGCCGCGACTCTTGCTCATCTTCTCGCCCTGGACGGTCATGAAGCCGTGGACCCAGACCTGCCCCGGTGCCTCGATGCCCGCGCTCCACAGCATCGCCGGCCAGAAGATGGTGTGGAACCGGGCGATGTCCTTGCCGATGATGTGCAGGTCGGCCGGCCACCAGCGCTCGAAGGCGTCCATGTCGTCGGGAAAGCCGGCGCCGGTGATGTAGTTGATCAGCGCGTCGTACCAGACATAGATGACACCGGCTTCGGGATCCCAGGAGCCGTCCTCCCGCATCGCCGACGAGCCGTCCTCGGCGATCGGGAACGGGATGCCCCAGCCCCCAGGCGTCTGCTCGCGCGAGATCGAGAAGTCTTCGAGCCCACCCCGGATGAAGCCCAGCATCTCGTTGCGCCGGTAGTCGGGCTGGACGAAGTCGGGGTGCTCGGCGAAGAAGGTCTCGAGCCTGGCTTGGTACGCCGACAGCCGGAAGAACCAGTTCTTCTCGGTCAGCCACTGGAGCGGGACGTCCGGATGGTTCGGGCAGATCGTGCCGCGCGCGGTCTCCTCGACGTCGGTGGCGTTGCGGAAGCCCTCGTTCGGGCAGTACCAGCCCTCGTACGTGCCGAGGTAGATGTCGCCGTTGGCGTAGGCCCGGCGAACCATCTCCTGGGCAGCCCGGATGTGGTCGGGATCGGTCGTGCGGATGAACCGATCGGGGCTGATGAGCAGGGCGTCTTCGGCGGTCTTGAAGTACCCGACCTTCTCGTCGACGAACTCGCGCGCGGGTCGTCCCTCGTCGAGCGCGCTCTGGGCGATATTGATCGAATGCTCGTCGGTCCCGGTCAGGAACCGCGTGTCGTCGCCCTGCATCCGGTGCCAGCGCGCGATGACGTCGGCGCCGATCACCTCGTACAGGGTGTGCAGGCCGGGCTTGTTGTTGGCGTAGGCGATGGCCGTGGTCAGGTAGTAGCGGGGACGGTCGGACATGGGAGCGCGATGGTAGCAGCGGCAGGCGCCCCGCCGGCGTGCGGTCAAGCTCCGCCACCCATCCCGCGTCGGGTCAATGCCGGAAGTGACGCGTCCCGGTCATGAACATCGTCCCATCGACGGCGTCGACGGCCGCGACGGCGTCCGCGTCGCGAACGGATCCACCCGGTTGGATGAACGCCCGCACCCCGGCCGCGAGACAGGCCTCGACCGCGTCGGGGAACGGGAAGAACGCGTCGCTGGCGCATGCCGCTCCGACGG
>DAIUES010000242.1:0-3057 GCA_036844985.1 Candidatus Limnocylindrales bacterium
ACCGACCGGGACTACCGCCGGCGGCGCGAGAGCGATCGCGCCGAGGAACGAGCCAACCGTGCGAAGCGGCTGGGCGACCACGCAGCGTTCGTCATGGCAACGGCCCAGGCGGAGGCGGCTCGCCGCCGTCGCGCCGAGTGGGCACCGACCCAACCGTCATCGGAGCGCTAGCGGCCAGCCGGACGGATGATGACCACCTGCCGTCCTCGAGTGGTCCTTCTGGCCCCCTGAACCCTTGCTTCGGTGGGGCATGATGCGAGCCTCATGACCGCATCGGACGAGGTCTTCGCACCCGGCGAGCTGGCTCTTGGGGTGCCGCGGCGCCGGATGTGGCCACGGGTCCTGGCGGCATTCGTCGCCGGTTTCATGTTGTGCGTCGGCATCGCGGCCGGCACGCTCGCCGCGTGGGACGCGGGCTATCAGGGCCGAGTCCTGCCGGGCGTCCAGCTCGCGGGTGTCGACCTGTCGGGCCTCGACCGCGCTGCCGTCGCGACCGCCCTGCAGCGCGCGCTTGACGGCTATGCCGACGGGCAGGTGATCCTGAGCACGACCAGCGGACACCTCGCGATCCCGTACGGCGAGTTCTCGCGGCGGCCGAACATCGACGCGATGGTGACCGAGGCGCTGGCCACCGGTCGCCAGGGGACGCCGTTCGAACGCGCGATCGGCCAGATCCGCCAGGCGATGACGCCTGTGACGCTGCGGCCACGGGTGGTCCTCGACCCGGCCGCGCTCACCAGCCGGATCGAGGCCCTGGTCGCGCCCCTTGCTCGCGCGCCCATCGACAGCACCATCCGGATGGACCACGGCAACATCGTCACCTCGCCGGCACTCCCAGGTCGGGCGTTCGACGGCAGGACGGCTGCTGTCGCCGCGATCGCGCTCGTGACCCGGACAGACGCTCCGGCCGAGGTGACCGTCGAGGTCCCCGCCCGGGACCTGCCGGCAGCGGTCGGCGACGAGGTCGCCCTCGCGGCCAAGGCGGCCGCCGAGCGGATGATCGGCAACGTCGTCGTGAACTACGGCAAACACGAGTGGACCCTCAAGGCCAAGACCGTTCGCGGCTGGATCCGGTTCGAGCCGGGCACCGACGGCCGTCCGATGCCGACCGCGAACGCCGCAGCCATCCAGAAGTCGCTCAAGAACATCGACAAGGCCGTCCGGCGCGATCCGGTGTCGGCTTCCTATCTGAAGTCGCGCTCGGGCCGGATCGTCGGGGTGATCGCCGGCTCGAACGGACGTCGTCTCGATCCGGCTGCGACGGCCACGGCTATCGCCGCGGCCCTCACCGAGCGCGGTCAGGGCGCCCCGCTCGCCCCGGTCGAGGCCGCGGTCGCCAAGGTCGTGCCCAAGCTCACGACGGCCGAGGCTCTCAAACACGGACCGCAGATGGTCCAGCTCGGCACGTGGAAGACCTACTTCCCGATCAGCGACCGCAACTTCTGGGGTGCCAACATCTGGCGGCCGGCCGAGATCATCGACGGCACCGTCCTCATGCCGGGCCAACGGTTCGAGTGGTGGAGCGCCATCGGACCGGTGTCGTCGGCGACGGGGTTCGGGCCGGGCGGATTCATCGCGGGCGATCACACCGAGCCGACCGGGGCGCTCGGTGGCGGGATGTGCTCGAGCTCGACGACGCTGTTCAACGCCGCGCTCCGGGCCGGCCTGCAGATGGGCTCGCGGATCAATCACCGCTACTACATCAACCGCTATCCACTCGGGCTCGACGCGACCGTGTCGAAGTCGCGCGGTGGCAGCCAGACCATGAGCTTCACCAACGACATGGCGAATCCCATCGTCATCCGCTCGTTCCGCTACCGGACCGGCGGCCGCGGCTGGGTGCGCTACGAGATCTGGGGGATCCCCGATGGCCGGACGGTGAGCCTGAGCCGACCGGCGGTGTCGAACGTCCGTCAGGCGACGACGCGGACCGTGCTCGTCTCGTCGCTCCCGCACGGTGCGCGCGAGCAGGTCGAGTACCCTGCGGACGGGATGGACGTCGCCGTCACCCGCGTCGTGCGCAAGGGCGGTCGGGTCATCCATCGCGAGACGTACCACACTCACTACGCGCTCTGGAACGGGATCATCCACGTCGGGCGCTGACCTGCCGCCGTTTGCAGCCTGAGGACCCTGTGGCCCGAGCGCGGATCCCCGATTCCGTCCTGACCGCCGCCCACGAGCGCGCCCGAGCCCGCGCATCCCGGGACTGGGCCACGGCCGACCGGCTGCGCGCCGAGATCGAGGCGGCCGGCTGGACGATCGTCGACCGGGGCACCGACTTCGCGCTGACCCCATCCGCTCCGCCCGATGTCGCCGACGGTGGGCGTGTCCGCTACGGGGCGTCGGCCAACGTGCCGTCGCGGCTCGAGGACGCGCCGACCGGGGTCGCGACGGTCGTCCTCATCGCCACCGACTGGCCGGCCGATCTCGATCGCGCCCTCGATGGCCTCCGCGCGTCGTCCCCGCCGGGTACCTCGATCGTGATCGTGGCTGACGCACCGTCCGAGCCGCAAGCCGCCGCCCTCGTGGCGATGGTGGGACGCGGCGAGGCCCACGACACCGGCGACGAGACCGAGAGCAGGGACCCATCGGCGGTCGAGGTCGTGTGGACCTCCGAGCGGCTCGGGCACGGCGCGGCGACGAACATCGGTATCCGCCGCACGGCCGGCCCGGTGGTGATCCTGCTCGATACGAGTCTCGAACCGACCGCTGACATCGTCACGCCGCTCGTCGACGCGCTCGACGACCCATCGGTCGCAGTCGTCGGCGGATGGGGCATCACCTCGACCGACCTGCGCACGTTCAACGACGCCCCGGCAGGGGACGTCGACGCGATCGAGGGCTACTGCCAGGCCTTCCGACGCGAGGACTTCGTGCGCCTCGGCCCGCTCGACGAGCGGTTCCGGTTCTATCGCAACCTCGACATCTGGTGGAGCCTCGTCCTGCGCGACGGGGCCGAGGACGGCGAGGTGCCGCGTCGCGCGGTCCGGATCGACGGCTTGCCGCTGGAACGCCACGAGCACCGCGGCTGGACGAGCCTCCCCGACGAGGAGCGAG
>DAIUES010000243.1:0-3023 GCA_036844985.1 Candidatus Limnocylindrales bacterium
CGAGCCGCGGGCGCGCGGCGGGCTCATCCGCGTCCGCGAGTTCGTGATGAAGGACGCCTATAGCTGCGACCGCGACGAGGCGGGCCTCGATGTCAGCTACTGGGCGCAGCACGGCGCCTACGTCCGGACCTTCGAGCGACTCGGGCTCGACACCATCGCGGTGAGCTCCGACGTCGGGATGATGGGCGGCAGCCTGGCCCACGAGTTCATGGTCCTCAATCCGGCCGGCGAGGACGTCCTCGTCCTGTGCGAGACGTGCGACTACGCGGCCAACCGTCAGATCGCGATCGTGCCCAAGCCCGATCCGGCACCCGAGGATCCGCTGCCGCTCGAGGAGGTGGCGACGCCGGGGACCACGACCATCGCGACCCTCGCCGCGTTCCTCGGGGTCGGGCCGGAGCGCACTGCCAAGGCGGCCTTCTTCATGACCGGCGATGGTCGGCTCGTGACGGCCATCGTCCGCGGCGACCACGAGGTCAACGAGACCAAGCTGGTCAACGCGGTCAAGGCGACGGGCGGCATCCGACCGGCCATCGTCGAGGAGATCAAGGCCGCGGGGATGGAGCCCGGCTACGGTTCGCCGATCGGGGCGCACGACACGGTGGTCGTCGTCGACGACCTCATCGCCCGTTCGCCCAACCTCGTCGCCGGCGCCAACCGCGAGGGATTCCACTACCGCAACGTCAACGTCGGGCGCGACTACACGCCGGATGTCACGGCCGACATCACCAACGCCCAGGAGGGCGATCACTGCCCGATCGACGGCGGGTCGCTCATCCTGCGCAACGGCATCGAGGTCGGCAACATCTTCAAGCTCGGCACGAAGTACAGCGACGCGTTCGGCGCGACCTACCTCGGTGAGGACGGCGTCGCGCACCCGATCGTCATGGGCTCGTACGGCATCGGGGTCGGGCGCAACGTCGCCTGCATCGTCGAGGCGCACCATGACGAGAAGGGCATCGTCTGGCCGGCCGAGGTCGCCCCGTACGCCGCCCACCTTGTGTCGATCGGGGCGGCCAAGGAGCCGCGCGTGATCGAGGTCGCCGAACGGCTCCACGCGCTTGCCGCCGAGGCCGGCGAGCGCCACGAGATCCTGTGGGACGACCGCGACGAATCGCCTGGCGTGAAGTTCACCGATGCCGAACTGCTCGGGATGCCGTGGACCCTGACGGTCTCGCCGCGGTCGCTGGCCGCCGGTGGCATCGAGGTCACCGAACGCGCCACCGGCGAGCGCTCGACGCGCCCGATCGAGGACGTCGAGCGAGCCCTCGTGACCGGCTTCGAACCGATGGGCTCGGTCTCGACCTAGCCGCTCGAGACCGAGCTCGGCGGGAGCGCTTCGGGGTTCGCGTCGAGCGCGCCATCGCCCGAGGCGGTGGCCGTGGCCGCATCCACGGTCGTGCCATCGAGCGCGATCACCAAGCCACCGTCGTCGGCCGTCAGCTCGACGAGGTCGCTCGACGAGACCACCTCGTCACCGACCGTCTCCGGCTCGTCGCCGAGGCGGCTGATCGCGAAGCTGACGGCAGGCGGGATCGACGCCGAGATCGAGATCTCGCCGATCCGATACGGCGACCCCTTCTGGCGGAGCGACTTGTTGGTCATCTCCTGCAGGGCGGTGGCCCGCACGATGAGCTCGGCGAGCGTGCTCGGGTCGATCTTCTCGATCACCGTCGTGACGCCGCGTCGGGCCATGCCGACCGCGTCGCGGGCGCCCTTGCTGAGCATCTCGGCGGTGGCCGGATCGTGCGCCGTCCGGCCGGCGACGGTGGCCGCGTCCTGGGCCCGCGTCCGCGCGGCGTCGGCAGCCTGGGCGGCGGCCTCCTGGGCCTTCCTGATGAAGCTCATGGGTCGAATGCCTCCACGCCGCAGGATAGCGAGGCGGAGCCAGCGCGACCACTACCATGGCGGCCGTCATGCCACCACGCCCGACGCTCCCCAGCGACGACCTGTATCGCCGTCTCGGCGTGCCACGCGACGCCAGCTTCGAGGCGATCGAACTCGCCTGGCGGGGGCTCCTGCGGCTGCATCACCCCGACGTCGCCGGACCCGACGGGCTCGAGCTGGCGAAGCGGATCAACGTCGCCCATGACTGGCTGAGCGATCCGGAGTTGCGGGCGCGGTACGACCGCGAGCAGCGGAGCGGGATCCGCAGCGGACGACCGCCACGGGCCGAACCGACCGGTCCATCGACGCCACCCGACCCCGATCGGAGCGAACGTCGTTGGGCGGCGCGACCGCCGACGACCGTGGAGCGGGTGGCGGCCGTCGTCGAGCGCGTCGGGCGACTGAGCGCGGACGAGCTCGACCGGATGGCCCTCGCCGAACCGGCTCCCATCGCCTTCCTCGCCACGCTGCGCCAGTTCGTGCCGCCACACCTCGAGACGCTCCTCGACGACGCCGAGCGGTCGGCCATCGCCGCCCTGCCACCGGCGGCGCGCCGCGTCATCGCCATCCGTGACTCGGTCATCGGCCAGCTGGCCGACATCGTGCTCGGCGACCTCATCGACGACATCCTCGGCGACCCCGCCGGGACGCGAGCGCGCGAGCGGCTGACCCGCGGCTGGGACGCGGCTGTCGGGCAGCCCCGCTACGGCCCGGCAACCACGGCGGTGGCGACCCTGCTCGACGAGCTGCGCTCGCTCGATGCCGCCGGTGTCCGCGCACTCGCCGCGACCAGCGGCCGGGACGCACTCGGCGACGAGCCGTGGCCCGCGGCGACGTCACCGGACGAGGACGAGGCCCTGCGGGTGTCGAGCGCCCTCGCCGCCCGCGATGCCCGCGAGGCCCTCGATGCGGCGCCGGGCAGCCCCGAGCGTGGCAGCCCCGGTGCTCGTCGTGCAGCGGGGCTGATCGCCCACCTGCTGGTGCTGCGGCACGCCCTGTCCGAACTGCTGCTGCCGCAATTGAGCCCGTGGTCCGCGGCCCAGGCCATCGTCGCGGTGGTGCTGGCAGGATCCGGCGCCAAGGGGTTTTGCGCCGGTGGCGACGTCAGCCGGGTGGTGCGCGAGATCCGCAACGGC
>DAIUES010000244.1:0-3015 GCA_036844985.1 Candidatus Limnocylindrales bacterium
CAGCTGGGCGCCGGACTTCCAGATCGCGTATTCGAGCGAATCGGACAATGCCGCCGCCGACGCCGCGATGATGTTCGTGTCGCTGCCCATCGTCGACCAGGTCCGTGCGCCGTCCTGGGAATCGATCATGACCCGGGTCCGGGCCGCCGTCGCGGCATCGCCGTCGAGGATGCGCACCTTGTAGTCGACGAGATGGACGTCGTCGATGGCCGGGTAGAACGCCCGCAACGCCTTGCGCAGCGCCGCGTCGAGGGCGTTGACCGGGCCGTTGCCGTCGGCGGCGGTATGGAGCGTCTCGCCGTCGACCGCGACCTTGACCGTCGCCTCGGCCAGCAGTTCGCGACCGTCACGCTGCTCCACGAGGCAGGTGTAGTCGACGATCCGGAACGGCGCCGCGTAGTCCGCGGCGTGCCGCCGGATGAGGAGCTCGAACGAGGCCTCCGCGCCCTCGAATGCCAGGCCGTCCGCCTCGAGCTGCTTGATGAGCAGCGACAGTTCCCGGGCGTCGATGACGCCATCGAGCTCGAGACCGAGCTGGCGGGCACGGATCGAGGTGTTGGCCCGACCGCCGAGTTCGGACACGACGAGCCGGCCCGCGTTGCCGACCGCGCCGGGCTCGATGTGCTGGTATGCCCGCTCGACCTTGGCGACCGCGGCGCCGTGGACGCCGCCCTTGTGGGCGAACGCCGAGCGACCGACGTACGGCTGGTAGTCGTTCGGGGTGACATTGGCGATCTCCGCCACGCTCCGTGACAGGTCGGTCAGGCCCTCCAGCCGGCCGCCACCGGCGGGCACCAGGGCGTGGCCGGTCTTGAGCGCGAGGTTGGCCATGATCGACACCATGTTGGCGTTACCCGCCCGCTCGCCATAGCCGTTGATGGTGCCCTGCACGTGGCGGACGCCGGCGGCCACGGCGGCCATCGAGTTGGCGACCGCGAGCTCGGCGTCGTTGTGGGCATGGATGCCCCAGGTGACCGCCGCCGCGTCGGGGTCCGCCTCGAGCGTCGCACGCACGTCGGCGACGATGCGGCCAAGCTCGTCGCCGAGCGTCCCGCCGTTCGTGTCGCACAGGACGAGCGTGCGGGCCCCGGCGCCGCGTGCGGCACGCAGGCTGGCGAGCGCGTAGTCGCGGTCGGACTTGTAGCCGTCGAAGAAGTGCTCGGCGTCGTAGATCGATTCGCGCCCGTGGTCGACGATGAAACCGATCGAGTCGGCGATCATGTCCAGATTCTCCTGGGGCGTGGCGCCGAGGACCTCGGTCACGTGCAGCAGCCAGGACTTGCCGAAAATGGTCACGACCGGCGTCTCGGCGGCGACGAGCTCGCGCAGGTTCGGATCGTCACCCGGCTTGTTCGAGCGATGGCGGGTGGAACCGAACGCCGCGAGCCTGGCCGTCTCCCACCGCATCGTCCGGGCCGCGGCGAAGAACTCCACGTCCTTGGGGTTGGAGCCCGGCCAGCCGCCCTCGATGTACGGCATCCCGTACTCGTCGAGCATGCGGGCGACGCGCAGCTTGTCGGCGAGCGACAGCGTGATGTTCTCGCCCTGCGTGCCGTCACGCAGGGTGGTGTCGTACAGGACGACGGGGGCGTCGGTCATGCCCGCACCCCGGTCGGGGTCGTCGCCGCTTCGAGCCCGTCGATGACCGCGGTCGCGAACGCGGTGGTGCCGACCACGACGAGGCCATCACGCTGGTCGGCCGGATCGGCGAGGTCGATGGTCCGCCAGCCGTCGTCGAGGGCGGAGGCCACGGCCGCCTCGATCGCCGTGGCGGCATCGTCCCGCCCGAGCGACAGCCGCAGCAACATCGCGGCGGACAGGATCGTGCCGATCGGGTTGGCCGCATCCTGGCCGGCGATGTCGGGCGCCGAACCGTGGATCGGCTCGTACAGCCCGAACGTGCCGTGCTCGGTCCGCCGCTCCCCCAGCGATGCCGACGGCAGCATCCCGAGCGAACCGGCCAGCACGGCCGCCTCGTCGGACAGGATGTCGCCGAACAGGTTCTCGGTGACGATCACGTCGAACGCGGCCGGCCGCCGGACGAGCAGCATCGCGCACGAGTCGACCAGCTGGTGATGCAGCTCGATCTCCGGGAAGTCGGCCGCGACCTCGTCGGCGACGGTCCGCCACAGGCGCGACGTCGCGAGGACGTTGGCCTTGTCGACGCTGGTGACGTGCCGCCGTCGCGTGCCGGCCAACTCGAACGCCAACCGGACGATTCGCCCGATCTCCCGCTCGTGGTACGGCAGGGTATCGAGCGCGGCGCGCTCGCCGGTAGCGCCGGACGGTTCCTCACGGGGGCCGAAATAGATGCCCCCGGTCAGCTCCCGAACGATGAGCAGATCGACCCCCTCGAGGAGCTCCGGTCGGAGCGGCGACGACTCGACGAGCGCCGGATGGACCCTGACCGGTCGCAGGTTGGCGAACAGACCGAGCCCGCCGCGCAGGGCGAACAGCGCCTGCTCGGGCCGAACGGCGGCCGCCGGATCGGACCAGCGTGGGCCGCCGACCGCGCCGAGCAGGATCGCGTCGGTTGCCCCGCAGGCGTCGACATCCTCGTCGCGGATCGCCACGCCGTATGCGTCGATGGCCGCTCCCCCGGCTGGCACGACCGACCAGTCGACGCTGAACCCGAACCGTGCCCCGGCCGCCACGACGACCCGTCGCGCGGCCTCGACCACCTCCGGCCCGACCCCATCGCCGGGGATGGTGGCGATGCGGTACGTCGCCGCGGCCACCGCCATCAGGGCAGACCCCGCTCGGTCCGCTGGTTGGCGAACGCGACGTCGACGCCGTTGATCTCCGCGCCGTGCAGCTTGTTGGTCGCCACGAGGTACGCATCGAGCGACGCCTCGATGATGTTCGTGCTCAGGCCGTGTCCCGACACGACCAGGGCGCCCGGCCCTTCGTCGGACGAGCGCCGACAGCGGACCAGCACCTGGCCCTGGGCATCCTCGCCGGCCGACACGGCCTTGATCTCGTACTCGGTGAGCGTCGGGTGCCAGCCGAGGACCG
>DAIUES010000245.1:0-2974 GCA_036844985.1 Candidatus Limnocylindrales bacterium
CGCCAGCTCGAGCGCTGGTGGGGTCCGCCGACCTACCCCGCGACGTTCACCGCGCACGACCTGGCGCCGGGCAGTCGTGTCGAGTACCACATGACCGGTCCCGCCGGCGACCAGCCGCACGGCTATTGGGACGTCGTCGAGGCCGAGCCACCGCGGCGATTGGTCTACGTGGACGGGTTCGCCCATGACGACGGGACGCCCAACGACGAGTTCCCGCGCAACGAAGGGCGCGTGACCATCGAGCCGATCGGCTCGGGTCGTACCCGGATGTCCATCGAGAGCCGCTTCCCCAGCACCGAGGCGATGGAGCAGGTCCTCGCGATGGGCATGGAAGAGGGCCTCACCCTGGCGGTCGGCCAGATCGACGCCATCCTCGCCGAAGGAGCAGCAGCATGACCACGATGACCGAGCCGACGACCCACACCCTCGCCGTCCCGGGCGCCACGCTGGCGTACGACGTCCGCGCGACCGACTCCCCTGCCCCGCCGTTGTTCCTCATCGGCTCGCCGATGGGCGCGGGCGGGTTCGTCACGCTGGCGAGCCACTTCCCCGACCGGACCGTCGTCACCTACGACCCGCGCGGCGTCGAGCGCAGCGTCAAGGACGATCCGGCGACCGAATCGACCCCGGAGCAGCACGGCGACGACCTGCATCGCATCATCGCCGAGCTTGGTGGAGGCCCAGTCGATCTGTTCGCCAGCAGCGGTGGCGCCGTGAACGCCCTCGCGCTTGTGGCGAACCACCCGGGCGACGTCCGAACCCTCGTTGCCCACGAACCGCCCCTCGCTTCGATCGTGCCCGATCGCGACGGCGCGCTGGCCGCCAGCCGTGCCGTCCGTGATGCCTATCGCGTCGGTGGGTTCGGGGCCGGCATGGCCAGGTTCATCGCCGTGGTCAGCCACGAGGGCCCCTTCCCGGCCGATTACGGCAACGACCCCGCGCCCGATCCGGCGATGTTCGGTCTGCCGACCGAGGACGACGGCAACCGGACCGATCCGCTGCTGTTCCAAAACATCATCACGTCGACCCACTACGAGCCCGACTTCGAGGCGTTGCGTGCGTCCCCGACCCGCATCGTGCTGGCCGCCGGCATCGAATCGGATGGCCAGCTGGCGCACCGCGGCGCGGAGGCGGCGGCCGAACGGCTCGGCATGCAGGCGATGCCCTTCCCGAGCGATCACGGCGGCTTCCTCGGCGGCGAGTACGGCCAGGCGGGCGATCCCGATGCCTTCGCCGCCAAGCTCCGCGAGGTGCTGGGCGAGGACTGACCGACCGATCACCGAACTTCCCGCGGGATCGTCCACGCTGGGCGATCCCGCATCCGTTCGCCCGCCAGCTCCCCGGCAACCCGACGTCAGCCGGATTCGAGCCGGCTCAGGTTGCTGCGCACCGCCAGCAGGGTCGGATGGTCCGGGTCGACGGCATCGGTGAGCAGTCCGAGTGCCCGCTCGTAGAGCATCTTCGCTTCGTCCGGGCGACCTTCGGCCCGGACGACCGTGCCCAGGTTGCTGAGCGTGATGGCGAGCCGCGGCGAGTCCTCCCCGAACCGCGCGATCCGGATGGCAAGGACGCGTCGATACAGCGCCTCGGCCTGCGCTCGATCGCCCCGTCGCTGGACGATGGCGGCGAGGTTGTTGAGCGCGACGGCGACCTCGGGGTGATCGTCGCCCAGTGCCTCGATCAGCGGTTCGAGCAGGTCACGCAGGGACGTCTCCGCCTCCTCGGACCGACCCAGCGCGTCGAGGATGGCAGCGTGCGCGCTACGGTCGAGCAGCGTCGCGGGATGCGCGGCACCGAGGGCGGCCGTGCGGAGGTCGACCGCCCTCCGGGCGAACGGCTCGGCCGCGGCGAAGTCTCCTCGCGCGTGGGCTAGCCCACCGAGGTTGTGGTAGAGCGCTGCGGCGTCTTCCGGATCGGGGTCGGCCAGTGCGTCGACGATCGTTCGTGCTCGGTCGTATGCCGTCGCGGCCTGGTCGAAGTGGCCGGCGTATTTGGCGGTCATCCCGAGATCGTTGAGGAAGGCCGCCGACTCCACGCTCGCGGGGCCGAACGCCTCCTCTGCCAGGGCCAGCGCGCGCTCGAAGGCGTCCGTGGCGCGGGTGTATCGACCGAGGGTGCGCTCGAGGGTGCCGAGGGCACCGTGCGCGGCTGCCAGCGCAGCATTCCGGCCAGCCTCGGCGGGGAGGGCCTCGGCCGCCGCGATGGCCCGGCGGACGAGGGAGTCGCTTGCGGCGACGTTCCCTCGTTCCGCCTCGTCGATGGCGGCAGCCGCCAGATCGACGACGTCTTCGGTCAGCGTCGACGAGCCCGGCGCATCCCGGGTGTCGTGGGGTCGTCGTCGTCCTCGTCGGGGTCGATGCGGCGCGCGGCCCCCTCGACGACCGTCTCGTTGTCATTCCCGGCGAGGCGG
Source organism: Candidatus Limnocylindrales bacterium (assembly GCA_036844985.1). Taxonomy (GTDB): domain Bacteria; phylum Chloroflexota; class Limnocylindria; order Limnocylindrales; family CSP1-4; genus SPCO01. The sequence continues at coordinate 2,411 of DAIUES010000245.1, forward strand.
TGACCCTCCGTGTCGAGCTCGTCGTCGGTCACGACCGTCTCGTTGTCATTCCCGGCGAGGCGGAAGCGGCGGTGGTCGCGGATCTGCTGCGGCGTGGACATCGGGCATTCCCTCCGAGTCGAGGATCGTGGCAGATCGCCACATCCCGATGGTGCGATCCGCGCCCGCGCCGGTCATCGGTCATCCGACCGATAGGGTCGACGATCTCTTGCCGATACCCGAGTCCCCTCCGGGATCGTCAGGACGCCGGCGCCTGCTTCTGCAGGGCGTCGATCATCGCGCGTGCCTGACTGCGGTCCTTGTCATTGGGATGCTCATGATCGGCCATGATCCCGCAGTAGACGTCGTGGATGGCCTGCGCCATCGTGTCCTCGTTGGTCAGTGCCAGCCCGTTCTCCTGGAGCCGACGCATGGTCTCGCCCTCGGGCAGGTGCAAGGCCTGTTCGAGCGCCTCGCGCATCGTCATCGTGTCGCCCTCCGTCGTGTCCCGAGCCACGGACGTTCGAGCCCGCGTAGCGGCTCACGATACCGTTACGGCCGCTCGATACCAGCGTTCAGGCGGAC
>DAIUES010000246.1:0-2915 GCA_036844985.1 Candidatus Limnocylindrales bacterium
CGCTGGCCCGAGGAACCCGAGTTCGGTGCCACGGAAGCGGCCCGACTGCGCGACGGCGTCGCGGCCGGAGCTCGCGGCCTCAAGGTCTGGAAGACCCTCGGCCTGCACGCCCGCGACGCCGACGGGCGACTGGTCGCGATCGACGACGCCCGGCTCGACCCGCTGTGGGCCGCCGCCGGTGAGCTCGGCGTCCCGATCACGATCCACATCGCCGATCCGATCGCATTCTTCGAACCGCTCGACGCGACCAACGAGCGCTGGGAGGAGCTGCAGGTCCATCCCGATTGGCACTTCTGGCCCACCCGACCAGCCGGTCGGACGGACCTGCCCGGCTTCCCGCCGTTCGACGAGCTGCTCGATGGGCTGGAGGCCGTCGTCGCGCGCCACCCCGCGACCACGTTCATCGGTGCGCATTTCGGCTGCGCGCCCGAGGACCTCGACCGGGTCGAGCGCATGCTCACGGCATACCCCAACTGGCACGTCGACATCGCGGCCCGCCTGGCCGAGCTCGGGCGGCAGCCGCGCCGGGCCAGGGAGCTCATCACGGGCCACCCGGACCGGGTCCTGTTCGGGACCGACGCCCCACCCGGGCCGGGGGTCTACCCGATCCACTACCGCTTCCTCGAAACCTTCGACGAAGCCTTCGCCTACGACCCCGACGACGATGTCCCGAGCCAGGGCCGCTGGACGATCTCCGGCCTGGGCCTGCCGGACGACGTGCTCCGGGCGGTCTACCGCGACAACGCGCGCCGGCTCATCGCTTTCGACTGAGTCCCGCGGTCAGCCCGACCCCAGCGCCGCCAGCAGTCGGTCGATGAGGGGGATCTGGGTGTCCTTGATCCGCCGGCGCGCCTCGTCCGGATCGAACCAGGCGACCCGATCGATCTCCGGAACGACCATTCGCCGACCCGATCGCGGCGGCCATTCGAGCAGGAACGTGTTGCTCGATGCGGTCGCCGGATCCAGATCGCCCTCCAACGCCCACGCCGTGACGAGCTTGCCGCCCTTCTGGCGGATGTCGCCGAGGGCGATGGGGTCGCCGTCCGGCGCGGGATGACCGGTCTCCTCCTCGAACTCGCGGCGGGCGACCGCCCACGGGTCTTCGCCCTTCTCGATCTCACCCTTGGGCACGGTCCAGTAGCCCGCATCGCGCGTCGCCCACAGCGGTCCGCCGGGATGGCCGAGGAGGACCTCGACACCGCCGTCGCCAGCGTCCCGGTAGAGCAGCAGACCGGCGCTGTGGCGCGAGCTCATCCGGCCCGTGCAGCCGAGGTCACTGGTTGTCGATCTGCGCGCGCTGGAGCCGACCGCTGAAGTCGACATAGATCGATTTCCATTCCGTGTATGTGTCGAGGGCGACGTGGCCCGCCTCGCGGTGCCCGTTCCCGGTCTCCTTCCAGCCACCGAACGGCAGGTGGACCTCGGCGCCCGTCGTCCCGGCGTTGACGTACACGATGCCGGTCTCGAAGTCGCGCATCGCGCGGAAGGCCTGGTTCACGTCACGGGTGAAGATGCTCGACGACAGGCCGTAGCGGGTCTGATTGAGCGCGGTCATCGCCTCGGCGTAGTCGGCGACCGGGATCACCGACAGGACGGGCCCGAAGATCTCCTCCTGGCCGATGCGGTCCATCGGGCCCACACCCGCGAAGATCGTCGGCTCGAAGAAGTGGCCGCCGGCGAGGTCGGCGGCGGACGGTCGGCCGCCACCGATGACGAGATCGCCCTCGCCGCGACCGATGTCGACATAGGACCCGACCTTCTCGACGGCCGCCGGGTTGATGAGCGGCCCGACATCGGTCGTGTCGAGCAGCCCGTCGCCGAGCCGCAGGCCCCGCGCGCGCGCCTCGAGCCGCTGGAGCAGGCCGTCGACCGCGGGGCGCTCGACGATGACCCGCGACGCGGCCGTGCAGCGTTGCCCGGTCGTCCCGAACGCGCTCCACAGAATGCCGTCGGTGGCGAGGTCGAGGTCGGCATCGGCCAGGACGACCACGCCGTTCTTGCCGCCCAGCTCGAGCGACAGGCGCTTGAGCCGCTGGCCGGCCTTGGCCGCGATCGACTTGCCGATGGCCGACGAGCCCGTGAACGAGATGACCCCGATGTCGGGGTTCGTGACGAGCGCGTCACCGACGACCCCGCCGCTGCCGGTCACGAGGTTCACGACACCCGGCGGGATGCCCGCCTCGGCCATCAGCTCGACCAGCAGCGTCGCACAATGGGGGGTGTCGCTGGCCGGCTTGAACACGACCGTGTTGCCGGTCACCAGGGCCGGCATGGTCTTCCAGCACGGGATCGCCATCGGGAAGTTCCAGGGGGTGATGATCGCGGCGACGCCGATCGGCTGGCGGATGCTCATCGCCCATTTGTCGGGCAACTCGGACGGGACGGTCTCGCCGGCCATCCGGCGTCCCTCGCCGGCCATCAGGAAGGCGATGTCGATGCCCTCCTGGACGTCGCCGCGGGCCTCGGCGATGACCTTGCCCATCTCGCGCGTCATCGCTCGCGCGAGCCGCTCCTTGTGCTGGGCCATGAGCGCGCCGAAGGCATACAGGATCTCGCCACGCTTGGGAGCCGGCGTCCGCCGCCACATCGCGCCCGCGGCGTCGGCGGCCTTGACCGCCATCGCGACGTCGGCCGCGGTGCCCTGCTGGAATCGGCCGATCACGTCCCGCTGGTCGGCCGGGTTGCGGCTCTCGAACGTTCCGCCGCCGACGGATTCGCACCATTCCCCGGCGATGAAATGGCGGAACGTGGGGGTTTCGACGGCGGGAGCGGTCTGGGCGGTCATGTCCCGGAGTGTATCCCGCGACCGTGGCGGCTGACCGCCTACGCGAGGCGGTCCAGCCAGGGGTGACGGCCGGGCTCGGTCGACGCGATCGCGTCGCTGGAGAACGACCTCGCGACCCTGGCCGTTGAGA
>DAIUES010000247.1:0-2902 GCA_036844985.1 Candidatus Limnocylindrales bacterium
ACGGGCAGCTGCTCGAGCATGCCCCGTACTCGCAACGGGACATCCACGCACCCGACGAGGTCGCGCCGCGTTCGGACGACGGCGAGTTCGTCATCCACGTCCGCTCGACCGACCGGATCACGGCCTACCACTATCGGCACCACCCGTTCGATGTGGTCGGTTGGGACGGCTACCTCTGGCCGTTCCGCTTCAACATCGGCGACTTCCAGCCGATCACCGGCCGCGTCCACCAGCCGCCCCCGGTCCACCAGACGTTCGGGGCGCGCAACTTCGTCGTGTGTTCGTTCGTGCCGCGCAAGTTCGACTACCACCCGCTCGCGATCCCGGCCCCGTACAACCACTCGAACATCAACTCCGACGAGGTCATCTACTACGTCGCCGGCAACTTCATGAGCCGTCGCGGGGTCGACATCGCGTCCTTCACGCTGCACCCGGCGGGCATCCCGCACGGACCCCACCCGGGGACCGCCGAGGCGTCGATCGGCAAGGAGGCGACCGAGGAGCTGGCGGTCATGGTCGATACGTTCCATCCGCTCCACGTCACCCAGGCGGCGATGGACCTCGACGACCCGGGCTACCCGTATTCGTGGCTCCCCTCCGAGGATCCGTCCGGTGAGGCACGCGAACTCAGCGAGCGCGGCCCGGAGGCATTTCCCGACTGATGGCGCGACGGGCCGCGAGTGCGATCGTCAGGGAGTGGTCGAGTCGTCGGTGAACGTGAAGCTGGCCAGGAAGTTCGTGAACTCGGGCGCACCGAACGGACCGTACATGAGCACCGCCTGGTAGCGGTCAGCGCGCCGGCTCAGGACGACGGTCATCGGCATCTCCCCTTCGCCGAAGTCGACCCGCGTGACCTCCAGTTGTCGCGCAGGGAGACCACCGAGCGTCGTCGGTCGGTTGGCGACGACCTCGAGCCCCTGCCGGCGCAGATCCTCGGTGGCCGCAGCCGCGAACGACGCAAGGTCGGCGCCGGTCACCGGGTGGGTCCCACCCCACGGCCAGTACAGGCCGCCCCTCGGCGTCGTATCGGCCACGTCCACGTGGATGAGCGTCCCGGGATTCGGAGCGGACGTGATCCGGAAGGTGACGATGTCGCCGAGCGGATCGTGCACCTCCCACGCGGGTGGATAGTCGACCTGGTAGCGGTAGAGCGCGGAGGCGAAGGTCGAGGTGGCGGCGGTCGGCGCGGAGCTCGCGGTCGGGACCGGCGACGCGCCCACGAACCCGCGATCGACCGGGCCGCTGACGAATCGGCCGAGCAGGCCGCCGGCGACGACGAGCGCGAAGACGGCCGCGGCGCCGATCAGGATCTTGACGGAGTCGGTCATCGTGCGTCCCCTCAACATGCCCAGCGGTCGTCGCTGGGCGGTCTGGTCGATCAGTCCCAATGCGTCGTCGAGGACGCGGTCGGGCAGTTCGGTCGGCCCGCGCATCAGCCAGTCGTCGAGCATCCGCTCGATCCGCCGCTCATCGTTCATGCCGGGCGCTCCGTGGTCTGCATCGAGCGGGCGTCGGCCTCGAGCGCCGCGCGCATCCCTCGATGGGCGTAGTGCAGGCGGGACCGGACGGTCCCGGGCGCGATATCGAGCGTCGTCGCGATCTCGGCCGACGACAGGCCCAGGTAGTGATGCATCACGAGGATCGCCCGCTGCTCGGCCGGCAATCGCCGGAAGCCCCGCTCGAGCTGGTCGCGGTCGGCGATGGACAGCGTTTCGTCGGGAGCGGCCGGGCCGTCGACCGGAAGGACCTGGATCCGGCTCGTCCAGCGCCGACGGCGGGCGGCCTCGGCATAGCAGCTGTGGACGAGCGTCCGATACAGCCAGCCCTCGAAGCGGTCCGGATCTCGCAGCGACGGCAGATCGCGCCAGGCCTCGACGAGGGCCTGCTGCACGGCATCCTCGGCCAGGTCGACCTCGCGCAGGATGCGCATCGCGACCGCGAACAGGCGATCGCCCTGAGCGCGAGCCAGGATCGCGAATGCCTCCCGATCTCCGTTGCGCGCCTGCACGACCAGATCCCGATCCACCACTGCCCCTCACCTATGCGCCGGTCTCCTCGGCGCGTTCTGTCAGTGATAGGCGAGCCAGAGCCCCGCGGTGTTCAATCATCGGGATGTTGTCGAGGGTCAACGGCCGCGAGGCGAACCGGGCATCATCAGCGGCATGACCGACATCCGATCCCGAGTCCTGGGCGGCGAGACGCTGTTCGGGGCGTTCTGCGACCTGGCGTCGCCCCTTGCCGCAGAGTTGACCGGCAACGCCGGCTATGACTGGGTCATCCTCGACCTCGAACACGGCGCCTCGACCGAAGCGGACCTGCTCGGCCTGCTCCATGCGGTCGAGACGACGCCGGCCGCCGCACTCGTGCGGCCCCAGTCGGCCGAGCGGTTGCGGATCGGGCGGGCCCTCGACCTCGGCGCCAAGGGCGTGATGCTGCCCCAACTGCAGTCGGCCGCCGAGGTCCGTTCGGTGGTTTCGTTCCTGCGCTACCCGCCCGCGGGCGCACGCGGGCTGGCGCTGCGCACGCGTGGAGCGGACATGGGAGCGCTGTCGCACGCCGACGTGGCCCGGGTCGTCAACGACCGGATCCTCGGCATCGTCCAGATCGAGGCGCGTGGGACGGTGGCCGACGCCGACGAGATCGCCTCCATCGACGGCGTTGACGTGCTGTTCGTTGGCCCGGCCGACCTGTCGCACAACCTCGGCGTGCCGGGCCGGTTCGACGATCCCGTCTACCTCGACGCCCTGCGATCGGTCGTGGCCGCCTGCGCCGACCACGGCAAGGCGGCGGGGATCCTGCTGTACGACACCGCGGTCCTCGCCCGCCACCTCGAGCTGGGGTTCCGGTTCGTCGGGCTCGGCTCGGAGGGCTCATTCGTGAGCGCGGGTGCCGCGGCGATGGT
>DAIUES010000248.1:0-2804 GCA_036844985.1 Candidatus Limnocylindrales bacterium
CACCGCGAGTCGGTCCTTCCCGATGCGGCGGACACGGGCCGTGGCCAGGCCGCCTTCGCCACCGATCTCGAGCCACGCGATGCGCTGCCCGCTGAACCTCGTGTCGGCATCGGGGCCGGCCACGAGCGGCAAGGCCGCACCCGATCCGATGGGGGTGGCACGCCAGTCGTGAACCGGGTCCACCACGGACAGACCGCTGGCCGTCCCGACGACCGCTTCGTCCGGGGCCACCCCGTCCAGATCGAGGCGCAGCGGCGGCCCGAACGACGCCAACCGGTCGCGCGGCAGGGCGAGGTCGGCGTCGTGGACGACGGCGCCGTCGGCGAGGCGCAGGACGAGGAGCCGGAGACGACCCGGGTCGGGGCCGACCGGACAATTGACGGCGGCGTAGGTCAGCAGGTCGTCACCCGGCCGGGCATCCCACCGCCCGATGACCCCGGCCCCGAGCCGCGGACCGGGCAGCGACAGCTCCCGCTCCAGGGCGAGGGTCGTCCCATCGAGCACGGCCAGATCCGACGTGTCGCACGCCCGGTCGGCCACCGGCCGCGGGCGGAAGTGAAGGAGCAGCTCCGAGCGGCCGTCACTGTCGACGTCGGCTGCGCCGGCGGCCTCGATCGCCCGCTCGAACGCATGGCGCCCGATCTCGACGATGTTGATGCCGTCGGGTCCCGCACGGACCTCGAGATCGACGACCATGGCGCGCCCCAATTCGAATCGACCCTCGGGGCGAGTCGCGATCAGGGCGTAGCGGGTGGGGGTCAGGCCGATGAGCCAGCGCTCCCCCAGCGCCGGGTCGTCGAGCCCGATGTCGGCGCCGGCGACCACCGTCCAGACCGTGCCTCGTTCGAGCACCTCGAGCCGCGCGACGCGGGGGCGGTCGTCGGGTGCGTCGAGGACGAGGAGCTGGGGCGTGGCCGACTCGCTCGCGGCGGGCAGGACGGCCAGGTCGACCATCGGCTGCTCGAGCCGATTGGGCGTGGACGCGGGATCTGCCGCCCGGACGGCGGGGGCGGCGCCACCGATCGCGAGCAGGAGGAGTCCGCCGATGCCGGCAACCGTCAAGCTCCGTCGTCGCGCCCGGGTCGATGCGGTCATGGCGCCCCTGTCCACGCGGCATCCTACCCCGCCCGGCGCGATCGGCGACCCGGTGATAGCCTCGCCGCCGTGCGATCCCTGCGGTCCGTCGCCCTGCTCGTCGCGGTCACGCTGGTGCTGGTCGCGTGCGGCCGCATCTCGACGGACGCGCCCGCGCCGACCCCGGCCGACTTCCAGGGCATCGCGACCGAGATCTCCAAGCGCGACATCGTCATCGACGATCTCGTCTCCGGGGATGCCGGCTGCACCGGCAGCGCCCTGACGCCCACGGCCATCGGGTTGACCGCCTACGGCCTCGACCAGTCGACCCCGGTGCGGCTGCACCTGTACATCTTCCGCAACCGCGCGTCGTTCGAGAAGCTGCGGGCCAGCATCGACGACTGCGCCCGCTCGTTCGTCACCGACCCCGAGACGTACGAGACGATCGAGGAGTCACCGTTCGTCGTGGTGAGCCAGGGACCGTGGGCGCCACGCTTCGAGGCCGCGTTGCGCGAGGCACTGCAGGTATCCGCCGGGACCGGCGACTGACCGAGGGCGTTCTCTGGCAGGACCATCGTCCCGTCCCGGACCGTGACGGGGTCCACCTTCCCATCGGCGATGGGACGACCGGGTCACGGTTCGGTGGGGTCAGGGTCGGGATGCTGCGGTCATGCCCACCGCCCGCCGTCGCTCACGTTCGCTGTTCGCCCTGGTCGTGGCTGCCCAGCTGCTCGTGGCCAGCGTGCCGGCGACGACGCTCGGGGCGATGCGACCCGGGTCAGCGGGGGCCACGCACGATCCGGCGGACGCTGGCGCGCCCGGGGCACCCGGCGCGATCTGGCGCCCGATGCCCACACCTGCCGCCAGCGCTGCGCGTGACTCGCGGATCGCGGGCCGGACGGGTCGCCCGGCGGTCGAAGACGGGCGGCTCGCACGCGCCGCCTGGATCCGTCGGGTCGCTCAGGACCAGCCCGAGGCGGTCGCCCGGACACTCCCAGTGGCATCGACGACCCGTGCCACCACATACCGCGGACGCAACCACGTGTGGATCCCGGCGCTCGGGGTCGACCGCTCGGTCACGGCCTATGCCTGCTCGGCGACCGCCTATCCCGGCGATCGCGTCTACCGCTGGGGCTGCGCAGGCTCGAACAACATCTACCTGTTCGGCCACGCCCACAGCGTGTTTCGCTCGCTGCACGACGCCTACGTCCGCGGGCGACTGGCCAAGGGCATGCGCGTCATCTACGCCGACGGCAGGGGCCGGGTGTCGACCTATGCCGTGTCGTGGTGGAAGGTGACGACCCCCGATCGCGGCGCCTGGGCGTACGCCGGTCAGTCTCGCCCGAGCCTGACCCTGCAGACGTGCGTCGGGGCTCGCAGCCAGTACCGGCTGATCGTTCGACTGGCCCGCGTCGACTGAGCAGGCGGTCCGTTACACCACCCGCAGGTCGAGCACCTTGCGAGCGATCACCAGCCGTTGGACCTGGCTCGTGCCCTCGCCGATCTCGGTCAGCTTGGCGTCGCGCAGGAAACGCTCGACCGGGTAGTCGGTCGTGTAGCCATAGCCGCCATGGATCTGGACCGCGGCGTTCGTGGCGCGGCTGCTGACCTCGGAGGCGAACAGCTTCGCTTCGGCGGCCACCAGGCCGTAGTCGCGGCCCTGGTCCTTGAGCCAGGCACCCTTCCAGACCATGGTCCGGGCGGCCTCGATCTCGGTGGCCATGTCGGCG
>DAIUES010000249.1:0-2788 GCA_036844985.1 Candidatus Limnocylindrales bacterium
TCGGGCAGGTACGACAGGGCGGTCTCGAGATACGGGTCGCCCTCGCCGACGACGAGGATGAGCCGCGTCCGGTCGGGCGGGATCACGGCCCAGGCCCGATCGTCGACGGCGAGCTGGTCCGGCGCGGTCGTGACCGTCGGGTCGGCACCCACGAGCCGGACCTCGACCGTGCGCACCTCTCGCTTGAGATCGTCGATGATCACGTCCGAGCGTGCCTGCGGATCGAGCGTGACGTTCCGTACCTCGAGCAGCTGATCGTCGCCCCACAGCTCGACCCGTCGGGTCGCCGACTCGAGATCGAGGTTGGCGATGCTGATGAACACCGACCGCGTGACGGCCGACGGCGAGGTCCGGACCGCGAGCGCGACGATCGCCTGGTTGCGTCGTTCGCGACCGACCGCCAGCACCTTGACCGGCGCGTTGACCCGGCCGCTGACCGCCGTCGCGAGCGCGGCGTCGGTCGCGACCAGGACCTGGGCCTCGCCCGACCGAGCGGCGAGCTTGGACGCGAGCTCGAGCGCGTCGCCGAGATCACCGCGCGTTCGGGTGACCGTGATGCCGTCGATCGCCTGGCGCACCCGGCTGACGTCGGACGACTCGTTGACCACGATCCGGGCGCTCCGGTCGGCGGCGATGACGCTGACCTTGCCCCCGGTCGGCAGGTCGCGCAGCGCGTCGATGGCGACCTGCTTGGCCGCCGTCAGTCGATCGGGCACGACGTCGGTCGCGGCCATGCTGGCCGAGGTGTCGATCACGAGCACGATGTCGCGCGCCAGGCCGGCAGGCCGCTCGAGGAACGGTCGGGCTGCCAGCAGTGCCAGGGCCGCGACGAGGAGCAGCTGCAGGAGCAGCAACAGGCTCCGCCGCAGCTTCTGCCAGGGCGCGTTGGCCTCGACGTCCGCGACGAGCCGGGTCCACAGCAGCGTCGAGGGCACGACCGCCTCGTCGCGACGGAGCTTGAGCAGGTACATGGCCACGACCGCGGGGATGAATAGCAGGCCGAGCAGCGCGAGCGGCGTCGTTAACGGCATGGCCGGCTAGCCCAGCACCTTGCGCCGACGCAGCTCGGCGAACATGAGGTCGGCGAGGTTCACGTCCGACGCGAGGTCGACATAGCTGGCCCGGCGTCGGGTCGCGAGGTCGGCGAACCCCTGCTTCCACGCCGCCAGTCGGGTCTTGTAGGCATCGATCGTGGCGAGGTCGGCGGTGATGTCGACGCGATCGCCGGTCTCGGTGTCGACCAGGCGCAGGTCGCCCTCGAGGCTCGGATCGAGCTCGTCGGGCGACAGGACGTGGATCACGATCAGCTCCGAGCCGCTGGCTGCGAGCTCGCGGATGACCCGGTCCGCGTTGGGGTCGAGCAGGTCGCTGAGCAGCACGACCACGCCGCGTCCGTGCAGCTGGGCGGCTGCGTGGCGGGCGGCGGCGAGCAGGTCGGTCGGGCCGTCGGCCGGATCCACGGCCGACAGGTCGGCCAGCAGGCGGAACACCCGACCCGAGCCGCGCAACGCTCCCCGGCGTCGCGCCACGCGCCCGGCCAGGGCGCTCACGACGACCCGATCCTCGCTGGCCAGCCCGATGTACCCGAGCGCGGCCGCGGCACGCTTGGCGAACACGAGCTTGGACGGATGGCCGGTCGCCATCGAGGCCGAGGCGTCGAGCAGCAGGGAGACGGTGACGTCCTCTTCCTCGATGAACAGCTTCACGAACAGCCGCTCGAGTCGGGCGTAGACGTTCCAGTCGAGCTGGCGCAGATCGTCGCCGAGGGCGTACTCGCGGTAGTCGGCGAACTCGACCGACTGGCCGCGCTTGACGCTCCGGCGGCCGCCCTTGAGTCCGCCGCGGACCGGCGAGCGCATCAGCAGCAACAGCCGCTCGAGCTGGCGCAGGAACGTCTCGTCGAAGACGGTCGGGTCGACCTCGCTCGGGAGGAAGACGCGACGCGTGCCGGCGGCGACCGTGGTAGCGGCATCGCTCGACCCGGGAGCCCCCGGGTCGAGGCTGCTGCGCTCGGTCATCCGGACCCCTACTCGACGGTCGGGACGGTGACGGCGTCGAGGATGGCGCGGATGACCGACTCGGACGTGATCCCCTCGGCCTCACCCTCGAAGTTGAGGATGATCCGGTGGCGCAGCGACGGCAGCGCGACCGCCCGGATGTCATCGGTCGACACGTTGAACCGCCCGTCGAGCAGCGCGTAGATCTTGCCGGCGGTGACGAGCGCCTGGGCCCCGCGCGGCGAACCGCCGTAGCGGACGTAGTCGCGCACGAGGCCCGGCGCCCGACCCTGGTCGGGATGTGTCGCGGCGAGGATGCTCACCGCGTAGGCGGTCACGTGCGGTGCGATCGGCACCGCCCGCGCCAGCCGTTGCATCTCGACGATCTCGTCCGCGGTGCAGATCTTCGACGCCGTCACGCTGTCGGAGCCGGTCGTGCGGTCCATGATCGCGATCAGGTCTTCCTCGGACGGGAACGGGACCATGACCTTGAAGATGAACCGGTCGAGCTGCGCCTCGGGCAGGGGATAGGTCCCCTCCATCTCGAGCGGGTTCTGGGTCGCCAGCACGAAGAACGGCGGATCGAGCTGGAAGCGCTGGCGGGCGACCGTGACCTGGTGCTCCTGCATGGCTTCGAGCAGGCTCGACTGCGTCTTGGGGGTCGCCCGGTTGATCTCGTCGGCGAGGACCAGGTTCGCGAAGATCGGGCCGGGCTGGAAGCGGAACACCCGCTGGCCGCCCTCCTCGACGAGGATGTTCGTGCCGGTGATGTCGGCGGGCATCAGGTCCGG
>DAIUES010000250.1:0-2786 GCA_036844985.1 Candidatus Limnocylindrales bacterium
TGGCTCGCGGCGAGGGCCGGCATCGACGACGAGATACCGTCGAGCGCACCACGCGCGGTGGGCGCTGCGACCGCGTCGGCCGCCTCTGCCGCCGATGCCGCGTCGGCGCGCTCGGCCGCCTTGATCCGTTCCCACTGCCGGTTCACGTCCGCCGCCGTGCGCGCCTCGGCGTCCCCGAACACGTGGGGATGGCGACGCACGATCTTCGTCGCGATGGCGGCCTGCACGTCGGCCAGGTCGAACACGCCGGCCTCGGCCGCGAGCTGGGCGTGGAGCACGATCTGGAGCCATAGGTCGCCGAGCTCGCCGGCCAGCTCGGGCGTGGCCCCGCCCTCGAGCGCGTCATACACCTCGTACGCCTCCTCGAGGAGGTGCTTGCGCAACGAGGCGTGGGTCTGCTCGCGGTCCCACGGGCAGCCGTCCGGGGCACGCAACCGGGCGCTGATGGCCGGCATCGCCCACGGTCCGGCCACGGCCGACTCGACCGGGACCGGGGCGAGGTACAGCGGCGCTGCCAGGTCGTCCCCGGTCAGCGCGCCGATCGTCAGTTGGGACGCGGTCCCGAACCGACCGACCGGGTGGTCGGCGGGGTACGCGCGAGCCAGCACGTCGAGCGCGGTGGCGCCCCGCGGCCCGTGCCGACCGGGGAGTCGCTCGACCGTGTCGGCGGCATCCGTCGGGCCGGGACGGAGCATCGCCAGCGGCACGAGCAGCAACGGCCGCCATGCCTCGATCGGCGTCGCGACGAGGCGCTCCGTGGCAACGACCTGGAGGCCGGCCGCCAGGTCGAGCCCGAACCGCAGCCGTGCCTCGCTGACGAGGGCGTCGAGCACGACGCGGCGCTACCCGGCCGGGGCCGTGAGGGTTTGGTCGCGCTCGATGGTCAGGGCGTCCTTCTTGGGCTGGTACCAATCCTGGAACAGGCGCGACCGGATCTGGTCGAGCTGGCGGCCCTCCGGCGTGCGCTCCTCCTCGGCCGTGACCTTGAACAGGTACTGGCCGCCCTCGTTCGGCATGGTCACGACGTCGGACGCCTTGCCGATGGGGGCCGCGAAGATCGCGTCGATGAGCGGCTTCTCGAGCTGACCCTTGGCGATCCACCCAAGGCCGCCGCCGGTGCTGGCCTCCTGGCCCTCCGACACGTCCCGGGCGATGGCCGCCACGTCGGCGCCACCGTCGATGCGGACCTTGATGGCGGCCAGGTCGGGCTTGTGGTTGATGACCTGGACGATGTGGTAGCCGAACTCGGTCTTGATCGGGCCGATGAGCTGCCCGTCGGTCGGCTTGGCATCCATGATCGGCTTGGAGAACGACGGGACGTAGCTGCTGTCGGTGCTGACATAGGCCCCGAGCACGCCGCCGGTGCCGTCCGCCCCGCGGGCGCTCTCCTCGTCGCTGTCGGCGCGGGCGATCGAGTCGAACAGGATCGGGTCGGCCTTGATCCTGGCGAAGGCGGCGTCGGCGTCGGTCTTGGCCTGCGCCCACGACGGATCCTCCGCCGGGATCTCGCCGTTCTGCGCGGCGGTCGGGTCGTCCTTGGGCGAGTACAGGATATGGCGGACCTTGACGGCCTCCGCCGGCAGGTCGACGGTCGCCTGGCTCAGGTAGATCTCGGTGACCTCGCGCTGCGGGCCCGGCTTGGACGCGTCGGCGACGAGCTTGTCCTCGAGCTTCTGGCGGATCACGTCGCCGCGCACGACCTCGCGGTACTTGGCGATATCGATGTCGTCGTTGGCGATCTTCTCGCTGTACGCCTGATCGACCGATTCGGGAGCGATCTCGGACACCCGCCCGATGCGGAACGTCCCGTCGGCACCGGCGACGACGTCGGTCGGCTGGTCGACCTGGGCGGCGAACAGGGCCTTGAGGAACGCCTCGTCCGTCTGGCCGTCCTCGGCCTGCAGCCAGCCGAGGTCGCCGGCCTGCGGCGCGGTCGCGGTATCGGTCGACACGGTCTTGGCGATGTCGTCCCAGGGCTTGCCCGACTTGAGGTCGGCCAACGCCTTGTCGGCCGTGGCGCGGGCGGTGGCGATCTGGTCGGCGGTCGGCTCGGCGGCGCCGGCGGCGACCTGCGGCGCGACCTCGATCTGCCACGCGTGGCGCGTCTCGAGGGTCGTCGCCTCGGTGGTGAGCCGCGCGTCGATGTCGGCGTCCGTGACGGTGACGCCCTCCTGGCTCGCGAGGTCGGCCTGGATGCGGTTGTCGATGATCCGCTCGAGGGCGATGCCCGCCAGGTTCTGGCGCTGCTGGTCGATGAACTGGGTCTGGACGTCGGCCTGCGCCTGGGTCAGGCGACCGGCGACGGTCTGCGTCGAGATGCGGCGTTCGGCCTCGTCGAGCCGCCAGTTCTCGATGTTGAAGCGGTCGCGCAACGCGTCGCGGGTGATCGTCTGGCCGTTGATGCTGCCGACCGAGGCGAGGTGGTCGTTGTAGTAGCTCAGCGCGAAGGCGACCGCGAGGATGAGCAGCGCGGCCAGGACGACCAGGCCGAAGCCGATGTTGAGGTAGAAGTTGCGTCGGTCGCGACTCTCCCACGAGGGCTTCTGGACGCGCTTCACGACGGGTTTGGCTCGAAAGGTCATCGGGTGACGGATCCTGTGACAGCTGGCATGACCGGCCGGGGGCCGGGAGTCGACGGGCGGCCGGTATCGTACAGTACTGTCCGGTTCCGGCCCGCTTGGCGGCCGCGACATCGGGCGGACCACGGCGTCGGCGAGCCGCCCAGGAGGAGCCTCCATCAACGGACCAACGCACCTTCACGGTCGGCGCGTGCTCGTCACCGGCGG
>DAIUES010000251.1:0-2757 GCA_036844985.1 Candidatus Limnocylindrales bacterium
GGTCGATGCCTTCGTCAAGACCCATCACGTCGAGGGGGTCGCGGACCCGGGTCGCACGGTGCAGCCCATGCCGATCCCGCTCATCGGCCAAGCCGCGGCGCGGATGACCGGCACGCCGCCGACCGCCGATCTCAGTCCGACCGCCCCGCACGCTCCCGAGCAGGCCTGACCCCTGACATCGACGCTGTCCGGTCCAGCATCATGACGCGGTGCTGATCGGCGGCATCCTCCTCGGCCTGCTCCTCGGCCTGCTCGCTGGCGGCCGGATCACCAATCTCGCGAACATCCAGCTGCGTTGGACGTGGCTGCTGGTCGCCGCCCTGGCCGTACGATTCGGGACCGAAGCCCTCCTCGGGGCGCACGTCGGGATCGTCCAGGACCTGCGTGTCCCGCTGCTCGCGGCCGGGTTCGCCATCCTGCTCGTCGGGCTGTGGGTGAATCGCGGGTACCCGGGCCTCAGCCTGGCGTTCCTCGGCATCCTCTCCAACGGCGTGGTCATCGTGATCAACGGCGGCTACATGCCGATCTGGGGAACGAGCCTGACCGCTGCCGGTTTGACGCCAGCCGACGTGACATCGACCCTCCACGTCATCGTCCAGGGCGATGCCGCCGAGTTCCTGACCCGCGCGCTCGTCCTCGGCGACGTCATCCCGATCCCGATCCCGCTCATCCGCAACGTCGCATCGCTCGGCGACCTGTTCCTCAGCCTCGGGTTGTCGTTCTTCCTGTTCGCAGGCGTCGTTCGCGTTCCGACCCAGCTCGAGGAGCAGGAGGAGGCGAATGTCAGGGCGCGGCTGACGAGCCTGGCCGGTCGGTCCGGACCGCCGCGGCCGGGCGGTCGTGCCGGCCCGCCTCGCCAGACCGGCCTGACGCGCGCCCTGCAGGGATCGGCAGCGCTCGATCGCCCGATGGTCATCGGCTCCCGACGACCGGGCGTATCGGCACCCGCCCTCGCGCCGCTGGGCGAGATGACCACGGCCGAGTTCGCCGCGTTACAGGACGTCGCGGCCGCCCCGGGCGGCGCCCTGACGCGCGTGCCAGCCGATGTCCTGGCCCGCGTCCGACGCCACCCGTACGTCCGCCTCGCGTTGAACGGCTCGTTCACCGCGCTGTGGGCGGGCCAGCTCGTATCGATCTTCGGCGACCGGATCCACCAGGTCGCCTTGGCCGCCGCCGTGCTCGTGATCACGGGCTCGCCCCTCGCGACGACGCTGGTGTTCGTCGCAGGAACGCTGCCGAACCTCGTCTTCGGGCCGATCGCGGGGACGCTCGTCGACCGCTGGGATCACAAGGAGGTCCTGGTCGTCAGCGACGTGCTGCGGGCCGCGACCGTCCTGTTGATCCCGATCGCGATCGTCACGAACGTCGCTCTCGTCTATCCGCTCGTCTTCCTGCTGACGACGATCTCGGTCTTCTTCCGGCCGGCGCGGGTGGCGATCCTGCCACGGATCGTCCGCGAGGATGAGCTGCTGACCGCGAACTCGGCCCTGTGGGTCGGTGAGACGCTCGGGGACGTCGTCGGCTGGCCGCTCGCGGGCCTGTTCGTGACGGTCCTCGGCGCCAGCCTGCCGATCGCCTTCTGGCTCGATTCGGCGACCTACGTCGCCTCGGCCCTGCTGCTCAGCACGATCGCCGTCCGCGCGCTCGGTCGATCGACCGACGCCGACGGCGCGCCCACGGCCGGTGCCGAAGCGGAACCGCGCAACCTGGTCGCCGAGCTCAAGGCTGGCTGGCGGTTCCTGCGGCACGAGCCGGTCCTGCTCGCCAACACGGTCCAGGCGACGTTCGCCCAGCTCACCGTCGGTGTCCTGATCGGCCTGACGGCGGTGTATGCCGAGGAGGTGTTCGGCGACCTCGGGTTTGACTTCAAGGCGGTCTACGCGTTCATCGAGGGCGCCCAGGGCGCGGGCAACCTCATCGGCGGGTTCCTCGTCGGGCTCATCGGCGTTCGTTTCGCCAAGGGCCGGATGGTCATCGTGGGATACGCGGTGTTCGGCCTGCTGACGACGTGGATGGCGCTCACCAACAACCTCGGGATCGTGCTCGCGATCGGGTTCGGCATCGGCGTGGCGAACATGGTCTTCGTCATCCCGAGCCAGACGCTCTTCCAGGAACGGACGCCGCAGCACCTGATCGGTCGGGTGATCGGCTTCCGGTTCGCGCTGGTGTTCGGCGCGATGACGCTGTCGATCGGGCTCGGCGGGCTGCTGGCCGAAGCGATCGGGACGACGACGGTCATCGCCCTGTTCGGGCTGGTGTCGGCGGTCGCCGGTCTGGCCGGCTGGTTCGTGCCCGCGGTGCGCGATGCGTGATTGGGTACACTGGCGCGGCCGCGCGGCACGAGGACCGAGATCGGAATCGGTGACTCGCCGGGCCCCGCACCAGGAGCGATGACGACCCTGTGACTGACCGACCTGCCGGCGAGCCCGATCCCGACGACGGGGCGCCCACGCCCGAGGACGCCGGTGCCGAAGCGCTCGAGTCGGGCGTCGACGCGGAAGACGCGCGCGAGCTCGACGAGGGCATCGACGAGGAGGTCGATGGCGTGGTCGGCGACGACGTCGATCAGGACGAGTCGCTTGTGTCCGACGCGGAGGCCGAGGAAGCCGGGATCGATGACTACGACGCTGCGGTCAGCGAGGTAGCGGCCGGCACTGCGGGCGCGGGTAGCGGCGCGGTCGTGGCGCCGGTCCCGGCGATTCCCGGCCGGCGCCGGGCCACCGTTCCGACGGGACCGCGTGTGCCGACGGCGTCCGA
>DAIUES010000252.1:0-2725 GCA_036844985.1 Candidatus Limnocylindrales bacterium
GGCACGCGCTCGGGCGGGGCGCCTCGCGATCGAGCACGGACGCCGCCCCGACCGCGCATCACCCCCAGCCCCTACACCGACCCCGCCCCGCCACCCGGAGGCCACCCCGCGACCGCGAGGACTACCATCGACTCCAGCCATGGCCGACCAGCTCACGCTCCCGCTCGACGAGACCGCCGATCGCCTGCCCGATCTGCCGGACCTGCGGCCGATGCTCCCTCGCCCCCTCCCTGAGCCGTTCGATTCGGAGCAGCACCTGTTCGAGCCGTGGTGGGGCGGGGCACGGGCGTTCGTAGCGATCGGGCCCGCGGCACGCCCCGGGGCCGGTGATGTCCGAGTCATCGACGCCGACGGTGTCGACCGTACCGCGGCCCTCCCCGAATTGGCCGGCACGGCCGTCCGCGTCGCCGCGCGCTCGGCGCTGCTCGATGGCGAACTCGTCGTGGTCGATGCCGACGGCCGCGCCGACGCCGGCGCGCTCGAGTGGCGGCTCGCCGGCGAGGGCGGCCGGCCTGTCGCATTCCTGGCCTTCGACCTGCTCCATCTCGATGGGCTGTCGCTGCTCAACCAGCCCCTCATCAAGCGGCGCGACGCCCTGCGGCGGATCCTGCGGCCGGGCGACGAGGTCGTGGCCGTGCCGGCCATCGCGACCGAGGGGCTGGCGCTGTTCGCAGCGATCGTCGAGCAGGGTCTGGCGGGGATGATGGCCCGCCAGCGCCAGGGGCCGTATCTCCCCGGCGTGCGCAGCCGGCTGTGGCGGTTCATCCCGACCGATGCCCGTGCCGTGCCCGCGGCCGAGTTGGCGGCCGCGCCGGACGAACCAGCCGCCATCTCGGCGACGGCCCCGGTCCTGGCGATGCTCAGCCGACTGCCGCTCGACGACTGAGGCGCCGTCGCCCTCGGCCGCGACGCCCTCGGCCGCGCCGCCCTCGGCCGCGCCGGCGTCCTCAGCCCGCCCGACGTGCCGCCGCGATGAACCGACGCAGCCCGGGACGCTGGCCGTACAACAGCACGCCGGTCGCGTAGACGCGCACGGTGGCCAGCCCCACGACCGCGATCGTCACGACCAGGATCGCGATGGACAGCACGACTTCCCACGGCTGGACCGTGCTGACCATGAGCCGCGCCAGCATCGCGAACGGGCTGAGCGGCGGCACGAACGAGGCGATCGTGCCGATGGTCCCGCCACCGCCGAGCAGCACGACCAGCGCCGACAGATAGCCCGCCATGGCGACCAGGCTCAATGGCAGTGACAGCGTCTGCAGATCATCCGGACGGCTGACGAACGAGCCGACCGCGGCGTAGATGAGCGCGAACAGCACGAATCCGAGCAGGAAGAAGACGCCGTAGGCCGCCAGCAGCCCGACGGTGAGCCCACCGATCGGCAGGCCCGCCCCGGCGTCTCCGAGGACGGCCCGGGCGATCGGCTCCTGGAGGGCAAGTACGACGACCGCGGGAACCGCGATGGCGATGTATTGGGTCAACCCGGCGGCCCCGATGCCGACGACCTTGCCGAGCAGCAATTGCCGCGGCGACGCGGCACTGATCATGAGCTCCATGACCCGGCTGCTCTTCTCGGTCGCCACGCCCGTCGCGACCCACATCCCGTAGATGAGGATCGAGATGAACATGAGGATGATGAACACCGTCCCGAGGAACGCCCGGCTGGCGACGAGCACCGCATCGACCGCCTGCCCGCCCTCGACCGGTCCGCTCAGTGACTCGGTCGCGAACTCCGGCGTCCGGAACGCGCCGAGATCCGATCCCGGCGGCAGCGAGCTCGTCCAGTCGAGGATGGCCACCGACAATGCCGTGAAGCCGGCAAGCTGGCTTCGCACGCCGTCGGGCGGACCGACCGTCCGGTACGTGACGACGAGGCGGCCGTCCGGTCCACGGGCGACGTCGATGAGCGCCTCGGCTCGGCCGGCGGCCAGGTCGCGCATCGCGCTCGGTCGGTCGATCGCCGGCTCGATCGAGAACGGCGCCGTCCAGGTCGCCAGGTCGACCCCGGGCGGGGGGATGTTCATGATCCCGTTGGCCGTCGCGATCGTGCCCGTCGCGAGCCGCTCTTCGTCGGCGACGACGAGGATGCGATCCACCTTCGACCGATCGAGGTAGCGCAGGCCGATCGGGCTCAAGGCGACCCCGAGGGCGAGCACCATGAGGATCGCCGTGGAGACAAGGAACAGCCGGCTCCGCACGCGATCGCGGTATTCGCGGCGGGCGACGATCCCCGCATTGGGCAGGAGCGGGTCGCGGCGGGCCATCAGGCGGCGTCCCCGGCGTCCCCGCCGGCCAGACCGGCCAGACCGGGTCGGGCAAGCGCATCGGCGGGTCCGCCATCGGCGCCGAGGAGCTCGTCGGAGTCCGGCCGCCGGCCCACACGCTCGATGAAGATGGCTTCGAGCGACGGCTCCGCGACCTCGAAGTGGGTGACCAGCGCGCCACGCGCGAGCGCCGCCGCCAGGACGTCTCGTGGCTCGACGCCGGCGCCCAACTCGAGCTCCGTGACGCCCGCCGCCGGCCGGACCGCGACCACGCCGTCGAGCGTGCCCAGCCACGCCGGCAGGATCTCGCCCTCGACCCCGAGCCGGATCGTGCGTGCCCGACTGGTCCGCTTCAGCTCCGCGAGCGTGGCGCCGGCCACCAGCCGGCCGTGGTCGACGATCGCCAGCGATTCGCACAACGCCTCGGCCGCTTCCATCTGGTGGGTCGAGAACACGAT
>DAIUES010000253.1:0-2722 GCA_036844985.1 Candidatus Limnocylindrales bacterium
GGATCGAGAAGCTGAGCAGCTTCTCCTCGATGCGCCGGGCGTTGGCGTCGTGGTCCACGGCCGACCCGACGCGACCCGCGGGACGCGGCTCGAGCAGCTCGATCCCGGGCAGGGTCCAATCGATCGCGTTGAGCGACTCGAGGGCGGTCGGCACCTCGCTGGCGACCGCGGTCGCGGCCGTGGCCCGCGCGACACCGGCCCCACCGCCGTTGGGCAGCCGGGTCGGGATCCCCGCCGAACCGCCGTCGGTCGGGCCGGTCCACACGGTCTGACTCAGGGGCGACTGGCTCGAACGTGGCGTCTCGTCGAGGATGCTCCGCGCCAGGGCGGCATCCTCGGCGGGCGCGACGGGGACCGCCACCGGGGGTTTGGGAGCGGCGACCGGCTTCGTCCGTCCGTTCGTCGTGCCCGCGGTCGTCGCCGCTTCGCCGGCGCGGCGCATCGATTCGGCGGTCGTGTTGCCGACCCAGCGAGCCGTCCCGGTCACCGGCCGCAGGACCTCGCGCAGCTGGAGGTTGAAGGCCAGCATCAGGCCGATGATCATGATCGCAAGGAGCAGGACGAAGGCACCCGGCCCGGTCAGCAGGGGCTCGAGCATCGTGGCCAGGAAGCGCCCGATCCGGCCGCCGCCGCGTTCGGCGTCGAAGATGTCGAGACGAAGGACCTCGAACGCGCCGAGCGACGCGACATAGGCCAGCGCCAGTCCGGCGAGCGTCGTCCCCCAGCCGGAGCCCGGGCGCTTGCCGGGACCGGCCGCCACGTACCAGCCGCCCCCGAGCAGCAGGAACGGCAGCAGCCAGCGGCCGGCTTCGAACCAGGGGGCGATCGAGTCGCGCCACAGGTCGGTCAGCTTGCCCTCCCCCGGCAGGATCAGGGCGATGAGCGTGATGGCGCCGAGGGCCATCAGGACAGTCCCGACGATCGAGCGAACGACCTCCGGCGTGAAGCGACTGCTGAACCCGCGCGCCGTGGATCGGCGTCGTGTCGAGCGCGACGCCGGCCGAGCCGGGGACGTGCGCCGTCGGGTCGCCATCAGACCTCGACCACGACGGGGAAGACCATCGGCCGGCGCTTGGTCTGCTCGTACAGGTAGCGCGACACGCCGTCCTTGATCTGCGACTTCAGCAGTCCGATCTCGCTGATGTGGTCGCCCGGGTTCGAGATGGCGGCGATCACCCGCTCGAGGGCCTCCTCCATCAGCGGATCCTGCTCGTTGAGCTTGACGAAGCCGCGGGTCACGATCTCCGGGCGACCGACGACGTTGCCGGTCTGCTTGTCGACGGTGACCACGATCATGAAGATGCCGTCGTTGGCCAGCGAGCGACGGTCACGCAGCACGATGTCGCCGACATCGCCGACCGACAGGCCGTCGACGTAGACGTAGCCGGCCGTGATCGGACTGCCGCGCCGCGCCGAGCCGTCGGCGAACAGCTCGATGGGCGTGCCGTTCTCGATGATGAACACGTTCTCGGGCTCGACCCCGGTCTCGATCGCCAACCGGCCGTGCTGGACCTGCATCCGGAACTCCCCGTGGATCGGGATGAAGTATTTCGGCTTGGTCAGCCCGAGCATCAGCTTGAGCTCCTCCTGGCTGGCATGCCCGGAGACGTGGGCGCGCTTGATCGTGTGGTAGTACACGTTGGCGCCCGCCTTGAACAGATTGTCGATGGTCCGGGAGACGTACTCCTCGTTGCCCGGGATGGGGCTGGCGCTGACGATGACCGTGTCGCCGGGCTGGATCTCGACGAACCGGTGATCACGGTTGGCCATCCGCGCCAGGCCGGCCATCGGCTCGCCCTGGGCACCGGTCGTTGCGATCACCAGCTTGGCGTCGGGATGGTCCTTGATCTTGTCCTTGGCGACCATCATCGACGGGTCGTAGGTGAGGTAGCCGAGGTCCGTCGCGATCCGGAAGTTCTGCTCCATCGAGCGTCCGATGACCGACACGCTGCGGCCCATGTCCGCGGCCGCGTCAAGGACCTGCTGGACGCGGGCGATGTTGCTCGCGAAGGTGGCGACGATGACCCGACCGTCGAGCGGTTCCATGATCTCGCGAAAGGCCTCGCCGACGGTCCGCTCCGATGGCGTGTAGCCCGGGTTCTCGGCGCGGGTCGAGTCGGACAGCAGGCAGGCGACGCCCTCGGCGCCGAGCTTGGCCAGGATCGCGAAGTCGGACAGCTTGCCGTCGACCGGGGTGTGGTCGAACTTGAAGTCGCCGGTATGGACGATCGTGCCGATCGGCGTCCGGAGGGCGAGACCCATGGCGTCGGGGATCGAATGACCGACCCGGAACGGCACGACGTGGAACGGCCCGATGTCGAGCTCGTCGCCGGGATCGAGCGGGAGGACCGGATTGTTGTGGAGCTTGTGTTCCTTGATCTTGTTGCCGAGCAGGCCGCGCGCCAGGGTGCTGGCATAGACCGGCACGCCCGGGAACTCGGGGAGCACGTACGGCAAGGCGCCGACATGGTCCTCATGGGCATGGGTGATGAGGAACGCCCGGACCTTGCTCCGGTTGTCCTTGAGGTAGGTGACGTCGGGGATGACGAGGTCGATGCCGAACATCTCCTCGTCGGGGAACATGAGCCCGCAATCGACGACGACGATGTCCTCGCCGTACTCGAAGACGTACATGTTCTTGCCGATCTCGCCCACCCCGCCGAGCGGGATGATGCGGAGCGGCTGATCTGGATCGATGGTGGACATGTGGTTCCTGTGCTTG
>DAIUES010000254.1:0-2666 GCA_036844985.1 Candidatus Limnocylindrales bacterium
CGCGTCGGCGGCGACCGCGGTCGGCTGCTCGTCGGGACCGAGCTCATCGAGCTCGGCGCGCGTCGTGACGCCGGTCAGCATGAACACGCAACGTGCACCGACCGCCCGGGCCGCCCCGAGGTCCGTGCCGATGTTGTCGCCGATCATGATCGCCTCGGTCACCGGCCGACCGACCGCCTCGGCGGCGAGCTCGAGGAGGTGGACCGCCGGCTTGCCGATCGACAGCGGCGTCACCCCGGTCGTCGCCTCGAGGGCGGCCGCGATCGAGCCGGCCCCCGGGCGTAGACCGCGCTCGGTCGGATAGATCGGGTCGCGGTTGGTCGCGATGAACCGGGCGCCGGCGCGGATGCAGTCGGCGGAGGCTGTCAGGCGCAGGTACGTGAGGTTGGGGTCGAGCCCGGTCACGACCGCGTCCGGCGCGCCCGCGGCGGCCCAACCGTCGATGCCCTCCTGGTGCATCCGCGTCGCGGCGTGCGCCGAGGTGACGACATCGAGGCCGACGTCGCGCAGCTCCCGTTCCAGGCCGGACGCCCCGAACACGAGCACGCGCTTGATGTCCGGTTCGTGGTGGCTGATGTGGAGCGCCGTCGCACGGGCCGACGACACGACCGTGTCGGGGGTGATCGGCGCACCCATCGCGCTCAGGCGGGTGACGTAGTCGGCGCGGTAGTGCATCGAGTTGTTGGTCACGTACACGACGTCGTCGCCACGGGATGCGCGATCGGCGAGGACCGCGGCGACACCCGGCACGGGCTCGCTGCCGCGGTAGACGACCCCGTCGAGATCGACCAGCAGGAGGAGGGACATGAGCCCGATCGTAGCCGCGCCGCCGACGACGCGTACGATGGCGCGGTGACGAGCCTCCCGCCCGATCCGCTCAGCGGCACCGATCGATTGCTGATCGACGGGACCAATCTGCTGCACGCGATGACGAAGCGCAGCGGGGCCGCCCCCCAGGCTGCGCTCATCGGTCGGTTGCGGGCGATGGTCCCGGCCGCCATCGGCATCGAGCTCGTGTTCGACGGCCGACCCGAGGCAGGCATGCGCGGAGAACGGGTGGCGGCCGGGCTGATCGTGCGCCACGCCGGCCGGCAGACGGCCGACGAGCTGCTCCTGGCGCTCGTCGACGAGGCCCGAGCCACGGTCGGCCCGAGCGGGACCGCGGCCCTCCTCGTCGTCAGCGACGACCACGGCCTTCGGGCCGCGCTGCGCGCGAAGGGGGCGCGGACGGCCGGCTCGGCGTGGTTGCTCGGGCGGCTCGATCGACCGCGACTGTCGGCGCCGTCAGTCGGCAATCGTCGGCCGCCGGCCGGTCCCCGGTCGAACGAGGACGACGGGCCGGAGCGACGCGGCTGGAAGCCCGGTCGTGGGGCGACGGCGAAGCGGGGCAACCCTCGCCGGGGTCGGCCCTCCTCGGGTAGCATGCCGTCGTGAATATCGTCGACGCTCTCGACCAGGTCTGGAACGAGATCCTGCGCATCACGAGCATGTTCGTCATCCCCGACTGGGGATCGGTCGTCGGGCTGCTGCCGTTCCTGTTCTTCATCGGCATCGTCGGACCGCTGCTCACCCTGCTGCCACTCGGCATCCTCATCTACCAGCTGCGCAAGCCGCGGGTGAAGGTCCGCCTCGAGGAAGGGCCGCAGGTCGCCGCGCTCGGCGCCGATGGTGAGCCGATCTTCCCGCCGGGCCTGCCGTTCTGCCGGCCCCACGGACTGGTCTATCCGTCCGGGACGCTGCGCTGCGAGCGCGGCGGCGAGGAGTTGTCGGTCATCTGCCCGATGTGTGGCCTCGGCCGCCCGGCGCGACTCGACACGTGCACCAACTGTGGCCTCGTCCTGAAGGTCAAGACCCGACCGGTGCCGCTGGGGCGACCGGCCGGTCCCAAGCCCGGTGGCGCGGCGGCGGCCTGACATGGCGGAACTGTCGTCCGCGCTCTTCCCGATCGGGGTGGTGCTCGTGGCACTCGCCTTCGCGGCACACGTCGGTCACGCTGTGATGCTGGCCAACGGCCGGCGGGTCACGGTGGCGGCGCTCTCGGTCTCCCCGCGACCGGCCTACGCCGGCGTGGTCAGCGGATCGTTCGTCCGCGCTAGCGCCAGAAGCTCGATGGATGGGCCGTCGCTGTCGGCAGCACCGAGCCCGCTATCGCGCGTCGCCACCTGGCTGACCCTCCTCGCGGCCGTCGCCCTCGGCGGTTCGATGGTCCTGCGGGCGATCGTCGTCGGACGCGGTCCGTGGGGCAACATGTTCGAGTTCACGGTCGCGTTCGCGTTCTCGATGCTCGTCGGCTACCTGTACCTGTCGCGCCGCTACGCGATCCGCTCGATCGGGTTCATCCCGCTGGGCGTGGCGCTTGCGCTGCTGCTCTACGCATCGAGCCTGCCGTCGGCCATCTCGCAGCTCGTGCCGGCGCTGCAGAACCCGCCGCTGCTGACGATCCATGTCGGGATGGCCGTGTTGTCGTACGGGATCTTCGCCACGTCGTTCGCGGCCGGGGTCGCCTATCTCGTGCAGGGCAAGGACGACCGCTTCGGCTGGCTGCCATCGCACAAGGTGCTCGACGAGGTCGCCTACCGGGCGGTCATCATCGGCTTCCCGATCTTCGCCACGATGATCATCCTCGGCTCGTGGTGGGCGTCGATCGCCTGGTCGCGCTACTGGGG
>DAIUES010000255.1:0-386 GCA_036844985.1 Candidatus Limnocylindrales bacterium
TGCATCGGTTGCGCGACGCAGCATCCACCACGATCGGGCTCCAGGAGGGCGTCGTCCTGGCCGCGGCCGTCGGTCGCCTCGAGGACGCGGCGATCCTGGCCGGCGCCTTCGAGGCACTCTGCCAGCGCTACGGTGTCCGGCCACCGGGGGCGCTCCAGCGGTTCCTCGACGCGCGTGATCCGCTGGAGGAAGTGACCGAGGGCCTCGGCGAAAGGCCGGCCCGTGCGGCGCTCGAAATAGGGCGGCGGATGTCGCTCGAGGAGGCGGTCGCGCTGTACCTGGCGGTCGCCGAGTCCGTAGCTGGGCCGAGTCGGGGGGCGTGAGGGGGCGGGTCACGTTCCGTGGCCAAGGTTGGCTCGTCTTGTGGTCCGCCCGGCGGCGCCGCG
>DAIUES010000255.1:396-2593 GCA_036844985.1 Candidatus Limnocylindrales bacterium
GGTTCCCCGGCCCGAGGGGTCCCCGGCCCGGAGGCGCCCCGAGCGCGGTCGGCGTGTCAGCCCCAGACACGATCCGGGCACGAGCGTGCAGGGCCGCGGTCGGCGTGTCAGCCCCAGACACGATCTGGGCACGAGCGTGCACGGTCGCGTGCTCAGATCGTCCTGTCCGGTCGATGGGGCGATCGATCACGCTGGGCTGTTGCGAAATGGTGTCTGACACTGACGCGGACCTGGCTCGCAGCACGTGGCCGGGCGCGGGGCGCGCGAGCGCGGGGCGCGGAGGCGTGGGGCGTGGTCGGGCGCGGAGGTGTGGGGCGTGGTCGGGCGCGGGGCGCCGGGCCGCCGCTCCCCCAGGGCGCCGCGGGGCGGACGGTCAGGCCCAGGGCGACCGGTCAGGCGGCCGCCGCTTCGGCCGCCGCGTCAGCCGCTCAGGGCTGCCGTTAGGTTGCGGAACTAACGTCGCCCCTCGCCGCGCCCCGCTCAGTAGGCCGCGAGCTTGCGGATGCCGTCGGCGATCTTCTCGGGCGAGACCATGAACCAGTCCTCGAGGACGTGGTTGTACGGCACGCCGGGGACCTCGGGGCCGGCGACGCGGGTGACCGGCCCGTCGAGGTAGTCGAACGCTTCCTCGGCGACGATCGCGGCCACCTCGGCGCCGTAGCCGCCGAATCGATTGTCCTCGTACACGATCAGGCACTTGCCGGTCTTGCGCACCGACTCGAGGACGGTCTCGGTGTCGAGCGGGCGAAGCGTGCGCAGGTCGACGACCTCCACGCTGATGCCCTCGTCGGCGACCCGATCGGCGGCTTCGAGCGCGTAGTGGGCCATCAACCCGTAGGCGATCACCGACACCTGCGATCCGGGATGCGTGATCGCCGCCTTGCCGAGCGGCACGGTGTACTCGGTATCGGGCACGTCGCCGCGGACCGAGCGATACATCTTCTTGTGCTCGAAGAAGAGGACCGGGTCCTCGTCCCGGATCGACGACCGCAACAGGCCGCGCGCGTCGTACGGGGTCGACGGCACCACGACCTTGAGGCCCGGCACGTGGGTGAAGAACGCCTCGACGCTCTGCGAGTGGTACAGCGCCCCGTGGACGCCGCCGCCGTACGGTGCCCGGATGACCATGGGTACGCCGTAGCCGTTGTTCGAGCGGTAGCGCATCCGGGCCGCCTCGGACACGATCTGGTTGAACGCCGGGAAGATGAAGTCGGCGAACTGGATCTCGGCCACGGGCCGCAGCCCGTTGACGGCCGCCCCGATCGACGCGCCGACGATCATCGACTCGGTGAGTGGCGTGTCGATGACCCGGTCGTCGCCGAACTCGGCCCATAAGCCGTCGGTCGCCAGGAACACGCCACCCTTCTTGCCGACGTCCTCGCCGAGGACGATGATCGATCCGTCGCGCCGCATCTCCTCCGCGAGCGTCTCACGGATGGCATCGATGAACGTCCTCGCCGGCATCTATTCGACGTCCTCGGCGTAGACGTACCGCGTCGCGGTCGCTGGATCGGGATCGGGCTGCGCCTCCGCGTAGTCGGTCGCGTCATCGACCGCGGCCTTGATGTCGGCCGTCACGCCGGCTTCGAGCTCGTCGGTCAGGACGCCGGCGTCGCGAAGCTGGGCCCGGAAGAAGGGCACCGGATCACGCTCGCGCTCGGCAGTGAGCTCCTCCTCGGAGCGGTACTTGGTCTGCTGGTCGTCGGAAGAATGGGCGGTCAGGCGGGTGACCTTCGCCTCGATCAGCGTCGGGCCATCGCCGGCCCGGGCGCGTACGACCGCATCACGCGACGCGACATAGCACGCCAGGACATCGCGGCCATCGACCACGACCCCCGGGATGCCGTAGCCCGAGGCGCGGTCGGCGACGTCGGCGACCGACACCTCCATCGCTGCCGGCACGCTGATCGCGTAGCCGTTGTTCTCGACGACGAAGACGAACGGCAGCTTGTGGATCGCCGCGAAGTTGAGCCCTTCGTGGACGTCGCCCTGGTTGCTGCTGCCCTCCCCCATCGTCGTCATCGCGACCTGGCCGGTCTTGCGTACCTTGGCCGCCAGCGCGATCCCGACCGCGTGCAGCAGCTGGGTGGCGACCGGCGACGAGACGCTCACCAGGTTGTGCTCGTGCGAGCCGTAGTGGCCGGGCATCTGACGGCCGCCGGACGAGGGGTCGTTGGCGGTGGCGTACTGCGCGGTC
>DAIUES010000256.1:0-1902 GCA_036844985.1 Candidatus Limnocylindrales bacterium
ACGACCTCGACGGGCAGCGGCAGCGGACGGCGATCGTGGTGCCATTGCACTGAGCGGGATACTGGGAGGCCACCCCACCGCACCGTACCGGTCCGCACCCGGACCATCGTCGCCTAGCCCGCCCGTGATGGAGCTGGCTATGGTTGGTGACCCCAGCCGAGGATCGTTATCGATGTCGACCACCCGTCCGGCCGCCCCCTCCACGCCACGACGGCCGTTCGGGCTCGCGCTCGTCGCCCTCTTCATCCTGGCCCTGTCGCCGGCCCCGGCCATCGCCGCTGAGCCGGCCCGCGGATCGGACACGATCCGCCCGACGATCCACTACGAGGAGGCGCTCGAGCACGCCCACGACACGACCCGGTTCACCGCCGGGCAGCGGGTCACGGTCCCGTTCCGGCCGCGCGAGGGGGATCGCTGGAAGGTCGGGGGACGGACGCCGCAGGCGCTCCCCGCGGGGCGTCACTCGGGTGCCGCGATGCGCGCCGAGCCGGCCGGGCCCGTGCCCACGCCCCGACCGCTGGTCGACCAGCCGACCGTCGATCCGGCTGACATGATCGCCGCGGACTCGTCCAGCTGGTCGGCGACCGAGGCCACGACCATCGAACCGGCCGTCGCGGTCAGCTCGGGCGGACTGCGTCGCGAGGTGTTCGGCTTCCTGCCGTACTGGGAGCTGACGGACACGTCCACGAGGCTCGACTGGTCCAAGCTTTCGACGATCGCCTACTTCGGCGTCGGCGCCGACCGCAACGGCAACCTCATCAAGCGCAACAGCGACGGCTCGACGACCGTCGGCTGGAGCGGCTGGACGAGCTCGAAGATGACGAGCGTCATCAACGCCGCGCACCAGAACCGGACGCGCGTCGTGCTCACCGTCCAGAGCTTCGCCTGGTCGACGTCGGGCAAGGCGACGCAGGCCGCGCTGCTCGGCGACTCGGTCGCCCGCTCGCGGCTGGCATACGCGATCGCCGCCGCCGTCCGCGATCGTGGCGCTGATGGCGTCAACCTCGACTTCGAGCCGATCGTGTCGGGCTACGCCGACGAATTCACCGCCCTCGTGCGCAAGGTCCGCTTCGCGCTGGACCAGGTGTCGCCCGGCTATCAGCTCACGTTCGACACGACCGGCTACATCGGCAACTACCCGATCGAGGACGCCACCGCGCCGGGCGGCGCCGATGCCATCTTCATCATGGGTTACGACTACCGATCGTCATCGTCGAACCCCGTCGGCTCCATCGCACCGATCGGCGGCGCGCGCTACGACATCCGCGAGACGCTGGCCGCCTACGTCGCCCGGGTGCCGGCTTCCAAGCTCATCCTCGGCGTGCCCTACTACGGGCGAGCCTGGTCGACCGACACCAGCGCCCTCAACGCGAAGAACATCTCGGGCACGAAGTACGGGGCTTCGACGACGGTGCTGTACGAGACCGCCCGTTCGTACGCCGCGCAATACGGCCGGCGCTACGACTCGACCGAGGGCGTGGCGTGGACGGTCTACCACCGCCAGAACTGCACGAAGACCTACGGCTGCGTCAATCCGTGGCGCCAGATCTACTACGACGACGCCACGGCGTTGCGGGCCAAGTACGACCTCGTCAACCGCTACGACCTGCGTGGGGCCGGCATCTGGGCGCTCGGCTATGACGGCACGCGGACCGAGCTGTACCAGGCCATCGCGGATCGGTTCGTGGCCGACACGATCCCGCCGAAGATCTCGAGTACGGCGTTGTCGAGCAGCCGTTTCTCGCCCAATGGGGACGGGGTCGTCGACACCACGACCGCGCGGCTGATCGTCACCGGGCTGACCACCTGGGGCTATCGCATCTACCCCGTGGTCGGGACGACACTCGGTGCGCCGATCCGCAGCGGCAGTCGAGCCAGTACCGCTCCGTTGGTCACCTGGAA
>DAIUES010000256.1:1912-2589 GCA_036844985.1 Candidatus Limnocylindrales bacterium
GATCGTCCTGTGGGCCGAGGACGCGTCCGGGAACCACGCCGAGCGGGCGTTCGGCGTCGTCGTCGATACCAAGGCGCCGGCGGTATCGCCGCGCGTGTCGCGCGGGTTCATCTCGCCTGATGGTGACGGGGTCGCCGATACGCTGCCGATCCGCTGGTCGTCGGACGAGGCGATCGCGGGTGCCGTCCGACTGCGAACGACCAGCGGCGCGCTCGTGCGCGGCTGGTCGTTCGGGTTGCGCTCCAGCTGGAGCACGACGTGGAATGGCCGCGATCGCACCGGCGCCATCACCCGCGATGGCCGCTACATCTTCCAGGTCGACGGTCGCGACGCGGCCGGCAACCGGGTCGTCGCCGCGGCGCCGTTCATCATCGACCGGACGATCGTGTCAGTGCGCTGGTCGGACAGCTCGTTCGACCCGCGTGCCCGCCAGAAGAGTCAGGCCAAGATCGTCCTGCGCCGCCCGGCGACGATCACGACCGCGATCTACCACGGCCGCACGCTCGTTCGCCGCGTCTGGACGAACAAGTCGCTCGTAGCCGGGAACTACTACTGGACGTGGAACGGCAAGACGGCGGCCGGCGCCTACGTCGCGCCGGGGACGTATCGGATGCTCGTCACCGCGACGAGCTGGATCGGGACGACGACGTACTCGCGCAGCGTCACCGTCGAGCGTC
>DAIUES010000257.1:0-2578 GCA_036844985.1 Candidatus Limnocylindrales bacterium
CGGACGGCCGAGCCGTGCGGGCGCTGCCGCTGGCCCGCGACCACAAGCGCCTCGCGGACGGCGACGGCGGCCCGAACACGGGCGGGATGGGTGCCTACAGCCCGCTGCCCGACCTCCCGGACGAGGCGATCGACGACCTGCTCGACCGGTTCCATCGGCCGATCCTGGCCGAGCTGGCCCGCCGCGGCAGTCCGTTCCGTGGCGCGCTGTATGCCGGGCTCATGCTCACCGCGGATGGCCCGGTCCTGCTCGAGTGCAACGCGCGCTTCGGCGACCCCGAGACGCAGGTCATCCTGCCCCGCCTGGCCGGCGCACTCGGACCGCTGCTCCTCGCGGCCGCCCGTGGCCGGCTTGACGATGCGCCTCGCCTGCCGGGGCTCGGCGATCGCTTGCCGACGCTGCCGGGCGCGGCCGTCGGCGTCGTGCTGGCCGCGGCCGGCTACCCGGGGTCACCCCGCCGCGGCGACCGGATCGACGGCCTCGACGATGCCGCGGAGGCGGGTGGTCTCGTGTTCCACGCCGGCACCGAGCGCGGGCCGGACGACCCGGCCGGCGCCTACCGCACGGCGGGTGGCCGGGTGCTGACGGTGGTTGGTCGCGGTCCGGACGTCGAGGCTGCCCGCCGCCAAGCCGAGACCAGCGCCGACCGGATCCGGTTCGACGGGATGCAGCGTCGGCACGACATCGGCTCCGATCGCGGCGCCGCGGTGCCGACGGCGGTTGCGGCGCGATGATCCGCCGCTACACGCTGCCCGAGATGGGCTCGATCTGGACGGAGGCCGCACGGTTCGAGGCGATGTTGCGGGTCGAGCTTGCCGTGGCCCGCGCCCAGACCGAGCGCGGGATCGTCCCGGCGGCGGCGCTCGAGGCGCTCGAGAGCCGGGCACGGGTCAACGTCGATCGCATCGCCGAGATCGAGCGGACGACCGACCACGACATCATCGCGTTCGTCAGCCAGGTCGCCGAATCGGTCGGGCCGGAAGGCCGCTACCTTCACCTCGGACTCACCAGCAGCGACGTCGTCGACACGGGCCTCGCGCTGCAGCTGCGCGCGGCGGGTGAGCGCCTCCTCGGTGACTGCGATCGCCTGCTGGCGGTGCTGATCGCCCGGGCGCGGGCCGAGGCGGACACGACGATGATGGGCCGGACCCACTCGGTCCACGCTGAGCCGACGACGTTCGGCCTCAAGGTCGCCGGCTGGGCGTTCGAGGTGGACCGCGGCCGGTCGCGCCTGGCGACCGCAGTCGACGAGATCGGGACGGGCAAGATCTCCGGGCCGGTCGGCACGTACAGCCACCTCGACCCCGACATCGAGGCCGACGTGCTCGAGGCGCTCGGCCTCCACGCCGACCCGGTGAGCACCCAGATCGTCCAGCGCGACCGGCACGCCGCGCTGCTGGCCGCGGTTGCCATCCTGGGCGGCACGCTCGAGCGCATCGCGACCGAGGTCCGCAACCTCCAGCACACCGAGATCGGCGAGGTCCAGGAACCGTTCCGCACCGGTCAGAAGGGCTCCTCGGCGATGCCCCACAAGCGCAACCCGATCGTGTCTGAGCGGATAGCCGGGCTCGCCCGGCTGCTGCGTGGCTACGCACAGACCGCGCTCGAGGACCAGCCGCTGTGGCACGAGCGCGACATCAGCCATTCGAGCGCCGAGCGGGTCATCCTGCCGGACGCGACGATCGTGCTCGACTACATGCTGGTCCGGATGACCGCGCTCATCGACGGGCTCATCGTCCGCTCCGAGCGGATGCGCGAGAACATCTCCCGCGGGCTCGGGCTGCACGCCAGCAGCCGGGTCCTTGTCGCGCTCGTCGAGAAGGCCGGGATCGGTCGCGACGAGGCCTACGCCATCGTCCAGCGGGCCGCGCTTCGTGCCGCCGACGAGCGCGCCCCGCTGCGCGAGCTCCTGGCGGTCGATCCGGCCGTCGCCCAGAAGCTGTCGCTCGAGGACCTCGACGCCTGCTTCGATGAGGCGACGTTCCTGCGCAACGTCCACGCGGTCATCGACCGCCTGGGATCGATCGCTCCGACCCTCCAGCCGGGCGACGCGGAGGTGGCCGATGCTGACCGCTGATCGATTCATCCGTTCGGGCAAGGTCCGCGACCTGTACGGGGCGTCCGATGGTCGCCTCCTGCTCGTGGCGACGGACCGGATCAGCGCGTTCGACGTCGTCCTGCCGACCGACATCCCGGACAAGGGCCGAGTGCTGACCGGCCTGTCGCGGTTCTGGTTCGCGGAGACGGCGGCGATCGTACCGAACCACCTGCTGTCGACGGATCCGGGCGGTGATCCGGACCTGCGCGGTCGACTGATGATCTGCCGGCCGACCGACGTGGTGCCGATCGAGGCGGTCGTACGTGGGTACCTCGCGGGCTCGGGCTGGAAGGAGTATGTGGCCCGCGGGACGGTGTGCGGGGTCGCCCTGCCAGCCGGCTTGCGCGAGTCCGATCGACTACCCGAGCCGATCTTCACGCCGGCAACGAAGGCCGACATCGGGGCGCACGACGAGAACATCGAATTCGACACCATGGCCCGGTCGGTCGGGGGCGACCTCGCCGAGCGGATCCGGGCGCT
>DAIUES010000258.1:0-2516 GCA_036844985.1 Candidatus Limnocylindrales bacterium
CGATGTACGAGGAGGACGAGAAGGCCTCGGGCATCTACTACAACACCGCGGCCGTCATCGATGCCGACGGCACGTACCTCGGCAAGTACCGCAAGACCCACATCCCCCACGTCAAGGGCTTCTGGGAGAAGTTCTACTTCCGCCCGGGCAACCTCGGCTATCCGGTGTTCGAGACCGCGGTCGGCAAGGTCGGCGTGTACATCTGCTACGACCGCCACTTCCCCGAGGGCTGGCGGGCGCTCGGCCTCAACGGCGCCGAGATCGTGCTCATCCCGTCCGCCACGTCGCGCGGCCTGTCGGAATACCTGTGGCGGATCGAGCAGGTCAGCCATGCCGTCGCCAACGGCTACTTCGTGGGCACCATCAATCGGGTCGGCATCGAGGCCGACATCGGCGACGACGACTTCTACGGCCAGAGCTACTTCGTCGATCCACGCGGGCAGTTCGTCGGCGAGCTCGGCTCGGCGCATGACGAGGAGCTCATCGTTCGCGACCTCGATCTGGACAAGATCACCGAGGTCCGCAACACGTGGCAGTTCTTCCGCGACCGTCGACCCGACGCGTACGCCGACCTGACCCGTCCGTAAGGCGCTATCATCCGCGCCGGCTCGGCTGTCTGGAGGAGGACAGCCGAGCCGATCCATCTCCAGTCCAGCGGAGGACCGGGACAGCCCAGCGGAGGACCGGGATGCGCTTTGGCTTCACGCTCAAACCCGACCACACGATCGAGCGGACCCTTGCGCTGACTCGCCAGGCTGAGGCCGCGGGGTTCGACTACGGCTGGCTGTTCGACAGCCACGTCCTGTGGCGGGACCCCTACCCGCTGCTGACCCTGATGGCCGGCGCCACCAGCACCATGCGCCTCGGCACGTGCGTCACCAACCCCGCGACGAGGGAACCGTCCGTGACCGCCTCCGCGCTGGCCGTGCTGAACGAGTTGAGCGGGGGCCGGATGGACCTCGGCATCGGCCGGGGCGACTCCGCGCGGCGGGTCCTGGGCAAGCCGCCGACATCGATGAAGGACCTCGAGGAAGCGGTCCATGTCATCCGCGCGCTGGTCGAGGGCCGGCCGATCGAATACGAGGGCACCACGCTCGAGCTGCCATGGACCCCGGGCGGCCGGCTGCCGGTGTGGATCGCGGGCTACGGACCGGTGGCGCTCAAGCTGACCGGTCGGGTCGCCGACGGGGCGATGCTCCAGATCGGCAACCCCGATCTCGTACGCTGGTTCGTGTCGCAGGTGCGCGCCTCCGCCACCGAGTCGGGCCGGGACGCCAACGCCGTCTCGATCATGGCCGCGGCGGCCGCCTACGTCGGCGACCGGGCGACCGCCCGTGACCGGGTGCGCTGGTTCCCGGCGCTGGTGTCCAACCACGTCGTCGACCTGGTCAACAAGTACCCGCGCGAGGACCTGCCCGCGGAGCTCACGACGTACATCCGCGGTCGGGAACGCTACGACTACCTCCACCACGCCGAGGTCGGCAGCTCGAACGCGGCGTTCGTGACCGACGACATCGTCGATCGATTCGCCATCGTCGGTTCGGTCGACGACCACATCGAGCGACTGCAGGCCCTGCGTGACGCCGGCGTCGACCAGTTCAACCTGTACCTCATGAACGGCGACGAAGAGGCACAGCTCGAGATCTACGGGCGCGAGATCATCCCGGCGCTGGCCTGATCCGCGACCGAGTACTGGCCGAGAGGTCAGGCTGGTCAACGGTACCGGCCATCCGCCACCATCGCGCGGGGGGCGCCGTGCGGCACCATCTCGCCGCGCCGGTGCCGACGATCCGCAGCGGAGGACATGATGATCGCCAGACTCGGCCGACGACGGGATCCGTTCTGGGACGACGGACGGGGCGCACGACGCCGCCAGCTCCGCCTCCGCCTCGAGGGCGAGCTCGCCTTCGCCGTCGCCATCGTGGCCTGTGGCCTGACCGCCTATGCCTGGATCCAGACCCTCCGACCGGTCATCGACGGCTTGCACCTGATCTGATCGCCCCAGCCCGGGGCGCCCGGGCGGACCCTCGGCCGGCCGTCCTGTCGGGCTGACCGACCGTCCATCCCCTACCATCACCTTCCTGATCGACCATCGGCTGTCGTCGCCCAGGAGGGATCGATGCGCACGCTCATCACCAACGGCACCATCGTCGGCGCGGACGGCTCGCAGGTGGCCGACGTGCTCATCGACGGCGAGACGATCGCCGCGATCGGAGCGGACCTCGGGGCGGCAGGCATGACCGCAGACGAGACCATCGACGCGACCGGCCGCTACGTCATCCCGGGCGCGATCGATGTCCATACCCATATGGAGCTGCCGTTCGGCGGGACCTTCGCCAAGGACACGTTCGAGACCGGCACCCGGGCGGCTGCGTTCGGCGGCACGACCACGGTCGTCGACTTCGCGGTCCAGGGCAAGGGCAAGTCGCTGCGCGAGGGCCTCGACGCGTGGCATGCCAAGGCCGAGGGCAACGCGGTCGCCGACTACGGCTTCCACATGATCATGAGCGACGTCA
>DAIUES010000259.1:0-2508 GCA_036844985.1 Candidatus Limnocylindrales bacterium
AACTCGATCCGATCACCGAAGCGGGCCAGGCGCTCGCGGGCGGCATCGATCATCGAGGGCGAGCCGTCGAGCGCCACGACGTGGCCGTCGGGCAGTCGGTCGGCGAGGCGCTCGGTCACCCGACCCGAGCCACAGCCGGCATCGAGGACCCGCTCGTCGCCGCGCAACGGCAGCCGTTCGAGCACGCCCATCCCCCAGCGGGTCATCGGGTCCGCGACCCGGTCGTAGGTCCGGCCGTCCCAATCGCGGGGACCGGGTCCGGGCGGGGGCTCAGGCTTCGGCAATCGGTCGCTCCCTGGGGGCGGCTGCCCGCGCGTCGGCTCGGCCGGTGTCGCGCAGCCCGAACCACGAGATGGCGCTGGCGATCACCAGGAGCACGACGCCGACCCGCATCGCGTCGTGGAACGCCACCACGGACGCCTGCGCCGCGGCGCCGATGTCCGCGGCCGACACACCCGATCGTGGCGGGTTGAGCGGCGCGAATGTGGCCCGCACCGCCGGGTCCGCCGGATCGAGTCCGGGGATGAGCGAACCGAGGTTGGCATAGAACGTCGCGCTGATGGCCACGAAGATGAGCGCACCAAGGAGCGGCTGGCCGACCCGCGAGATCGCGTTGTTGATGGCCGAGCCGAGCCCGGAGAAGCGCGCCGGAATCGAGCCCATCAGCGTATTGGTCAGGGGCGCCACGATCAGCGACATCCCGATCCCGAACAGCAGCACCCCGGGCAGGATGTCGATGACGAAGTCGAGCGGTGGGATGAGGCTCGATGGTGACTCGATCGACGCCAGCCATGGATCGGAATCGACCGGCAGACGGGTGAACCACAGCAACCCGACGGTCATGATGAGCGGCCCGGCGGTCATGAACGGGCGCGGCCCGATCCGGCCGGCCGCGGTGCCGATGCGGGTCGAGAAGATGGCCAGGCACAGTCCCATCGGCAGGCCGGCGGCGCCGGCGGCC
The DNA here is from genome assembly GCA_036844985.1 of Candidatus Limnocylindrales bacterium. Taxonomy (GTDB): domain Bacteria; phylum Chloroflexota; class Limnocylindria; order Limnocylindrales; family CSP1-4; genus SPCO01. Next base: position 962 of record DAIUES010000259.1, read on the forward strand.
AGTGCCGTGTAGTGCAGCACGCCCTGGAGGATGAGGCCCTGATAGCTGAGCACGACGTACAGCGCTCCGTAGATGAAGAACGTCGCGAGGTTGATCGAGCTGAACGCCCGCGACCGGAACAGCGACAGCGGCACGAGCGGATCGGGACGGGTGGCCATCAGGAATGGGAACGCGACGAGGGCGACGCCGCCGACGACGATCGACGCCCACGCCAGCGGGTCCGCCCAGTCGTGCTCCCCACCGCGGATGATGCCGAACGACAACCCGCCGACCGCGATCGCGGCGACGATCGAGCCGAGCCAGTCGAAGCGACCGCGCCGATCCCTGTCGCGCGATTCCTCGACGTGGCGCAAGGTGATCCATAGGGCGATCGCCAGGAACGGCACGTTGACCAGGAACGCGAACCGCCAGCCGATCGTGTCGACGAGGAGGCCGCCGAGCACCGGCCCGAGCAGGACAAGGCCCGACGTGGCCGATGTCCAGATGCCGAACGCCCGGCCGCGCTCCGCGGGCGCGAAGGTCTGGGTGATGATCGACAGCGAACCCGGGATCATCAGCGCGCCGGCCGCCCCCTGCAGCATCCGGAACGCGATGAGCCACTCGAAGCTCGGGGCAAGCCCGCACAACGCGGACGTGACGGCGAACCCGGCCAGGCCGATGACGTAGGTCCGGCGTCGGCCGTAGTGGTCGGACAGGGCACCGGCCAGGATGAGCAACGCGGCGAGCACGGCGAGATAGCCGCTGACCACGTAGGTCTGGCCTTCGAGCACGCCCACGAACGTGGTCGGCAGCTCGCGCCCGATGCGGGGCAGCGCGACGTTGACGATGGTGCCGTCGAGGAAGACCGCCCCCGAGCCGATGATCGTGGCGAGGAGGGTCCAGCGTTGCCGCGACGTCATCGGCGCAGTGTCGCAGATAGACTCACGCGGTATGCCCGGTCCTGTGGCGCTCGTCGGCGCCGGCGAGTTCCTTCCCGCGATGTCCGCCTTCGATGCGAGCCTGCTCGCCTCGACCGGTGTCGGGCGCCCGCGCGTGGCGATCCTGCCGACGGCCTCGTACCCCGACGGCGAAGCCGTGTTCCAGCGCTGGGCGGCGATGGGGGTGGCCCATTTCAGCGAGCTCGGTGCCGAGGTCGAGCCGGTCCTCGTCCGCGGCCGCGCCGAGGCTGATGACCCGGGCGCCGCGCAGGCCATCGGCGAGGCGGATCTGATCTACCTGTCGGGCGGCAAGCCGGGCCACCTGATCGAGGCGCTCGACGGGACGGCGGTCGGTCACGCGCTGATCGCGGCCCATCGCCGCGGCGCGGCCCTGGCCGGCTGCTCGGCCGGGGCGATGGCGCTGGCCCGCCACGCCTTCGACTTCCGGCTGCGGCTGATGCCCTTCCCGCTGCGCTGGGGCGCCGGACTCGGGGTGGCCCACGACGTGTCGGTCGTGCCTCACTACGACGCCTGGCCGGAACCCCTGTCGGCCCTGATCGCCCTGCAGGCGCCGCGTGGGTCGGTCGTGCTCGGGATCGACGAGGAGACCGCCGTGGTCGGTCGCGACGG
>DAIUES010000260.1:0-2473 GCA_036844985.1 Candidatus Limnocylindrales bacterium
CGCTCCTCAGTCGATGGCGGCCGGAGCCGCCTCGCTCTCGTCCTCGCCGATCCGTTCGCTTCGATCGTCGGGCGCTTCATCGTCGTCCATGCGCGGCAGGTCGCCGTCGTCGGCGTCCTCGACGTCGTCGGACTCGCCGTCCTCGCGCCGGGCGGCCTTCGGCGGGCGCTCATCGCGGGTCACGAGGTGGCGCAGGACCTCCTCGGTGATGAGCATGCTGTGCTCGAGTTCCACGAGGGAATCGGCCGGCGCCTGGAACAGGATGATGTGGTACGAGCCCTCGCGGTAGCGGTCGATCGGGTAGGCCAATCGACGACGGCCCCACGGGGCGACCTTGACGATCTGGCCGCCGGCGGCGGTGATCTGTCGGGTGATGCGGTCGACGACCGCCTGGCTCCGATCATCCGGGACGTCGGGGCGGATGATGAGCATGAGTTCGTATCGGCGCATGCGCGCAGCAACTCCTTCCAATGGGAATGCCCCGTTGCCGTCGGCCGGGCCGATCGATGCGGAGCGGAAAGGAAACGGGCGGTAGTCTAGCACGAGATCGCCGGCCGACCCCCTGGGTCGTCGGGCAAGCCGTCAGGAGGGCGTGGTTGGCGCTCGACGTCGGCGTTGTATCCTCTCACGATCCTCCCACCTGTCCCGTGCGCCCTTCGCGGCGACCCATCACCCCGGAGGCCCCTTGCCCGCTGCCACCATCCTCGTCATCGAAACGCCCAAGACCGGTGACGCGTCACTCGAGCCGATCCTGACGACAGCCGGCTACACGGTCACCCGCTCGACCGATCCCGACGACGCCTTCACGAAAGTCGCCGACCACCAGCTCGCCATCGTCGACATCGGGGCGGGCTCCAAGGGCGGGAAGACCGGCGTGGACGTCTGTCGCGAGATCCGGGCGACGCCGTCCATGGCCGCCGTACCGATCCTGTGTGTCGCCGCCAGCGACGATGTCGAGGAGCGGATCGGCTACCTGGAGGCCGGCGCCGATGACGTCGTGGCGCGACCGTTCGACGCGCGCGAGGTCGAGGCTCGGATCGATGCCCTGCTCCTGCGTTTCCAGCGCTCGAAGGAGCTCGCGCCGATCGTGTCGGCCGACGGCCTCACCCTCGCCAAGGCTCGACGGACCATCGCGGTCTACAGCCCCAAGGGCGGCGTCGGAACGACGACGATCGCCGCGAACATCGCCGTGGTGGCCGCCGGGCGTCGCCGTGACCGTGTCGTCCTGGTCGATCTGGATCTGCAGTTCGGCGGGGTCGCGACCCATCTGAACCTCGAACCGAAGCAGACCCTGGCCGACGTCGTCCGCGATGAGGCCGCGCTGCGCGAACCGGAGCTCCTGCGCACCTACGCGATGCGCCACGACAGCGGCCTGCACGTCCTTGCCGCGCCGGCGACCCCCGACGCGGCAGAGTTGATCACACCCGACCACGTCGCCCATCTGCTCCGCACGCTGCTCGAGGCGTACGACGCGATCGTCATCGATGCCGGCTCCGTGCTCGACGGACGCGCCCTCACGGTCTTCGAGGCGGCCGAGACGATCGTCCTGCCGGTCTACCCGGAGATGACGGCGCTCAAGGCCATGCACGGTCTGCTGGACTACCTCAATGAGGCCGGTTCGGTCGGGGCCAAGGCCACGTTCGTCCTCAACAACATGTTCGCGCGCGACATCCTCAAGCCGCGCGACATCGAAGCGGCGCTCGGGACGAAGATCTCGACCGACCTGCCGTACGACCCGTTCGTGTACCTCAAGGCGGTCAACGAGGGGGTGCCGGTGGTGCTCGGTGCGCCCCGCTCACCGGCTGCCGAGCAGCTCGTCAAGCTGAGTGCCACGGCGTTCGGATCGGAAGGCTATGTCGTGCCGCCGGCCACGAGCCAGCGACGGGGCGGCCTGTTCGGCCGGCGCCGGCGGAGCTGACGGGCGGTCGTTCGGGTCGCGAACCGGGCAGTGACGCAGGGGGCTTGGACAAGGAGGCCCGCTGCTGGTGCCGGAGCCGAGATTCGAACTCGGATGCCCTTGCGGGCCGCGGAGTTTAAGTCCGCTGCGTCTGCCGTTCCGCCACTCCGGCCGGGAGGGCCATCGTAGCCGGTCGGCGGCTCCCCGCGGCCCCCGGCGCGCGCTCCGGTCGCAGCCGGCCACTCCGGCCCGATCCCTGTCATCGAGTGCTGTGGCTGGTGGTATGCAGGCCCGCGGGCGATGCGGTGCCCCCTTGGCCGCTGACCAGGTCCACATAGCACCCAGGCTGGTGTTTGGCAGTGATTCGGGCGTCGACCGGCCGGGATGCGCCGTCGGCACCGCGGAATACCAGCCAGGCTGCTGGATGCCTGATCCGAGATCGGAGGCGCGGGAGTCACGACCGAACGAGCGCCACGGCCTGGGCAGCCAGCCGCCCGGCACGATCCGGGATCAGGGAGTGGAGGCGACGACCGGATTCGAACCGGTGAATAGAGGTTTTGCAGACCTCCGTGTTGA
>DAIUES010000261.1:0-1002 GCA_036844985.1 Candidatus Limnocylindrales bacterium
CGGTGCGGCGGTGCCGTCCGGCGGCTGAGCGTCGCGCGACGCGAGCACCTGCGGGCTCGTGCCAGCGTGTATGCAATATGATGTCCGACGGAGACAATCAACCACCGCATGCACGACGGGGCGCCATGAAGCTCGACGGCACCATCGACATCGCCGCCCCGGCACCAGCGGTCTGGGCTGCCATCATCGACCCGAGCGACCTTGCGGCGTGCGTCCCCGGCGTCCGCGACGTTCGACAGGTCGACGATCGCACGTTCGAAGGCACCATCCACGCCTCGGTCGGACCGATCGACGGCGCGTTCGCGTTCCGCTCCGTCCTCGTGCGAACCGACTACCCCACCGCCCTCGTCGTCGAGGTCGAGGGCACCGACTCGATGACGAAGAGCCGAGTCCTCGCCCACATCGAGGCGGGGCTCGGCAGCACGGACGGTGCGACGACCACGTTGGCGTATCGCGCGACGGTCACCACCAAGGGTCGGCTGGCGATCATCGGCGACATGGTTCTCCGAGCGACCGCCGGGGTGATGATCAGCCAAGTCACGAAGTGCCTTCGAGCGAGGCTTGAGGCCGATCCCGGGTGACTGCCGCCGGCACGTACGATCTGATCGTGGTCGGCGGTGGGAGCGCAGGCTGCGTCGTGGCTGCGCGAGCGAGCGAGGATGCGCGTCGCCGCGTGTTGCTGATCGAGGAGGGCCCGGACCCACGGCCGCTGCCCGACGTGGTCACCGACCCGAAGCGCCAATCGGAGCTCGTGCTCGAGTCGCCATACGTCCGGATGTACGACGTGGCGCGATCGGACGGCTCGTCGTTCCCACTGCTGTCCGGGCGGATCATGGGTGGCGGCTCCTCGATCAACAACCTCGCCGTCGTGCGCCCGATGGCAGCGGACTTCGCGGCCTGGAGTCGGCTCGGCGGGGCCGCCTGGTCATACGAGACGCTGCTGCCGGTGATGCGCTCGATCGAAACCGATCCGGACTTCGCCGACGACCCCCTCCACGGTGG
>DAIUES010000261.1:1012-1342 GCA_036844985.1 Candidatus Limnocylindrales bacterium
AGCGGTCCTGCCCGAACGCGCCGTAAGCGCTGCCGGTCAGGTTGATCCGGCCGACCCGCCCGTCCGCGCTCTGCTCACAGCCGCCGCCGATCTCGGCCTACCCCGCTGCGACGACCTGAACGTGCCCCAACCGTACGGGGTCTGCGCGTCGCCCTACAACCTTGTCGACGGGAAGCGCCAGTCGGTCACGGTGGCCTACCTCGACCCGGCGCGCGATCGCCCGAACCTGACGATCCTCGCCGATACCGCGGTGACCCGCGTGGTGCTCCACGGATCGCGCGTCACGGGAGTCGAGGTGGCCGTCGGCGCTTTCTTCAACGGCAAGGAGTT
>DAIUES010000261.1:1352-2435 GCA_036844985.1 Candidatus Limnocylindrales bacterium
CCCGCGCCTATGCCGACCTGGCCCAGAACCTCGCGGAGGCGGGCTACCCCGAGGACGACGCGGCTTTTGTGAAGAAGGAGGTGGAGTCGTACGTCGAGATCCGGGCCGCCATCAAGAAGCACTCGGGCGAGGAACTCGACATCAAGCCCTACGAGGCGGACATGCGCCACCTCATCAACACCTATATTCAGGCCGACCCTGCGGCCGTCATGGGGATCGGCTCGCCGGATGAGCTCGAACGCCATGGCATCGAGCCGCACATCCGGCTCGACGGCGTCGGCCGCGGCTACCAGGACCACGCCGTGGTGTACATCACGTTCCAGGGCACCACCGACCTGCGCGAGGACTACGTGATCCCCAAGGTCCGCCTCATCGCCAGGAGTGACCCTCGGCGCACGGTTCCGGACCTGCATGTCTTCATGCAACCGTCGATCAGGATGGAGGGCATGCCACCGCTCCTCCCCGTCTCGATCCGGTTGCTCGAGCACCGATCGACCGGGACCGTGACGCTGGCGTCAGCCGATCCGACCGAATTGCCGATCGTGGATCCGGCCCTGCTCCGTGACGCGGGTGACGTCGCCGCGATGCGCGGCGGGTTCGACCTGGTGCAGCGGCTCGTCGCCCATCCGGCGCTCGCCGCGTTCTACGGGCCACTGCTCGACCCGTCCGAAGGCGCCGATCCGACCGACTACATCCTCGCCAGTCACATCAGCTACTACCACGGGGTGGGCACCTGCCGGATCGGGCCCGAGGACGATCCCCTGGCGGTCGTCGACCCGCAGCTGCGCGTTCGCGGCGTCGACGGGCTGCGCGTGGCCGATGCCTCGGTCCTGCCGACCGTCCCGCACGCCAACACCAACCTGTCGGCGATCCTGGTGGGCGAGATCGCCGCCCGCCTGCTCCAGCGCGACTGAGCCGGCCAGGCTGCCGTGGGTATCGGGGTCGGTCTGCTGACCCGAACGGATCCCGTGGCAACGCCCGCCGCCGAGCCGCGGGGATGACGGCCCTGGCTGGTCGTACCTGGTTTCTCGGTCTGCTGGTCATCGCGACCCTGCTGCAGGCGGCGACCGAGGTGGTCCGGCC
>DAIUES010000262.1:0-2419 GCA_036844985.1 Candidatus Limnocylindrales bacterium
CGACGACGAGTACGACACCGTCGGCGGCCTCATCTACCACCGCGTCGGCGGCATCCCCAAGCCCGGCGACCAGGTCACGGTCGACGGCCTGACGCTCACGGTCGAATCGATCGATGGGCGACGGGTCGACAAGGTGCTCGTGGTGCGGACCCGCGAGGGCGAGACCGAGGACGACGAAGCCGATCGCTAGGGGCGGGCCCGATCGTCGGGGCGATCGCGACCCTAGGCGGAGATGACCCCGACGATGATCTCCTCGAGTCGAGCCCGGGCAGCCGGCCGCACGACCCCGGCCGCGTCGAGCTCGGCCAGCGCCACATCGCGGTAGCGGCGCGCCTCGTCGCGGGTGTACTGGCGGGCTCCCACGCGCTCGAGGATGGCCACGATCTCGGCGAGGTCATCAGCGGAAGGCGTGTCGATGGCGTACAGCTCGAGGAGCCGCTCGCGATCCTCGGGACCGGCGTGCTCGACCGCGTAGATGACCGGCAGCGTCTTCTTCTTGTGGGCCACGTCGGACGGAGCCTTGCCGGTCGTCTGTTCGGCGCCCCAGATCCCGAGCAGGTCGTCGTTGAGCTGGAACGCGATACCGAGCGCCCAGCCGAACCCGCGGTAGCGCGCGATGACCGCCTCGTCCTCGGTCGCGAGCAGGGCGCCGGCCTCGATCGAGGCGGCGATGAGCGCCGCGGTCTTGCGGCCGATCATGTCGAAGTAGGCGTCGACCGACATGACCGCATCCGATTCGCTGGTCGCGATGTCGATGTACTGGCCCTCGCACAGGGCCAGGCATGTCTCGTCGTACAGGCGCATCAGCCGGAGCACGGTCCGATCGGGGAAGCCGAGGTCGGTCAGCCGATGGAGGGCGATGCGCGACAGGCTGAACAGGGTGTCGCCGGTGTTGATGGCCTGCGGGATGCCGTACAGCGTCCAGAGCGTCGGCCGGTGGCGGCGTTCGGTGTCGCCGTCCTCGATGTCGTCGTGGACGAGGCTGAAGTTGTGGCCGAGCTCGACGGCCGCGGCGCCCGGCAGCGCCCGCCGATGATCCCCGGTGATCGACGCGTACGCGAGCAGTCCGAGCAGCGGGCGCATCCGCTTGCCGCCGTCGGCGCCCGTGCCGTCGAGGGCGAGGTGATAGCGGACCATCTCGTACAGGCCGTGGGTCGACGGGTCGCGATCGGCCACGAGGCGGACGATCTCGCCCTCGGTGTCGGCGATGAGGTCGGCGAGATCGAGGTCTGGCATGGTGGTCGTCATCTGGGGGCAGTGTACACGAAACGTGTACGCTTCAAGTAGCCTGTTGGCTGCGGCCAGGCGCGGTCGTGCAGCGCCAGGGCAGCGTCGCCGTCGGACCGGTGGTACCGTCGCGGCGAGATGCCGGTCCCCCGCCGATACACCACGGACGCGATCGTCCTGTCGCGCTTCGACCTGGGCGAGGCGGACCGGGTGATGACCGTCATCACCCCGGCCGGCGGCAAGCTCAAGGTCATCGCCAAGGGCATCCGTCGGCCGACGTCGCGGATCGGCGGCAGCCTCGAGCCGTTCGCCGAGCTGACCGTGGCGCTCGCCCGCGGCCGGACGTTCGACGTCGTGACCCAGGTCAGCGTCGGTCACGCCTGGCTGCGACTGCGCGACGACCTCGAGAGTGCGGCTACGGCCTGGTATCTCGCCGAGCTCGCCGACCGCAGCCTCGAGGAACGCCACGCCGCCGAACCGCTGTATGCGTTGCTGCGGCGCGCCTACGAGCTGCTCGACGCGGGCATGGCGCCTGGCCGGGTAGCGCGCTGGTACGAGATCCACCTGCTCGATGAGCTGGGTGTCCGCCCCGAGGTCGACCGCTGCGTCGAATGCGACCGGATGCTCGAGTCGGACGGACGGTTCCGCTGGGTGCCGCCGCTCGGTGGCGTGCTGTGCGATCGCTGCCCGGGACCGCCGCACGAGCGGACGGCGCTCAGCCTCGACGGCCTGAAGCTGCTCAAGGCTTACCAGCGACTCGACATCGAGGCGCTCGCGGGACTGCGCCTCGCGCCCGCGGTCGAGGGCGAGGTCGAGGCGGCCCTGCGTGAGTTCGTCCGGCACGCGCTCGAACGCGATGCCCGCTCGCTGGCATTCCTCGACGAGGTGCGCGTCGGGCCTTGACCCCCGGACCGATGGGCCAGGACCGGCGGTGCGGCGACGCGCCGCGGTCCGCGCGGGTTCGTGGGTCGTACGGATGGGTGGGTGCCACTCGGGTGCGGTCCGGACCGTTACGAGAATGGGATACCGATAGCCGTTTCGTACTGGACCGTGGCAGGGGGCGGTGCGATGATGCCGCTGTCTTCATCCGAGCCGGCCGGGGCATCCCGACCGTCGCTCACACGATCCGGGCGGGGCCCGACCAGTTCCAGGAGGTCCCTCATGCGGGGTTTCGATCGCGGGCGGCGTACGA
>DAIUES010000263.1:0-2378 GCA_036844985.1 Candidatus Limnocylindrales bacterium
ACCCGGCCTTCGAGGACGACGTCCGCCGGTTCAAGTTCCGTGGCTCGTCCGGCAAGGTCAACCTCGCGGTCGACCGCCTGCCCGATTTCCGCTGCCTGCCGGGCGAGGGGGAGCACCTCCGCGGGGCGATCTCGTTCTCGCCGTCGATGGACGACATGGAGCGGGCCTACGACGACGCGAAGTACGGACACTGGAGCCGCCGGCCGTACATCGACATGATCATCCCGACCCTGGTCGATCCGGCGATGGCGCCTCCGGGCAAGCACGTCATCAGCTGCTTCGTCCAATACGCGCCGTACAAGCTCGACCCGGCGCTCGGGACGTGGGATGACAACCGCGAGGCGTTCGGGGATGCCGTCATCGACCGGATCGCCGAGTTCGCGCCGAACATCCGCGACATCATCGTCGGCCGCCAGGTGCTGACGCCGCTCGACATCGAGCGCACGATCGGCCTGTCGGAGGGCAACATCTTCCAGGGCGAGCTGTCGCTCGAGCAGCTGTTCTTCAACCGCCCGGTGCCGGGTCACGCCCGGTTCCGGACCCCGATCGATGGGCTGTGGCTGAGCGGGTCGTCGACCCATCCGGGAGGCGGCCTGATGGGCGCCAACGGCCGATTGGCCGCACTCGAAGTGCTCAAGTCGCGCGACCGGCGGGTGGCCTGACCATGGCCGAACCCGGATACGACGCGATCGTCGTCGGTGGCGGCCACAACGGCCTGACCGCGGCGGCGTACCTCGCCCGCGCCGGACGATCGGTGCTGGTCGTGGAGTCGCGCGAGCGGCTCGGTGGGGCGACGGACACGCTCGAGCTGGTGCCCGGCGTGCGAGTGCCTGCGGTCGCCCAGACGGTCGGTCGACTGCGGCCTGCCGTGGTTCGCGAGCTCGGCCTGCGCCAGCATGGCCTCGTGCTCATCGCGCCGGCGGTCCGGGTCTTCGCGCCGCAGCCGGACGGCCGGAGCTTCGCGCTGTGGCGCGACCTCGAGCCGACGCTCGATTCGCTGCGCGCGGTCGCGCCGCTGGATGCCGACCGCTATGCCGACTTCGACGGGCGCGTCCGAGCCTTGTCGAAGTTCCTGGCCGACCTTGGTGACGAGACGCCGCCCGACATCGGGGCGCCCGGGTTCGGCGACGCGCTGACCGGGCTGCGCCTGGGACGGGCGTTCAAGGGTCTCGGCCGGGACGACGGTCGGACGATCCTGCGGGTGCTGGCCATGGCCGTGGCCGACTTCGTGGCGGAATCGTTCGACGACGACGCGGTCCGGGCGGTCCTGGCCTGGCGGGGCGTCCGCCACACGGCGATGGCGCCGTGGTCGGCCGGAACGACCAAGGTACTGCTCGACGACGCAGCGGCCAGCGACGGCGGGGCATCGGGCGAGACCGTGTTCGCCCGCGGCGGACCGGGTGCCGTGGCCGACGCCCTCGCGTCGGTCATCCGGTCCGCGGGTGGCGCCATCCGGACCGGCGCCGAGGTGGCGTCGGTCATCTCCGACGATGGCCGCGCCACGGGTGTCGTGCTTGGGTCGGGGGAGAGGATCGCGGCCCGGGTCGTCGTCGCTGCCATCGACCCGAAGCGCCTGCTGACCTCGCTCGTCGACCCGGTCACGATCGGGCCGTCACTGCGCTGGCGGGCGGGCAACATCCGGACGCCCGGCCGCGTGGCGAAGGTCGACTTCGTGCTCGACGGCCTGCCCGACGTGCCGGCTGCCGCCGCCGACCCCCGGCTGCTGCGTGGCCGGATCCTCGTCGGGGCGACCGGCATCGATGCCGTTGAGCGGGCCTTCGATCCGACCAAGTACGGCGCCTTCGCCGACGACCTGATCGTCGAGGCGACGATCCCGTCCCTCGCCGATCCGACGCTGGTGGCCGGTGCCGCCGATGGGACGCACGTGCTGTCGGCCCACGTCCAGTGGGTCCCCTACGAGCTGCGTGACGGGACGTGGGAGGACCACCGGGAGCGGCTCGGCGACACGGTCGTGCGGACGCTCGAGACCGTCATGCCGGGGCTGTCCGGCCGGATCCGCCAGCGACGGGTGCTGACGCCGCTCGACCTCGAACGCGACTACGGCCTGACCGGCGGGCACCCGTTCCATGCCGAGCCCGGACTCGATTCGTTCTTCCTGTGGCGCCCGCTGCTCGGCTGGTCGCGCTACCGGATGCCGATCGAAGGGCTATACCTGGCGGGCGCCGGCGCGCACCCCGGTGGTGGCGTGACCGGCGCGCCGGGTCGAAACGCGGCACGCGAGGTGCTGGCTGACCTCAGGCGTCGACGGCGCTAACGCTGGTCGAGGGCGACACGCAGCGGTTCCGCGACGTCGCGGGCGACGGCGTCGACGCCGGCCGGGCCAAGGCGGACGGTCAGCCCGAGGACGATGTGGGCCG
>DAIUES010000264.1:0-2286 GCA_036844985.1 Candidatus Limnocylindrales bacterium
TGATCGCCTCGTCTCCAGGCCCGAGCCCGGCGACCACTGCCGCGCCGTGGAGCGCGGCCGTGCCAGACGAGAAGGCGACGGCGTGGCGGGCGCCGGTGGCGGCCACGAGATCCGCCTCGAACGCGGGCACCCGCGGGCCGGTCGTCAGCCAGTCGGAGCGGAGGGCGTCGGCCACGGCCGCGACGTCCTCGTCGGTGATGACCTGGTGCGCGTAGGGAAGCAGCGAGTCGCGGACCGGCGTGCCGCCGTCGATGGCCAGGCGCTGACCCGTGCCGGCCGCCATCAGCGGACCGAGCTCACAGGACCGTGGCCCCGGCCGCCAGGCGGGAGTCCATCCACGTCCGGACCCGCGCCAGGCCTTCGTCAAGCTCGACCCGTGGCTGCCAGCCCAGCAACTCCCCGGCCAGCCGCGGATCGCAGCGCAGGACCGCGATCTCGCTCTGTGGATGGATGTGCTCGACGTGGACGATGCGGGCCGGGTCGGGCTCGATGCGTGCGGCCAGCTCGTTGACGCTGACATCGCGACCGGTGCCGGCGTTGACGATCCGGCCGGTCACCCGATCCGAGCGCAGGGCCGCGACCACGAACCGGGCGCAGTCCTCGACGTACAGCAGGTCACGCGTCTGCGTCCCGTCGCCGTAGATGCACAGCTCCTCGCCGAGCAGCGAGCGCCGGGTGAAGATGGCCACGACCCCGCCTTCGCCGACCGAGCGCTGGAACGGCCCGTAGGTGTTGAACGGACGGACGACGGTCGTCGGCAGGCCGTAGGCGTGGAAGTACGACAACGTGAGCGCCTCGCCGGCGAGCTTGGAGGCCGCATACGGCGATGCCGGCCGGGTCGGGTGCGACTCGTCGATCCCGGTCCCCTCGGCGCGGTCGTAGACCATGCACGTGCTCATGAACAGGACCCGGGCGCCGACCTCGCGGGCGGCCTCGAGGACGTTGAACGTGCCGACCACGTCGTTCTCGAACGTCGTCGCCGGATCGTCGATCGATTCCTGGACCGAGATCGACGCGGCCAGATGGGCGACGGCGTCCACGTCGCGGAGCCAGCGTCGACACGCCGCCGCGTCGCGCACGTCACCCTGTTCGAACGGGCGCAGGCCGGGTTGTCCGGCGAACTCCTCGAGCGCCGCCACGTCACCGGCGACGAGGTTGTCGATCGGCAGGACTTCGTGACCCGCGGCCAGAAGCTCGGCGACGACCCAGCGGCCGATGAACCCGGCCGCGCCCGTGACGAGGACCCTCACGACCGCTCGGCCGCGAACGTCTCGGCCACGAGGTCGCGCACCGCATCGAGGGGCAGCGGCTCGACCGCGTCCGATCGATAGGCTCCGGTCGGGGCGGCCGGCAGGTCGGCGTAGGCTGCCCGCGTCTCCGCCGTGACCTCGATCGACGGCAGCACTGCGTACATGTCGCCGATGTCGATGGCCCGGGTCGACTCGTCCTCGGTCATCAGCTCCTCGTACGCCTTCTCGCCGGCGCGCGGCGCGATCGCCTGCCGCTCGATGGCCGCGGGATCGAGCCCGTTGGCCGGCGCCACGACGTCGATCGTGGCCGTGATCAGGTCGTCGAGCCGGGCGGCCGGCATCTTGAACACGAACACCTCGCCACCGTGGGCGACCTCGGCCGCCTTGATGGCCAACTCGACCGCCCGGTCCGTGCTCATGATGAAGCGGGTCATCGACGGGTCGGTGACGGTGACCGGCCCGCCGCCCGCGATCTGCCGGGCGAACAACTCCAGCGCCGACCCGCGCGAGCCAAGGACGTTGCCGAAGCGGACGCTGGCGAACGTCGTCCGGTGCGAGCCGCGGTAGTTCGTCGCGGCGGTCACCAGCTTCTCGGCCAGCAGCTTGCTGGCGCCCATCACGGACGTCGGGTTGGCGGCCTTGTCCGACGAGGTCAGGATCATCGTCGACACGCCCGTGGCCAGGCACGCGTCGATGACGTTCTGGGTGCCGGTCACGTTGGTCTGCGTCGCCTCGAACGGGTTGTACTCGCCCGACTCGACGTGCTTGAGCGCGGCGCAGTGGAACACGACATCGACGCCCTCGCACGCCCGCAGCAACCGGTCGCGGTCGCGGATATCGCCGATGAGGAAGCGCACGTTCCGCTCGCGGTGGCGGTGGCGGTCGTAGAACTGCTTGGTCTCGTCGCGGCCAAGGACCCGGATGACCTCCGGACCGGTCTGCAGCAGGTGATCGACGAGGCGCGAGCCGATCGTCCCCGAGCCGCCGGTGACGAGCACGCGCCGACCGTGAAGGTGCGTTGGTCCGTTGATGGAGG
>DAIUES010000265.1:0-2266 GCA_036844985.1 Candidatus Limnocylindrales bacterium
GGCGACGTTGAAGGTGTAGAAGCGCGTATCGCCGATGCCGGCGTCGACCCAGTCGACGACGTAGCCCAGCCGGAACCGGTCGATCATGTTGCCGATCGCCCCGCCCAGCAGCAGGCCGAGGGCCAGCGACAGGAGCGTGTTGCGCCCGGTGCTGGCGTGGAACCAGACGATCAGCCCGATGACCGCGAGCGACACCATCCCGAACAACAGCGCCTGATCCTTGAACAGCCCGAACAACGCGCCACTGTTCTTTGAGTGGATGAGGCGGACGTAGTCGCCGATGACGTTCGTGCGCTCGCCCGGATCGAGGAACGACACGAGCCACGCCTTGGTGGCCTGGTCGACGGCGACGATCACGGCCGCCAGCGCGAGGAACAGGGGCCAGCGGGCCGCGCCGCGCACCGTCGGGTCGCTCACGCGCCGCTCACGCGAGCCGTCGCAGTGCGATCGTCGCCGGACCGTCGTCGAGCGTCACCGTCGCCCGGGCGGCGTGGGCGGGGATGTCACCCGTCACCAGCTGCGCCAGCGTATCGGCCGCGACCGCGTCGAGATGGAGCGCGACGCCGGGCGCGACGTCGTTCACCCACAGCTCGATCCGATCGGCGAGCTCGAGGTCCGCCTCGCGGCGCAGGTCCTGGACGGCCCGCGCCAGCTCGCGGGCGTCGCCCTCGGCACGCAGCTCGGGCGTCAGCTCGGTATCGAGCACGACCACGATGCCGTCGCGCTCCGCCACGGCCGTGCCGGGCCGGGGCGTGGCCTGGATCTCGACCTCGTCGGGCGCCAGGGTCTGGCCGGCCAGGGTCACCGAACCGTCCTCGCCGATCTCGACCGCACCCTCGCGGGCCGCGGCCATGACCGCCGGGATCGCGGCGCCGAGCCGCTTGCCGACCTTGGGCAGCAGGACCTTGACACGACGCTCGACAAGGCCCGAATCGCCGGCGATCAACTCGATCGACTTGACGTTGATCTCGTCGGCGATGAGATCGAGCAGCTCCGTATCCATGCCCGGACCCCAACGGGGGGCGGCGATCCACGCCCGTGCCAACGGTTGGCGCGTGCGGATCCCGGCCTGCGCCCGGAGGACCCGCGCCAGCTCGACCGCCTGACGGGCAGACGTCATCGTCCGCTCGAGCTCGACATCGCGGAAGCCGGCCATCGTCGCGGCTGGCCAGGCCGTCAGGTGGACGCTGTCGGGCAGGCTCGGGCTGACTGCCACGACGAGGTTCTGGTAGAGCATCTCGGACAGGAACGGCAGGACCGGGGCGAGTGTCCGGGCCAGCGCCACGAGCGCCGAATGGAGCGTCGTGAACGCGGCAGCCGAGGCGCTCGGGTCGGCGCCCGGCCGCATCCGGTCGCGCGAGCGCCGCAGGTACCAGGTCGACAGGTCGTCGATGAAGGCGCTCAGGGCACGGGTGGCCGCGAGAGCATCGACCTCGCCGAGCCGGGTGCCGACCTCGTCGGCGACGCCCGCGGCCCGGGACAGGATCCAGCGGTCCAGGACGGTGCCCGACGGCGCGCCGGCGGTCGCCTCGTCCAGCCCATGGGCCGGGACCCACTGCGCGAGCCTGGCGTAGGTCACGAAGAAGGCGTACACGTTCCACAGGATCAGGAGCTCGCGGCGGGCCTCGTCGGCGGCGTGCCAGCCGAACAGGATGTTCTCCTCGGGTCTCGCCTTGGCGAACATCCAGCGCATGACATCGACGCCCATCCGCTCGGCGGCCTCGTCGAAGTCGATGGCGTTGCCCCAGCTCTTGTGCATCTGGCGGCCGTCCTCGGCGTACAGCGTCGCGTAGCCGAAGATCGTCCGGAACGGGGCCGTCCGCTTGAGCACGGTCGACATCGCCAGCATCGAGTAGAACCAGTTGCGGAACTGGCCCGGGAAGCTCTCGGTGATGAAGTCGGCCGGGAACCACCGTGCCCAGTAGTCGGGGTCCTCGCGGTAGTGGAGCGTGGAGAACGGCACGATGCCGGCATCGAGCCACGGATTGCCGACGTCCTTGATCCGCTCCACCGGCGCGCCGCAGTTCGGACAGGCGATCCTGACCGCATCGACCCACGGTCGATGCGGAGTGTGTCCCTCGAACTGGTCCCAGCCTTCGACCGCGCGCGCCTGCAGCTCGGTCCGCCCGCCGATGACGTCGATGGTGCCGCACGCCGAACAGTCGTAGATCGGCAGCGCCAGTCCCCAGTAGCGCTTCTTGCTGATCATCAAGTCGCCCATGTTGCGCAGCCAGTCGAGCTCGCGCTCGTGCCCGAAGTCCGGGAT
>DAIUES010000266.1:0-2247 GCA_036844985.1 Candidatus Limnocylindrales bacterium
TCGGATCGCCCATCACGACGACGGCATCGATGAGCCCGAATGCCGCTGCCGCGTCCGTGCCGGTACGCTCGACGAGCGCGTCGACATCGTCGCGCAGCGATACCTCGTCGATCGAGGCCAGGATCCGGCCCAGCTCCAGATTGCGTCGCTGGAGGTCGGCGGCGAGTCGATTGTGGCTGTCGGCGAGGCGGGCCAGCTCATCGTCGCCGACGACCGGGATCGGGCTGGCGCCATCGCCTCGCGAGATCCGACCGAGGGCCGTGACGATCGAGCGCAGCGGCGAGGTCAACTCGTTGGCCAGGGCGAACGATGACAGGATCGCGAACGCGAGCAGGATCGCGAGGCCGAACAGCAGCAGCTGGATGAGCGTCGTGTCGATCGCGCGCCCGAGGAGCGTTTCGAAGATGAACACGATCACCGCGAACCCGAGCAGCGGCAGGATCGACGCGAACAGGAGCGCCAGGGTGAGGCGGGTGCGGAACGTCAGCCGGGGCGGTCGGTCGGGCGGTGCGTCGTCGATCTGCCTGGGCATGGCGTCCTGATCAGCCATCCGACGGGCTCCAGCCGGTCGACAGGAGGAGCCGATAGCCGACGCCGCGGACCGTCTGGACGTGGACGGGGCGGTTCGGGTCGAGCTCGACCTTCTGGCGGAGCCGGCGCATCGTCACCCAGACGTAGGACGGATCGGCGTCCTCGGTCTCGGCCCAGCCCCTGGCCAGCAGGGTCTCGGTCGGGACGGTCTGGCCGAGGTTGGCGGCGAGGGCGTACAGGAGGCGGGATTCGGTCGGGGTCAGCTGCACGATCTGGCCGCCGACGGTGGCCTCGCGACGGTGAAGGTCGAGCGTCAGGTCGGGGCCGAGCGCCAGGCTCTGGCGCGGGACCTTGTCGCCGAGGCGGCGCAGGACGCGGTTGATGCGTGCCCGGAGCTCCGGATAGTGGTACGGCTTGGTCACGTAGTCCTCGGCCACCTCCTCGAGGAGGTCGGCTTTGGAGTCGCCGGCATCGATCGCCGACAGGACGATGATCGGCAGGTCGGCCTGGGCCTTGATCTCGCGCGCGAGCGTCAGCCCATCCATGCGCGGCATCATCATGTCGATGATCAGGAGGTCGGGCCAGCCGGTCCGCAGGCGGCGCAGCGCCTCGTCGCCGTCGCGGGCCGTGGCGATCTCGTAGCCATCGGCGCGCAGCTGGTCGGCGAGCAGGACGAGCAGGTTCGGATCGTCATCGACCAGCAGGATCCGGGAACTGGTCGGGCCGGGCTGCATGGGCGCGAGTATAGGAGGGGGTCTCGCGGGAAGGGGGCGTACGGAAGTTCGCATCGACGGGGCGCCGCCGGTGCCGCGTTGCACCGATATCGGGTCGGCGGTGCGGTCTGGTACGGCTGGTGAGGGATGCAAACGGCGGCACCGGTAGTACGGTTGGCGTCCGTCGTCCGGGGGGACGGCCACTCACATAGCGACTCGCTCGGTGTCCGGGCGAGGTGTCTCTCGGGCCGTGCGCAGCCATCATCCGATCTCATCGATCCGGCACAGCGCGACGCCCAGTCGCGACCCGAGGCGCCGACCTGACACGCGGGCGTCTGGGGGTACGCATCCGATGTTCGGCTCGTCCGGCGTGACCGGGACCTTGGTTCGACGCACGTTCGTCGCGGTCCAGATCTTCCTGCTGATCGCGATGCTGTTCGCGCCGCTGCCGGCGGCAGCCGCCGACCCGTCGCTGGATCCAGGCGCGAGCGGGCCGCCGAGCGCCGCGCCGTCCGCGTCTCCGGAACCGACCGTCGAGCTTGCCGCGGAGCCTTCGGCGGAGCCACCGGCCGAGCCGACTGCGGAGCCGACGGCCGAGCCGCCTGCAGAGCCGACGCCCGCCGCTTCCGATCCGGCCGGGACCCCCGATCCGACCGCGGCGCCGGCGGCGCCCGTGTCATCCCCGACCATCGGCAGCGATCTCGACGACTACCCGCCGGGCGGGCACGTGACGTTGACCGGTGGTGGCTGGCAGCCCGGCGAATCCGTGCACATCTTCGTGAACGACGACTGGGGCAGCAGCTGGAGCCGCACGGTCGATGTCAGCGCCGATGCAGATGGCAGGATCGTCGACCAGTTCGATCTGCCGAACTGGTTCGTGGCCGAGTATTCCGTGGCCGCCCGAGGCGAAATCTCCGGACTCGTGACGACAAGTTTCACGGACTCCCAGCCCGGCAGTGCGACCGTAGCCGCGCCGACGACCCGATCGGTGGTCCAGGGGAGT
>DAIUES010000267.1:0-2211 GCA_036844985.1 Candidatus Limnocylindrales bacterium
GAGAGCTGTGGCACACCTGGCATACGGATGCGACCCGCCTCTTCGTCGTGGCCGATCTCGGCCGGCCACTCCCCATCGATGGCGGGCTCGATGCGGTGTTCTCGACTGCGACGTTCCACTGGGTGCCCGACCACGACGCGCTGTTCGCCAACCTCGCCGCCGTGACCCGCCCGGGCGGCTGGCTCGTGGCGCAGTGCGGCGGCGCGGGCAACGTGTCGCGCATCCTGCGCGCGCTGGCCTCGATCGGTGACGGCTGGCTTGGGCCGGCCCACTTCGAGACCGTCCTGGCGACGACGACCCGGCTCGATTCCGCGGGCTACGTCGACATCGAGTGCTGGCTGACCGACGAACCGTCGCGCTTCGAGCCGGGTGTCCCGTTCGAGACCTACCTGCGCACGGTGGCGCTCGGTCCGCATCTCGAGCGACTGCCCGAGGGCGAGCGGGACGCCTTCGTCCACGAAGTCGCCGAGCGCATCGGCGAACCGCTCATCGACTACGTCCGGCTCAACATCGTGGCGCGTCGCGGCGAGGGCTGACGCGCCGCCGGGTCACCTGTCGGCGACGCGGAACGGCGCGCCGTGGCCGGGGACGACGATGTCGGCGACGGCCAGGACCCGCTCGCGACCCGCCTCGAGCGCGATCGGGTCGGACGCGACCGGGTCGATCGCCGGCGTCCGGTCGGTGTGCCACCACAGGTGGGTCAGCGCGTAGACCCCGTCGTCGGCGTCGACGATGAGCGACGCGTCCTCCTCGGTGTGACCGGGCGTCAGCCACAGCCGGGACTTCGGCGAGAGGTGGTAGCCGTCCCCGTCGTGATCGAGCCACAGGTCGTTGATGTAGCGGGCCCAGAAGTCGACGACCTCGGCGTTCGGGAACAGCGCGACGTTCATCGTGTGGTCGGGATGGTGATGGCTGAGGAACACGTGGGTGACGGCTTCGGGCGCGACCCCAAGCTCGGCCAGCGGGGCCAGGATCAGCGCGCGGCGGGCGACCATGCCCGGATCCACCACGATACGCGCGTCACCGTCGCGAACCAGCGCGACCGTGGACGCCACGCGGTCGCCGGTGTAGCCGGTGTGGAGCAGGTGGACGGTGGCCATCGCGCACGGATGCTACGCCGTCGCGGGCTGCGGGATGCGACCGCGGCACGACGCGGGACGGTGCCAGACTCGCGTGGCGCCCGAGCTCCCTCGATCACGCCGTGCAGGAGACCGCCTCATGACCGCCGCCACCGATCGGCCCGCCGACCTGGTCCTGACCGGTGGCGCCATCGCCACGATGGACCCGGCACGCAGCATGGTCAGCGCCATCGCCGTGCGCGACGGGCGGATCGTCGCCGTCGGGCCGGACGCCGCGGTCAGCGGTCTGGTCGGTCCGGGCACGCGCCATATCGCGCTGCGCGGGCGAACCGTCACGCCGGGCTTCCAGGACGCCCACGTGCACCCCGTCCACGGCGGTCTCGCGCGCCTTCGCTGCGAATTGCACGACACGCGCGGTCGAGCCGACCTCGTACGCGCCGTGGCCGACTACGCCGCCGCCCATCCCGAGGAGGCATGGATCCGCGGCAGCGGCTGGTACATGGCCGACTTCCCGGGTGGCACGCCGCGGCGGGAGGACCTCGACCAGGTCGTGGCCGATCGGCCGGTGTTTCTGACCAATCGCGACGGACACGGCGCATGGGTGAACAGCAAGGCGCTCGACATCGCGGGAGTGACCGCGGCGACCGCCGACCCCGCCGATGGCCGCATCGAGCGTGATCCTGACGGTTCCCCGACCGGCACGCTTCACGAGGGCGCGATGGACCTCGTCGAGCGGTTCGTCCCCGACGACACCGAGGACGACCTCGTGGCGGCCCTGCGCCTCGGCCAGGCGTACCTCCACTCCCTCGGGATCACGGCCTGGCAGGACGCCATCGTGCGACCCGATGCCGAGGAGCGGGCATACGTCGCGCTGGCCTCGAGCGGAGAGCTGACTGCCCGCGTCGTGGGCGCGATGTGGTGGGAGCGGCATCGGGGCGCCGAGCAGATCGACGAGTTCGTCGCGCGGCGGGCGGCAACGAGCATCGGGCGGTATCGGGCGACGAGCGTGAAGCTGATGATGGACGGGGTGCTCGAGAACTTCACCGGCGCCATGCTCGAGCCGTACGGCGACGGGAAGGGCCGCACGACCGACAACCGCGGGCTGCTCCAGATCGAGCCCGACGGGCTGGCC
>DAIUES010000268.1:0-2190 GCA_036844985.1 Candidatus Limnocylindrales bacterium
GGCCGGGTTGGTGATGCGCAGCAGCTGGTCCTCGAGCGCGGCCTCGACCTCGGCCAGCCGGGCGCCGAGCTGGGCGCTGCTCGTGCCGGCCGCCAGCGACGCCGCCTTGAGCTCGGCGACCTCGGGGCCATCGGGCGATGCGCCGGCCTTGATCGCCTCGCCGATCCGTTTGGAGGCGGCATTGCGCTCGGCCTTGTGCGCCTCGGTCTCCCCGAGCAGCTGCCGCCGCTCCGCGTCGAGTTCGAGGGCGCGATCGACCAGCGCCGGGTCCTCGCCCTTGTCCAGGGCACCCTGGCGGATCACCTCCGGTTCGTCCCGCAGTCGTTGCAGCCCGACGCTCATGTCAGCCTCCCACCGGCAGCGTGCCGGGTGCGCCGGTCGCTGTCCAACCGGACGCCTGCCACGCTCGTTCGCGCACGAACACCGGATCGAGGCTGGCCAGCAGCCAACCAGCGCGCGGCCCGTTGGTCCGGCCGAGGAACGCGCGGTAGATCGCCTCGAACGCGGAGCGGCCGGGAAGCGCCTCGTCCCGGGCGACCTCGAAGATCAGGCCCTGCCACGCTTCGCCGCTGATCGGCGTCTCGCGCTCGGCCCGTTCCGACAGGCGGGCGAGGAAGCGGCGCTGGTCGGCGTCGAGGTCGGCCGCCGCAGCGGGCACGACGTCGTGCTGGACGGTCAGCCGGGCGCTGTCCGGGGCGTAGGCCTCGAGCCACGCCCGGGCGGCAGCGGCACGTTCGTCGAGCAGCGCCCGCTCGCGCTCGGTCAAGGTGCCGCCCTTCTCGGCGGTGATCCGCTCGACCACGTCGGCGCCGGGGATCTGGATCAGCGTGGCGAGGTGGGAGAACGCCGGCCGGAACGCAGCCGCCTCGGTGGCCACGTCGGCGGCGGGGTCGAGCAGGCTGTAGCGGAAGATCGCTTCGTGGCCCGGCGGTAGGTCGCCCTTCACCTCGTGGCCGGCGGTCGCGGCCGCGACCTTGTCGAACGCGTCGAACAGGCGGGGGATCTGGTCCGTGCCGTCGGGATCGAAGTCGATGGCGTGATTCGGGCGGTGGCGCAGGAACAGGAAGCGGAGCTGCTCGGGCGGCACGACCTCGGCGATGGTGTGGGCCGCCGCGCCTCGTCCCTTCGAGGTCGACATCTTGCGCCCGCCGATGTTCAGGAACTCGTACGGGAAGTTCAGCGGCGGCTCGCGCTCGAACACCTCGCGGGCGATGGCGTCGGATCGGTCGCGCGATCCGCCCGCGGTGGCGAGGTCCTTGCCGTTCGGCTCGATGGTGACGCCGAACAGCGACCACTGGGCAGCCCACTCCAGGTTCCACGGCAGCTTGGCGTTGCCACCGAACGGCGAGATCCAGCCGCTCGACCCGCAGCCGCGCGCCCAGGTGACGAGATCCCGCCGGCATTCGTAGAAGACCTGCTCGCCGTTCCAGTCGGTCACGATGGTCGTGCCGACCTTGCCGCAGACCGGGCAGATGACGCTGATCGGGTGCCACGTGTCGGGGTGCTGCACGTTGGCCACGCGACGGTAGATGTCGCGGACCAGGGACGCCCGATCGAGGGCGGTGCCGATGAACGGATCGAGCGCCCCGGTCGCGTAGATCTCGCTCATCCAGTAGTAGCGGTCCGGATGGATCCCGAGCCCGGCGAACGTGTCGATGAACATCTGCGCGTGATGGCGCGCGTAGGAGGCGTGGCCGTCGTCCGCCTGATCGGGAACGTGGGCGAGCGGCCGGCCCATCTCCGTGTCGACGGCATCGGGCGTCAGCAGCGCCTGGGCATCCATCGGGTCGAGGTCGTCGACCCCGTACAGGAGCGTCGTCTCGATCCCGTTCGCACGCAGCGCCCGGGTGATGGTGTCGAGGATGACCGGTCCGCGCAGGCTCCCGACGTGGACGGTGCCCGACGGCGTCTTCGAGTCATTGACGACCTGCGGGCCGGCGTCCCGGACCCGCAGCGCCAGTTCATCGGCCCAGTCGTGCTCGCCCATCTCGTCCCGTGCGTTCCCGGCGGCGTCGGGGCGCCGCGCCCGGCCCGCCGGCGGTGTCAGCTGATGCTGACGATCTTGTAGGTGAAGTCGCCCGCGGGCACCTTGACGACGACCTTCTCGCCCTTCTTCTTGCCCAGCAGCGCGCGACCGACCGGGCTCTCGTTCGAGATCCGGCCCTCGCCGGGCTTGGCCTCGGTCGAGCC
>DAIUES010000269.1:0-2142 GCA_036844985.1 Candidatus Limnocylindrales bacterium
CGTGCAGGACGAACCGGCCGACGCCGCTCGAACGACGAACCGACCGGGGACACGACCGCAGGACGCCGGCGAGCCCCCCTGAGTCGGCGCTCCCCGGCTGGTCCGCGACAGGGTGCGGACCGGAGCCTCCTCCTGCTCCGGCCCGCGGGGGAGTGCGACGGGTACGAGTGGTCTTCCGCGATCAGCGCTCCATGCGGGCCAGCCGATCGACGAGGTCGCGGAATGCGCGCGCATCGTCCGTGTCCGGCAGACGACCCACGCCGTCGTCGATCTCGGCGGCGACGTCGGTCAGGCGCAGTCGCTCGGCGGATGGACCGCCGCGCAGGATGTCGGCCGTGGCGGCGACCGCTGCATCGAGCCGGAAGTGCGGGTCGGCGTCGGCGAACGAGCGCGCCAGGTCGTTCGCGCGGACGTCGCGGACGATCTCCTCGGTCGAGCCGCGCTCGGGGTCGACCCAACGGACGCGGACCGTGGCGAGCCGGTCCTGGCGGCCGACGTCCTCGCGCAGCCGCAGCGCATAGAGCGCGGTGACCGCGTGACCTGCGCCGATCGCCCCAGCGTCGACCGCATCGTCGGTGAAGTCGTCGTCGGCGACCGCCCGGTTCTCGTACCCGAGGAGGCGGTACGACGCCACGCTGTCGGGCTCGAACTCGACCTGTGCCCGGGCATCGAGCGCGACCGTCTGGAGCGTGCCGGTCAGGTCCTCGGTGAACAGCCGGCGAGCCTCGTCGAGGCCGTTGACATACGCGTAGAACCCGTCGCCCTGGTCGGCCAGCTGCTCGAGCAGGACGTCGTTGTAATTGCCCATCCCGACACCGATCGACACCAGCTCGATGCCGGCGGCGGCGTCTGCACGGATGGTGGCGAGGATCGACTGGGGGTCGGTCAGGCCGATGTTCGCGACCCCGTCGGACGCAAGGACGACGCGGTCGATGCCGTTCTCCGTCAGCGTCTCGCGGGCCAGACCGTACCCCAGGCGCAGGCCGGCTTCGAGGTTGGTCGAGCCACCTGGACGCAGCTCGGCGATCGCGGCCTCGATCGCGTCGCGCTCGTCGGCCGACGTCGGTCCGAGGACGACCCGGGCATCGTCACCGAACGTGACGAGCGCGACGGTGTCGTGCGAACCCAGCCCGTCGACGAGGAGTCGAAGCGCGTCCTTGACGAGCTCGAGCCGCCCATCACGTTCCATCGAGCCCGACGTATCGATGACGAAGGTCAACGCAGCCGTGGCGCGCGCACCGGCCCGGACATCGCGTGCCTGCAAGCCGACCCGCAGGAGCAGCTCGTCGCGCTCGGTGAACGGGGTCGGCCCGCCGTCCGCGACGATCGCGAAGGTGCCCTCGGCCGGGCGGCGATACCCCTGGTCGAACGCGTTGACCCATTCCTCCACCCGGACACTGTCGGGGTCCGGCCGGAAGCCGTCGCCGACGTACCGCTGGGCGATGGTGTAGGACGCCGTGTCGACGTCGAGCGCGAACGTCGACACCCGATCCTCGTCGGGATCGACCGCCGGGTTCACGCCCGGATCCTGGTACGTGACGCCGTCGTATGGGGTCGGGGCCGCGGGCCGCCACGGAGCCGGCGTCGACCGGTGGTGGTCGGGCGGGGCAGGGACGGAGCCGGGACTCGAACCGGAGCTGCCCGAGCAGGCGGCCACGAGCATCGCGACCAGGGTCAGGAACAGAAGCGGCGTGCGCATCGCGCGACCTCCCCGTCGGGCACCGCGGGAGGCACCCGGCGCTTGGGGCGAGCCGGCGAACCGGACCCGCAGGTCCCGGGTCAGCGCCTCAACGTGCGCTGTCGGGCCGCCGCTTCGACGCCGACCCGCGACGCTCAGTTCCGAGCGCGTCTGGATGACCGGTCAGATCGGGTCGCTGGCCGCGAGCAGGGCGCCGAGCTGTGACAGCACGCGGGCCGTCGCGCCCCACACCGACAGCCCGTCGACTTGGTAGTGGCCGTAGCGCATGGGCCAGCCGCCGATGGTCCGGTCGATGACCTCGATCGGGGCGTCGGGCAGGAACCGGGCCAGCGACGGTTCGAGGATCCGGGCCACCTCGGCCGGCGCCGGGACGAGCAGCGGGGCTCGTTCGGCGAGGGCCAGCACCGGCGTCACGGCGAAATCGCTGACCGGGATCCACAGAC
>DAIUES010000270.1:0-2114 GCA_036844985.1 Candidatus Limnocylindrales bacterium
TCAGAGCCGGACCCGCGGGGGGCTGTCGCGATCGAACATATGGACCGTGTCGACGAACCGGACCTGCTTGGTCTGGTAGCCCATCACGAGCGAATGGGTGCGCGCGCCGCCGCCGAAGAAGCGGACGCCCTGGAGGAGGTCACCGGCGGTCACACCGGTCGCGGCGAACACCAGTTGGTTACCCGGGGCGAGGTCCTCGGTCCTGTACACGCGGTCCTCGTCGCCGTGACCCATCCGCGTGCCGCGCTCCCGCTCGGCATCGTTGCGGTATCGGAAGCGCGCCTGGATCTCACCACCGAGGCAGCGCAGGGCGGCGGCCGTGATCACCCCCTCGGGCGCGCCGCCGATGCCCATGACCGCGTGGACACCCGTCCCCGACACCGCGCAGGAGATGGCGGCCGACAGATCGCCGTCGCCGATCAGCTTGATGCGCGCCCCGGCGGCGCGGACCTCGGCGATCAGGTCCTCGTGACGTGGTCGGTCGAGGATGACCACGGTGATGTCGCCGACCTTGCGGCCGAGCGCGTCGGCGATCCGGCCGACGTTCTCGGTCGGGCTGACCCGGATGTCGACCTTGCCGGCCGCCGGTGGCCCGACGCACAGCTTGTCGAGGTACGTGTCTGGCGCGTGGACCAGGCCGCCGGCCTCGGAGGCCGCCAGCACCGTGATCGCCCCGGCTTGGCCATGGGCGACGAGGTTCGTGCCTTCGAGCGGGTCGACCGCGATATCGACGGACGGCACTGTCGGATCGCCGGGCTCGCCGCGGCCGACCTCTTCGCCGATGTACAGCATCGGTGCCTGGTCGCGCTCGCCCTCGCCGATGACGATGCGACCGGCGAACTCGATCTCATCCATCGTCGCTCGCATCGCGCTAGTCGCCGCCGCGTCGGCAGCGTCCTTGGCCCCGCGGCCCATGAACCGCGACGACGCGATCGCGGCGGCCTCCGTGACGCGGACCATCTCGAGCGCGAGCAGTTGTTCCAAGCGACGTCCTCCGGGTCTGCGGGATTCAGTGGCGGAAGTGCCGCCGGCCGGTGAAGACCATGGCCAGATGATGGCGATCGGCGACCTCGATGGCCATCTCGTCGCGGATCGAGCCGCCCGGCTGGATGATGGCGGTCACTCCGGCTGACGCGGCCGCCTGGATGCCGTCCGGGAACGGGAAGTACGCATCGGATGCCATGACCGCGGTCTTGGCCCGGTCGCCGGCGCGGCGCAGGGCGATCTCGACCGATACCTGGCGCGACGCTTGACCGGCACCGATGCCGACCGTGGCCGCGTTGCGCGCCAGGACGATCGCGTTCGAGCGGACGTGGCGGACGGCGCGCCACGCGAACAGCAGGTCGGTCAGCTCCTCGAGCGTCGGTCGTCGTCGGGTGACGACCTGCAGATGACCGCGGTCCAGGCCGAGGTCGTCGAGGTCCTCGACGAGCAGTCCACCGGCCACCCGCTTGAAATCGAGATCGGCGATGCCGTAGTCCCGCATCCCGTCCGTCGGGTCGGGTGGCACGGCCAGCAACTCCAGGCCGGCCTTCGCCCTGAGGATCCCGAGTGCCGCATCGCTGAAGCCGGGGGCGACCACGGCCTCGTACGAGTTCGCCGCGATCTCGCGCGCGGTGGCCCCATCGAGCGGGCGATTGACGCCGACGATCCCACCGAACGACGCCACCGGGTCGGTCTCCAGGGCGTGGCGGTAAGCCTCGACGAGCTCATCGTGCGATGCCAGTCCGACCGGGTCGGTGTGCTTGACCATCGACACGGTCGGGGCGGTGTAGTCCCGGGCGATGCGGTAGGCGGCATCGAGGTCGAGCAGGTTGTTGAACGACGGGCTGCCGCCCTGCAGCTGGGTCGCGTCGGCGAGGGTCGCGCTCCGATGGGTCGTCTCACGATAGAACGCCGCTCGCTGATGGGGGTTCTCGCCGTAGCGCAGGTCGTCGACCTTCTCGAGCACGAGCGCGAGCCGGCGCGGGAACGTGTTGCCCGAGATCTGGTTGAGATAGGCCGCGATCTCGGCGTGGTACGCGGCGACCGTGCCGAACGCCTCGGCGGCCAGACGCGCCCGCAGCTCAGGACTGCACTGACCGAGGCGGCGGATCTCGTCGATGACCGTGGCG
>DAIUES010000271.1:0-2058 GCA_036844985.1 Candidatus Limnocylindrales bacterium
GTACTCGAGCACCGCCTTGGCGGTGCCGGCCTCGTCCGTCCCGATGGCGATCGCGGTCGGGCCGCTGAGCAACGGGCTGAGCGCCTAGCCCACCGAGTCGGCGGCGGCGATCCGCATCAGCCGGTTCTTGACGATCCGATAGGTCACGTCCTGCTTGCGCAGGGCTCGCCGGATCTCGGCGATCTCCTTCACCGTGAGGCCGCGGTACTCGGACACGACCATCGTCCGGGCTTTGGCGAGTTCTTCGCGCAGCTCGGCGACGGTCGCCTTCTTGGCCTCCGTGGTCATACACGGACTCCTTCCTTCGGCACGCGGTCCGGCGTGCGACGGTGGGTCGGTCGGTTCGGCTCCGACCTGCCCCTGCGACGGTCCCATGGCAGGCCCCGAAGGGCCCGACCCCGGCTCGCAGGGGTGCACCCACCGGAAGGTGGAGCACCGACTGCCTCGGCGTGCTCGTCGGCGTCCCCGGCCCCTGGCGGAGCCGGTCCGGTCCGACGGATCAAGTCCGGCACGTCATCGCCTCGTGGCGACGGCGCACGCTGGACGCAGGCTGTCTGCGGCGGTCCGTCTTGTCTGATGACGCGCGTCTCCGCCGTCATCGCGTGTGGTCACCGGCGGCCCGCCGGCTGGGGTCAGGCCACGGCGGCGGCGAGCACGGCCGGCACGTCGACCCGGATGCCCGGGCCCATCGTGCTCGAGATCGACAGCGCGCGCATGTACTGGCCCTTGGCGCCCGACGGCTTGGCCCGGTTCACCGCATCGACGAGGGCGGCGAGGTTGTCGACGAGCGCGTCGGCCTCGAAGCTGCCCTTGCCGAACGGGACGTGGATGATCGCGGCCTTGTCGACCTTGAACTCGACCCGGCCGCCCTTGACCTCCTTGACCGCGCGTTCGAGGTCGAAGGTGATGGTCCCGGCCTTCGGGTTCGGCATCAGGCCACGACGGCCGAGGATCTTGCCGAGGCGCCCGACGAGGCCCATCGAATCGGGAGTCGCCAGCGCGACGTCGAATTCCATCCAGCCGGCCTCGATACGCTTGACCAGGTCCTCGCCACCGACCTCGTCCGCGCCGGCCCTGAGGGCCTCCTGGGCCTTCTCGCCCTGGGCGAAGACCGCCACCCGGACGACCTTGCCGGTCCCGTGCGGCAGCACGACCGTGCCCCGGACCATCTGGTCCGCGTGGCGTGGGTCGACGCCGAGCCGCAGGTGCGCCTCGATCGTCGCATCGAAGCTGACGGTCGACGTCTGCTTCGCGAGCTCGGCCGCCTCGGCCGGTCCGTACAACCGCTCGCGATCGACGAGCTTGGCGGCGTCCTGGTATTTCTTGCCGTGCTGAGCCACTGGTGATCCTCCTGGCGGTCGGCGAACCCGACCTTCCCCGTGGGTGTCGTTCGCGACCCGGGGTGCTGGTCGCGCGACGGTCGTCGTGTCTAGACGACCTCGATGCCCATGCTCCGGGCGGTCCCTTCGATCTGGGCGACGGCCGCCTCGACCGTGTTGGCGTTGAGGTCGGACATCTTGATCGCGGCGATCTCGCGGAGCTGGTCACGGGTGACCTTGCCCACGACGTCGCGCTTGGTCGTCCCGGCACCCTTGTCGACCCCGGCCGCCTTGCGCAGCAGGTCCGCGGCAGGCGGTGTCTTGAGGATGAACGTGAACGAACGGTCCTCGAAGATGGTGATCTGGGCGGGGATGACCTGGCCCGACTTGTCGGCCGTCTTCTCGTTGTACGACTTGGTGAACTCGACGATGTTGATGCCGTGCGGGCCGAGCGCGGTACCGACGGGCGGGGCGGGGGTCGCCTTGCCGGCCGGCAACTGCAGGGTCAGGACGGTGCGGATCTTCTTGGCCACGTTGGTTGGTACCGGTTCCTTTCTAGCGGGCGCCGGGCTGGGGAGCGGCGTTCACAGCTTCTCGACTTGCAGGAAGTCCAGCTCGACCGGGGTCTCGCGGCCGAAGATGCTCACCAGGACCTTGACCTTGTTGCGCTCCGGGTTGATCTCCTCGACCGTGCCGATGAACTCGGCGAACGGCCCGTCGGTGACCCGGACGCTCTGGC
>DAIUES010000272.1:0-2019 GCA_036844985.1 Candidatus Limnocylindrales bacterium
CACCCGCCGCGGATCGATACCCGCACCGCAACGACCTAGCACCGGCCTCAGGTCGAACGCGCCTCCAGGTCGGAGCGGCGGTCCGCGGCCAGCAGTTCGGCCGCCGTGGCCTCGGCTGCCGATCGACTCGCCGGCATTCCGGTCACCGCCTCGAGGAATGACGCGTGGTCGAGACCGAACGCATCGACCGTGTCGATCGCCCGAACCGAGGCGGTGCGTGGCACCGCGTGCAGCAGCGCGATCTCGCCGACCCCCGCACCGGGCCCCAGCGTGTGCAGCACCCGGCCGGCCTGTGAGACTTCGATCTCGCCCGTGTCGACGAGGAAGTAGCTGTCGCCCGGATCGCCCTCGCGCAGGAGATACGCCCCGGGGTCGATGCGGATCGGCGCCAAGCGACCGGCCAGGTGCTCGACCGTCGCGAGCGACAGGGGCACGAACAGCGGCTGGGCCCGGATCAACTCGACCCGCCGGGCGACCGCAGGGCCGCCCTCGTCGAGACGGCGCACGGCGGGCCATGCGACCACGGCGACGATCGGCAGGAGGATGCCCGTCGCGACCAGTGCGCCACGGATGCCGAAGACCTCGATGAGCAGCGGCGCGAGGATGCCGCCGATGGCCGGTCCCAGGTTGGCGACGCCGTCGATCAGGCCGAGGACACCGACCCGCGCCGCGTTCGGGGCGGTCCGCTGGGCGAGCGTGAAGCCCGAAACGTCGAGCAGGGAATTGCTGACCCCGACCGCCAGCATCGCCGCGAGAGCCACGAGCGGATGGGCCACGATGCCGATCAGCGCGATCGGCGCGCCCCAACCCGCGAGCGCCAGGATGAACGACGGCCCGAGCCGGGTGCGGCCCGCAAGGGCCATCGCACCGACGGCCCCGACGAGGCCGCCCAGGCCCATCGCGGCGTTCAGTGCCCCGACCCCTGGCTCGCCGATCCCGAGCAACTCGATCGACGCAACGACGAGGAGCACGGTGAGCAGGCCACGAACAAGGGTCTGCATCCCGAGGCAGGCGATGATCAGGCGCGGTCCCGGCAGGGCGGCCGCCGCCCGGATGCCCGACGCGACATGCCCGAACGCGGCGCGCACGCCAACGGTGGCCGAGCGCGGACGGCCCACCTCGGGAACGTGGAGCGGGGCGATGGCCGCGACGCCGAAGGCGTAGATCGCGACGACCGAAAGGATTGCCCCGACCGGGCCGGTCGCGACGAGCAACAGACCCGCCAGTGCCGGACCGACGAAGGTGCCCAGGCCCTCGGCCGCGCTCGAGCTGACGTTGGCGGCGATGAGCTGGTCGGGCGTCCGGGCGACCGCCGGCAGCAGGGCCATGTGGAGGGGCCGGGTGAACGCGCCTACCCCCGCTTCGACCGCCACGACGAGGGCCAGGAGGGCGAACGGCGCATCCGTCGCGACGACGATGACCGTGGCGATGGCGGCGAGCGTGCGAACGAGGTTGGTCCCGCGGAGGACGACCTCCATCGGCCAGCGCGCAGTGGGCAAGCCGGCCAGTGGAGCAAAGATCGCGGGGGTCAGGTAGCGGGCGAGCCCGAGGATGCCGACGGCGAGCGGTCCGCCCTGCTCGTAGGCGATGACCAGGGTCGTGACGAGGAGCGCCCACTTGCCGGCCATGATCGTGAACCAGGCCACGAGCAACCGGCGCAGCGAAGCATCGCCAAGCGTCGTCCGCAGGGCGCCGATCGCGGGTCGGATCGCAGCGACGACCGGGGACGGCATCGGGACGGCATTCTAGCCGCCGCGGCATCGTGCCGGACGGCGCCTTCCGCCGTGCCGCCCGGACGCGTATGCTGCCGCGACGCGACATCGAGCGAGCCCGAGTCGGTGGAGGGAAGACCGTCACGATGGATCAGAAACTCGCCCTGTTGGCCACGGTCCCGTTGCTGGCCGGCCTCTCGGACAAGGAACTCGAAGCGGTCGGACGCCTGGCGGACGAGGTCGACGTGCCGGCGGGCAAAATCCTCGCGAAGCAGGGCGCCAGCGGCGAGGAGTTCTACGTCATCCT
>DAIUES010000273.1:0-1950 GCA_036844985.1 Candidatus Limnocylindrales bacterium
CGCCCAGGGCGTGCTCCTCGTGCTCGTCGCGGCTGCCGGCTGGTCGCTTGGTCCGGACTGGTCTTGTCCCCTCCGCGTCGGTGGTGTCCTGCTCGGCATCGCGCTGCTGCTCAGCGGCGCCCTGCTCGGTGTCCGCGGCGTGGTCGACCTCGGCCGTGCGCTCACGCCGCTCCCGTTTCCCCGCGATGACGCCGAGCTGGTCGAGACGGGCGTATATGCCCTGGTGCGCCACCCGATCTACGGCGGCCTCATCCTCATGGCTTTCGGGTGGGCGATCGTGCGGGCGTCCGTGTTCGCGATCATCCTCGCTGGGGTGCTCGCCGCGTTCTTCCATCTGAAATCGAGGCGGGAGGAGCGCTGGCTCGAGACGCGCTACCCGGCCTACCCGGCCTACCGCGCCCGGACGCGCCGGTTCGTTCCCTGGGTCGGATGATCGGCAGCGCCAAGCATCGAGGCCCTTGGGCGGGTATCCCTACGTTTCCGCCACGGGGCGGTAATCGGCCACGGCGAGGCCGAACGTCCAGGCCACCGCGGCCTGGCAGGTCCGGATCTCGGGCGGGACCCGGATGACGTAGGACCGGCGGGTGCCGTCGGGTTCGGGTGTGCTGTTGGTGACCTCGACCGCGACCACGCGGGCGCCGCCGACCGGATCCTCGTAGCGCCACAGGCGGCGCGGCTGGCCGAGGCCATCGACGTCCGTGGCGATGACGACGCCGGACCGGGTCACCAGCCGCTCGACGCCCATCGCGCGGACCAGCAACGACGTGCGGCCGCGTGACAGCGCCAGGCTCGTGCGCCGCCGGGCCGCTCGCGTGTCATGGACCATGCCCAGGCTCACGTAGGCGGCTGACGTGGCCACGCCAATGACGATCGGCACCGGCTCCCCGAATCCGAGGGCGTGGACGGCGGTCGCGACGAACGTCGTGATGCACCACAGCAGCCCGACGAGCATGGCCATGCCGCCGACGATCGTCGCCTTCGTGAGGTCCTCGCCGGTCCAGCAGCGGCGGATGAACCGCAGAACGGTTCGCACGGTGTGCATCGCGGTGGTCGCTCAGTCGAACCGCCGGCGTTCGCGCTCCCGCCGGTCGTCGTCCGCCTCGGACCACTCACGCTGGAGGATGATCTCGTACTGGCCGGCCGGGAGACGGATCGGCGCGTGTTCCTCATGGGTCACCTCGACATCGGCGACCAGCCGCAGGAACCGGCCGCGCTCGTCGGCCGACAGGAACGTGGCCTCCTCCTCGGGTGCCGTGATCGAATGAGCGTGACCGGTCGCCTCACCGTGGGCGAGGACGATCCGGCCGTCCTCCCGGTCGATCCGCGTGGTGTTCGCCGGGATCCGATCGACGGCACGCATGACCACGTCACCCTGGCGGTAGATGATCGATCGCCTGGACATCGTCCGCACCTCCATCCGAGGCCCGAGATCGAGCAACGACCTCGCGCGCCCTGTCCATGACGCTGGCACAGCCGGCGCGGCCGCCAACCCGTACCTTGGTACTACGACGCCCTCGAGCCACCCGGCACGATGCGAGGGGTCGATCGTCGTTCCAAAGGCACGGGACCCCGGATGCCGCTTCCCCAGCTGCTCGGCCGGATCAACCGGCGAGTCACGAACCCCATCCTGTGGCCGATCGTCGGGCGGCTGCCGCGGTCCGGCTTCGGTCGAATCGTCCATGTCGGGCGCCGGACCGGGCGCGTCTATCGCACACCGATGCTCGGCTTCGGGCGTGGCGATCGGATCGTCTTCGCGCTGACGTACGGTCCGCACACGCAATGGGTCCGGAATGTGCTCGCCGCGGGCTCGTGCGACTTCGAGACGCGACGCTCGACCCGCCACTTGGTCGAGCCGCGACTGGTCCACGATCCGGAGCGCCGGCTGGTGCCGCCGATGGTCGGCAGCGTCCTCGGGTGGCTCGGCGTCGACGACTTCCTCGAGATGCGCGT
>DAIUES010000274.1:0-1949 GCA_036844985.1 Candidatus Limnocylindrales bacterium
CCGTTCTACGACACGGTCGATGTCGACTTCTACGCGTCGTTCGGGTTGCTGGAGCTGTTCCCCGAGCTGGAGCTGGCCGGCATCCGCGACCTGCTGGTGGCGATCCCGGTCGACGACCCACGGCCGGTCGTGATCGAGGCCTCGGGATCGACCGCGCCGCGCAAGGTCGGCTGGACGGTGCCCCACGACATCGGTGGGCCAGACGACGATCCGTTCCACCGACCGAACTGGTACCGCTTCCAGGACGTCAACGACTGGAAGGACCTGGCCCCCAAGTTCGTGCTGCAAGTCTGGCGCGACGCCGTCCGCTCGGGCGTCGTCGATGGCGATCCGGGCGGTCTGGCCCTCGTCCGGGCAGCGTTCCCGACGGTCGAGCGCGTGCTTGCCGGGGTAGCGGCCGCGGACCGGGACGGCGACGGCCTGCCGGAGCACGCCGGCCGGCCCGACCAGACCTACGACACCTGGCCGATGCGCGGGCCGTCTGCCTACGGCGGGTCCCTGTGGCTGGCCGCGACCGCGGCTGCGGAAGCGATGGCTCGGGCCATCGGCGATCGGGAGGCCGAGGCCCGCTGGGCGGGCTGGTTCGAGCGTGGCCAGGTCGCCTTCGATGCTCGGTTGTGGCGGGGTGACCACTACGCGTTTGACGCCGGGGGTGGGGCGAGCTCGGAGACCATCATGGCCGACCAGCTCGCCGGCCAGTGGTACGCCGACGCGACCGGCCTCGGGGCGATCGTGCCCGACGACCGGGTGGAGGCGACGCTGCGGACGATCCATGCCCGCAACGTCCGTGGCTTCGCCGGCGGACGGATGGGGCCGGTCAACGGCATGCGGCTGGACGGCCGGGTCGACGATTCGAGCGAGCAATCCGCCGAGGTGTGGGTCGGGACGGCCTACGCGCTGGCCGCGTTCATGATCGGGCGCGGCCTCGTTGACGAGGGTTGGGAGACCGCTCGCGGCGTGGCCGCGGTCATCTACGAGCGGGGTCTGTGGTTCCGGACCCCCGAGGCATACGACGCCAGCGGCGATTTCCGGGCGTCGATCTACCTCCGCCCGTTGGCGATCTGGGCGATCGAGGACGCGTTGCGCAGGCGGCGGTCCTTCAGCGGCCGATGATGATCCCCGCCGAGGCGAGGATCAGCCCGTAGAGGCTCATCGCCAGCCACGCCCCGGCGGGCAGTGACGGACGGCTGAGCGTGCCGGCCCGGATGGCCGACATGGCGCGGACCGCGCCGACGATGAGCGAGATGATCCCGGTCATGAACAGGACGACGGCGACGGGCGACATGAGGCTCCCCTGGATGATGGCTGCGGCTGGGGCCGCGGACGGATGGATGGCGGCCATGCTACACAGGACGTCGCCGACGGGCCTTGCGACGATGGTCCCGGGTCAGGCCCGGACCCGCTCGACGGATCGACCGATCCCGGCCGCGACCAGGGCCTCGTCGGGTGTCGGCGGTGGCGTGGCTCCTGGCTCGACGGTCGGTTCCATCGGTTCGGTCGTGGCCACCTGGCGCCTCGCGCGAGCGAGCCGTTCCGCTCGCACCCGGATCCCGTCCATCTGCTTCTGCATCATCACGAACACCCCGAAGCCGAGCAGTGGCAGGAACGACCGTGAGCCGATCCCACCCTCGGAGAAGCGGATGCGGAAGCGCTCGATCAGGCGGGTCCGTCCGCCATCGAGCGGCTCGAGTACGAAGGCCCAGCTGGCGGCGTACTCACTGGGCGTGCGCGACAGCATCGCGCCGGACGCGCGGACGCCGGCCGTCGCCGTCTCGAGCCCCGCGGCGGCCCTGTCCGCGGCCTCGGCCTGGGCCACCACGAGGGCTGTGTCGGACCGGAGCACGAGCGACCGACCCGGGTCGATCGCGGCGACCTCGAACCCGCCGCCCGGATGGTTCGGCACGACGTCGCCGACCGCCAGGGTCTGCCACGCGTCGACGACCTCGTCG
>DAIUES010000275.1:0-1833 GCA_036844985.1 Candidatus Limnocylindrales bacterium
TCGGCGGCCTTCTCGGCGAGCATCATCACCGGCGCGTAGATGTTGCCGTTGGTGATGTACGGCATGGCCGATGCGTCGACGACCCGCAGCCCCTCAAGACCGTGGACCCGCAACGTCAGCGGATCGAGGACCGAGGCGTCATCGACCCCCATCCGCGCCGTACACGACGGATGGAGGGCGGTCTCGCCATCTCGTCGGACCCAGTCGAGGATCTCGTCGTCGGTCTCGACCGATGAACCGGGCGACGTCTCACCGCCGTTGAACGCGGCCATCGCCGGTTGGGCGAGCAGGCGCCGGGCGACCCGCACGGCCTCGACCCACTCGCGCCGATCCTGGTCCGTCGAGAGGTAGTTGAAGCGGATCGCGGGGTGCTCGCGCGGGTCGCGACTCCGGAGCGCGATGGAGCCGCGCGAATCGGAGTACATCGGCCCGACGTGGACCTGGTAGCCGTGGCCTGCGGCCCCGGCCGACCCGTCGTAGCGGATGGCCAGCGGCAGGAAGTGGAACATCAGGTTGGGGTACGGGACTTCGTCGTTCGAGCGGACGAAGCCGCCGCCCTCGAAGTGGTTGGTGGCGCCCGGGCCGCTGCGCAGGAACAGCCATTGCGCCCCGATGAACGGGCGGCGCCACTTCTGGGTCGCGGACGGCTGCATCGAGACCGGCAGCAGCGAACGGTGCTGGATGTATACCTCGAGGTGGTCCTGCAGGTGCTGGCCGACGCCGGGCCGGTCGGCGACGACCGGGATGCCGAGCCGGCCGAGGTCGGCGCCGGACCCCACGCCCGACAGCAGCAGGAGTTGCGGCGAGTTGATCGACCCGCCCGCGAGGATGACCTCGCCGGCCAGGATCCGTTCGACGCCCGACCGCCCGCGCGCCACCTCGACGCCGATCGCCCGCGTGCCGTCGAACAGGATCCGGGTCACGAACGTTCGGGTGCGAACCTCGAGGTTCCGACGGCGACCCATGATCGGGTGGAGATAGGCGCGTGCCGCCGACAGCCGTCGACCGCGGTGGATGTTGCGGTCGAATGGGGCGAAGCCTTCCTGGCGATAGCCGTTGACGTCCTCGGTCAGCGGATAGCCAGCCTCCTGGACACCCGCGAAGAACGAGGTGAACAGCGGGTTGGTGGCCGGACCGCGCTCCAGGATGAGCGGGCCGTGGTGACCACGCCACGGATCGTCCGGCGCGGCCGCCAGGCACGTCTCCATCCGCTTGAAGTACGGCAGGCAGTGGGCGTAGTCCCAGGTGGCCATGCCCGGGTCGGCCGCCCAGCGCTCGTAGTCGAGGGGGTTGCCGCGCTGGAAGATCTGGCCGTTGATGCTGCTGCTGCCGCCGAGGACCTTGCCCCGCGCATGGTAGATCCGGCGGCCGTTCATGAACGGCTCCGGCTCGGACTCGTACTTCCAGTCGTAGAAGCGACTGCCGATCGGGAACGTCAGCGCGGCCGGCATGTGGATGAACGGGTCGATCCGCCAGTCGGACCGACCGGCTTCGAGGACGAGGACGCGGGTGCCGGCATCCTCGGTCAGGCGATTGCCGAGAACGCTGCCCGCTGAGCCGCCGCCGACCACGATGTAGTCCCACTGCCGCTCAGCCATGACGGCGATGCTAGCAGCGCGACCGGGTCGCGCGACGGGGTTCCGTCAGTCGACCCGGGTCACGAGTCGGTGTCGCTCACCGATTCGTTCGTCGGCTCGTTCGCCGTGCCCGCCACCGGGGCGAGGGCCACGCAGCACTGCCCGGGCTGGGGGTCGAGGCGAGCCTCGAAATCCCGATCGCCGAGTCCGCCGAGCAGCCCGTTCGACAGGGCGAGGTTCATCCCGCACACCAGCG
>DAIUES010000276.1:0-1818 GCA_036844985.1 Candidatus Limnocylindrales bacterium
CGATGTCGCGGACGTAGACCTGGAGGGTGCCGAGCTGGCGGTCGCTCAGACGCGTGCGTGGCACGTCGACGAGGACCACGCTGTCGTAGGTCGCGAGCTGCGAGAGGTCGGTCGGCATCGCCTCGGGGACCATCGTGTCGACCAGCTGGTGCTGGGCGGTCAGGGCGCCCACGAGCTCGTCGGCCACCAGCTCGTCTCCGGCCAGGACGAGCGTTCGTGGCTCGCCCTTGACGATGGTGTTCGAATCGGCGCGGTCGTTCTGGCTGAAGGTGTCGCGGGCGGCCTCGACCACGACCCGGAACGTGTGGACCCCGGCCTCGGTCGGGGTGACCTCGAACACCATCCGGGTCAGCCCGTCCTCGAGGTTCACCCGCTGCGTGTCCGCCAGCGTGCCGTCGGCGAACAGGCGCACGGTCGCCGGCTGCGCCACCGACGAGCGGATCTCGGCGACGACCTCGATCGACTCTCCGAGGTTCGAGGTCGACGGCGTCGTGACCCGTTCCACCAGCACCTCGTCGGACGAACCGAGGCCGATCAGGCGGGTTTCGATGCGAATGTCGCGACTGGCCGCCAGCGCAGCCTCGGCCTGCCCGCCGCCGGTCGTGTCGTTGCCGTCGGACAGCAGCTCGACGCGCTTCTGGGCGTCGTCGGGGAACAACGCGGTCGCCAGGCGGAGCGCCGCTCCGATGTCGGTGGCCGAACGGACCGGCGTGGACGCGATGCGGTCGATCTCGGCGAGGTCGGACGGCAGTCGCTCGACGAGCGCTTCCTTGCCGAACGCGACGATGCCGGCCACGTCCCCGTCGGGGATCACGTCGAGCGTCTGGCGCAGGAAGGCGAGCGCATCCTCCCGGCCTTCGTTGCCGACCGAATCGGACAGGTCGACGATGAACACCGTCGCGAGGCGGTCGATCGGCAGGACCACCCGGAAGCCGGCGATGGCCAGCACGAGCGCGGTCAGCAACAGCGAGCGCACGACCAGCGCCGTCCGGCGCCGGCCGACGCCCACCCGCCGCCGGGCGCTCAGGTACAGCGCGATCGTGACCGCCATCGCCGGCACGAGGAGCAGCAGGGCGAGCGGCGTCTCGAAGCTGATGCCCATCAGGTCGATCCGCCGGGGTCGCGCCCGAGCCGGGTCGCCAGGACCCGCCGCGCCCGGATGAGCCCGTCGCGGTGGTACAGCGCCCACTCGACGCACAGCGCCACGAGCACGACCAGGACGATCGGCAGCCACAGCTCGTCGCGGGTCGTCGGCCGTTCGACGGCCGTGCCGCCATCAGACCCACCCGTGCCCGGGCTCGGCGCCGGACCGTCCGCCGTGCCGAGCGCCTCGATCGCGGCGGCCGAACCAGGGGCGATGGTCGACTCGTTGACGTCGAACAGGTCGACCGCGAAGCGTGCCGGCGCCAGCGGGTCGACGGGGACCGGCGTGGCGGCGCCCGGTGTGCCGGACGGTGCCGCGGACGGCGTGCCGGACGGCGTGGCACTCGGCGGGGCGCCACTGCCCGCGCCGCCCGATGGCGCAGGGGAGGCGGTCGGATCGACGACCGGGGTGACCGTGTAGACCCCGAGCACGTCGGTCGCTGCGTAGGTCACCGCCGAGCCGGCACCGGTCGAGCCGGGCACGAGCTCGCTCGTCACGCCATCGGGACGGCTGACGGTCAACCCGATCGCCCCGGCCGGGATGTTCAGCACGATCGGCGTCCCCGGTTCGACGGCCTCGGTCGGCGCCGTCGACGACCCGAGCAGCTCACCGGTCAGGTTGGCGACGAGGATCGGGAACGCGACCTGCAGGGGCAGGTCCGACCGCCGCGGCTC
>DAIUES010000277.1:0-1722 GCA_036844985.1 Candidatus Limnocylindrales bacterium
CGCCCGGCGATCGACCGGCGCATCGTCATCGTCCCCCAGCAACAGTGCCGCCTCGAGCGCCCGACGGCGCGGCCCGGGCAATGACCCCACGAGTGACGCCGGGAGGTCGCGGAACAGGTCACCGAGGACGAGGTTGACCAGCTCGCCCTCGGTCTCGGCGGGGCGCGCGGTGAGGACCGTGAGCGATCGCTCGCGGCCTGCGTCGACCGCCCGCTGCCAGATCGTCGACTTGCCGATCCCCGGGTCGCCGACGAGCAGGGTCACGAGGAGCGCTGGGTCCTCGCGGGCGAGGAACGAATCGAGCGCCCGGACCTCGGCATCCCGGCCGTACGGCTCGCCGTCCATGGCGCCGATGATGGGTCGCGCGGGCAGCGACGTCCAGCCTGCGCCGCTCATGGTCGGCCGGTCGGGTCGCGTATACTCCGCCCCGCGATGTCAGGTCACAGCAAGTGGTCCACGATCAAGCGCCAGAAGGGCGTCACGGACGCCAAACGCGGCGCCTTGTTCACCAAGGTCGCGCGCGAGATCTCGGTCGCGGCGCGGCAGGGCGGGGGCGACCCTGACGGCAACTATCGACTGCGGCTGGCGATCGAGAAGGCCCGCTCGGTGAACATGCCGTCGGACAACATCAAGCGGACGATCGACAAGGCGACCGGCGGTGGCGAGGCCGACCAGTACGAGGAGATCGTGTACGAGGGCTACGGCCCTGGTGGCGTGGCGGTCCTGGTCGAGGCGCAGACCGACAACCGCAATCGAACCGCCGCCGAGGTCCGCTCGATCTTCACCAAGGCAGGTGGCCAGCTGGCTGGGTCGGGCGCCGTGGCGTGGCAGTTCGAGCCGCGCGGACTCATCTCGGTGCCACGCGACCGGGTGGACGCCGACGAGGTGACGCTGGCCGCGATCGATGCCGGTGCCGAGGACGTCGATACCGACCCCGACGATTCGATCGACATCTACACCTCGCCGACCGAGCTCGAGCGGGTGCGGGCCACGCTCGAGGACGCGGGCGTCCCGGTCGACTCGGCCGAGTCGACGATGGTCGCGCGCCAGACGGTCGAACTCGACGCGACGAAGGCGCGCCAGGCGCTGCGACTGGTCGAATCGCTCGAGGACCTCGATGACGTGTCGCGGGTGACCGCCAACTTCGACATCCCCGAGGAAGTCTTCGCCGAGGTCGCCGGGTGACCGCCGCGTGATCGTCCTGGGGATCGACCCGGGGACGGCCGCGCTGGGCTACGGGATCGTCGAGTCGATCGGCGGCCGCGTGCGCGAGGTCGACCACGGTTGCCTTGTCACCTCGCCCGACACGACGTTGCCGGAGCGGCTGCTGGCGATCCATACCCTCGTCGACGAGCTGATCGCCCTCCACCAGCCGGCGCTGGTCGCGGTGGAGCGGCTGTTCTTCTCGAGGAACGTGCAGACGGCGTTCGCGGTCGGCCAGGCGCGGGGCGTGGTGCTGCTGGCGGCGGCCGAACACGGATTGCCCGTGCGGGAAGCGACGCCCAACGAGGTCAAGTCCGCCATCGCGGGCTACGGCGCAGCCGACAAGGAACAGGTCCAGCGGATGGTCCAGATGGTGCTCGGGATGACCGAGCGACCACGTCCCGACGATGCCGCCGACGCGCTGGCGATCGCGGTCTGGGCGGCCAATACGGCCGCCTCGGCGGGTGGCCAGCTGTCGCCGGTCATGGATCGTGCCGCGGTCGATCCGATCGCTCGCGG
>DAIUES010000278.1:0-1651 GCA_036844985.1 Candidatus Limnocylindrales bacterium
GCCCCGAACAAGGTACTCATCGACCCCGTTCCGGCCGGCGGAGCAGCGTAGTGGACCTGGTCGCCGGGATCGACGGGCTGCGTCCGCAGCACGGGCCGATCTTCGCGGTCGTCGGGGTGTTCGACGGCATCCACCTCGGGCATGCGTACCTGCTCGAGCACCTCGTGCGGGAGGCCGCGCTGCGCGACGCCCGCCCGACGGTCATCACGTTCGACCATCACCCCGACGCGGTCCTGACCGGCCACGCGCCGCCGCTGCTCCTGCATCCGGACGAGCGGCTCGCCCGGCTGGCGGCGGCGGGGGTCGAGGTCACCGTCGTGGTCCACTTCGACGAGACCGTGCGCCACACGCCCTATGACCGCTTCATCGAGTCGATCCGAACGCGAACGACGCTGGCCGGACTACTCATGACGCCCGATGCGGCGTTCGGGTTCGAGCGGCGCGGGACTCCAGAGGCGCTGGCGGCGCTCGGCGCCCGCGACGGCTTCGATGTCGTGGTCGTGCCGACGTTCGAGCTCGATGGTGGGCCGGTGAGCAGCTCTGCCATCCGCACGGCCATCGCGCGGGGGGATCTGGCGGCCGCACGCCGGCTGCTCGGGCGGCCGGTCGGGTTGCAGGGCGAGCTCCGCGCCGGGTCGGTCACGTTCGCCTGGCCGATGGCGACACCGCCGTCGGGCGACTACCCATGCACCGTGGATGGGGTGCGGGCGAACCTCGTCGTCGGGGATGGGATCGTCCGACTGGACCAGGCCGTGACGGATGGACCGTTCCATCTTGAGTTCATCGCCTGATCGATCGCGGAACGAGTCGGTCGCGGGTCGCTAGAGGCCGGGCTGCCAGAGCGGTTCGTCGACCCCAGCCTCGTGGTTCTCGAAGCGGGCCATCACGAACAGCGCGTCCGACAGTCGGTTGAGGTAGGGAAGGACGAGGTCGCCGATCGACTCCTCGTGGCTCAGCCCGATGGCCTCACGTTCGGCACGCCGACAGACGGTGCGGGCGACGTGCAACTGGGCAGCGCCGGGGGATCCGCCGGGCAACAGGAAGTTCGTCAATGGCCCGACCGTCCCGTTGAGGTCGTCGATGAGCCGTTCGAGCCGTTCGACGTGCTTTGGCTGGACCGTGGGAATGCGCGACCGGCGATCGTCGTCCTCGGGCCAGCACAGGTCCGAACCGAGGTCGAACAGCTCGTTCTGGATGGTCTTGAGTTCCGTCGCGAGTCTGTCGGTCAGCCCCAGCGCCAGGGCGACCCCGATCGAGGAGTTGAGCTCGTCGACGGTGCCGTAGGCGGCCACGCGGGGCGAGTCCTTGGGCACCCGCCGTCCACCGCCCAGCCCGGTCATCCCCTCGTCGCCGGTCCTGGTGTAGATCCTGTCGAGTTTCGGCATGGCCCGAGAGTACCGCGGACCGGCCGCATCCCGCCGCCGGGACCGGGTTCGCGCTTGGGCGGCTCGGCTGGATGATCGTCACATGTTCATTTCCTGCCGCTGGCGGCCCTCAGCGTCGATCCGTGGGGGCCAACACCCTCCACGGCACGCTCGATGCACACGCCGCGACCATCCCGCGTCACAAGCGTGTCTCTGGAGGCAAGCCGCGTAGCCGATGCGCGGCTTGATCGACGCGGTGGGTCCGCAATGAACATGCGGCGTGCACG
>DAIUES010000279.1:0-1583 GCA_036844985.1 Candidatus Limnocylindrales bacterium
GCCTCGCGGATGCGATCTTCGCCCTCGGCCTCGAGGAAGTTCGAGTACACGCCGATCGACCGCGGTCGGAGCGCCTCGTAGTACGACTCGGTCCAGGCGGCATGGGCGGACATCTCCGCCGGATCCTCGAACCCGGTGATGAGCACGACCATGACCGACGCGTCGCGATGGGCGAACGCGGTGGCGGCCTCGTCGACCCGGGCCATCGCCCCGCCGAGGACCCGGATCTGGGTCATCGCCATCGGCGAGATCGGCGCGGCTGCCCGTTCGAGGATGGTGTCGATGGCTGCGTCATCGAGGGTGTCGAGGAACAGCGAGCGATGGACCGCGGCGCTGCGCTCCTCGGCGCCCTTGAGCAGCTCGTAGATGCCGACGTAGGGCATCGGCATGACGAACTCGGCCATCGGCGTCGCGACCTGGCGGAACGGCTCGAGCGCCGCCTGACCCGCCTCCGGGTCCCCGTCGAACACGAACATCAGGGCCAGCGTCGGCTGCCCGTGGAGTGCCTCGGGGATGAACGGCGCCGGCGGGGCGGCCATCAGGACCGAGATCGTCGTCAGCGCCTCGGGCGCACTCGCTGCCAGCGGGACGAGGCTCTGGAGCACCTCCCGGGTCGGGGGCAGGAACAGGGCGCCACCGAGGACCGTGGACACGGGGTACAGCCGGAACTGGAAGCGGGTCACGACGCCGAAGTTGCCGCCGCCGCCCCGGATCGCCCAGAACAGGTCGGGATGGTCGGTCTCGTTGGCGACGATGACCCGGCCGTCGGCCGTCACCACCTCGACCGACAGGAGCGCGTCGATCGCCAGGCCGTATTTGCGCACGAGCCAGCCGATCCCGCCACCGAGGGTCAGCCCGGCGATGCCGACGCTGCCGGTGTCCCCGAACGGCGTGGCCAGACCGTGCTCGGCAGCGGCTGCGGTGTACTCGCCGGCGGTCAGGCCCGCCTGCGCCCAGGCGATGCGTCGGTCGGCGTCGATGTGGAGGCCCTTCATCAGGCCGAGGTCGAGGACGATGCCGCCCTCGACCGTGCCGAACCCGGCCAGGCTGTGCGCACCGCCCCGCACCGCGAGCTCGAGGCCGGCGTCACGGGCGAAGACGACCGTCCGGGCGACGTCGGCGGCCGTGGCCGCGCGGACGATCAGCGCAGGGTGGCGGTCGATGGTCGCGTTATGGACCTGGCGGGCCACGTCGTAGCCGGGATCCTCGGGTCGGACCACCGTGCCCGCGAGGCCGGCACTGAACGTGGCGACATCGAGCGGGCGGCTGTCGTGGAGGGGGGTGATGCGGGCGAGGGCCATCGTCGTGGCTTCCTTTCGTGCGCTGGTCGGGTCGGTCGGGGGTCGTGCGACCGATGTTCGGACCGACCCGGGCACGCCGAAAGCGGGCATTGGACCGCGCCACGCGCTCGACGGATGACGTGACCGATGCGACGGATGACGATGCCGCTCAGACCGGTGGCGGCGACACCCCATGGCGGTAGAACGCGATCGGCTCAGGTGCCAGCGGGGTCAGGCCACGGATCAGGTCGGCGGCCTTCTCGGCGAGCATCATCACCGGCGCGTAGATGTTGCCGTTGGTGA
>DAIUES010000280.1:0-1574 GCA_036844985.1 Candidatus Limnocylindrales bacterium
ACACCGAGGCCCGATGCAAGCCGGACCAGCAGGCCATCGGCCAGGGTGCGTCGGATGCACAGCAGCGAGATCGGCCCGACCGCCGCGGCGATCGTGAAGCCCAGGACGAGGCCCCGGGCAAGGAGTGTGGGATCCATCGGTCGTCGTTCCTCGGGTAGACAAGCGGACACCCTCGGCGTCGATGCCGAGGGTGTCCGCTCAAGGTCGGTGTCGGCGCCCTCGAGGGGCGCGGCGCATCAGCTCGAGCGGGCCCTCGCGGGCCGCTGCTGCGAGCGGGTCTGGAGCGTGGCGGGATCGCTGTCGCGCATGGCGCGCGCAGCGTGCGCGACGACGCGGTCGCGTGTCAATGCCAGCCGCCGGCGTCCCGCGTGACCCGGCCGGTATCATGCCCCGATGGACAGCCCGCGCCGCAATCTTCGCGCCCGCCCGCCACGCCCGGACCATCAGGCCGGATCGACCGGCACCACCGACGGTGCCAGCCTCGAAGTCGACCCGATCCGGTTCCCGGATCCGGCGACTCGTCGCGCCGTCGACGGCGGTGCCACCAGCGCCAGGTTCCGGGCGCTCATCGACGACGGCGGTCCGATCATGGCCGATGGGGCGATGGGGACGATGCTGTTCGCCAACGGCCTGCAGTTCGGCGATCCGCCCGAGGTCTGGAACCTGACCCAGCCCGAGGTCATCCGCCGTATCCAGCGCGCCTACCTCGACGCCGGATCGCAGATCATCATGACCAACACGTTCGGTGGCAATCGTCTCCGACTCGGCCTCCACGGGCTGTCAGCGCGGGTCGACGAGCTGAACCGAACGGCCGCCATCCTGGCCCGCGCCGAGGTCCGGGCCGCGGGCGACACGGCGCTCGTCGCCGGCGACATCGGACCGAGCGGCGAGATCGTCGCGCCGCTGGGAACGCTCGACTACGAGATCGCGGTCGATGTCTTCCGCGAGCAGGCGGCGTCGCTCATCGCCGGCGGTGTCGACCTGATCTGGATCGAGACGATGTCCGACCTCAACGAGATCAAGGCGGCCATCGAGGGGGTCCGGCGCGTGTCCCCGGGCATCGCGCTCATCGCGACGATGACGTTCGACACCCGCGGCCACACGATGATGGGCGTGTCGCCGGAGCAGGCGGTCGAGGCGCTGGTCGCCTGGGGCGCGGACGCGGTCGGCGGCAATTGCGGTAACGGCCCCGACGAACTGCTGCCGGTCATCGCCCGGATGCACGCCGCCGATCCGGACGCCATCCTCGTCGCGAAGTCCAATGCCGGCATGCCCGAGCTCGTCGACATGCGCGCGGTCTACCGTGCCGACCCGGCGACGATGGCCGACTACGGCCGTCAGATGCGCGCTGCCGGCGCACGGATCGTGGGCGCCTGCTGCGGCTCGACACCGGACCATCTGCGGGCGATGCGCGCGGCGCTCGAGCCGGCCGCCTCCGACTGAACGCGACATGAAGGTCGGGGTGCAGCTGCCCGAGGTCGAGCGCGAGGTCCGCTGGCCCGAGCTGCTCGACATGATCCGGGCGATCGAGGACCTCGGCTACGACTCGGCCTGGGTCGGCGAGCACCTGTTGT